>DASRXR010000411.1:0-2924 GCA_035687405.1 Polyangiales bacterium
TATCGCCCGCAGTCAATCCGCCTGAGTAGACGACGACACTCGCGAGATAGCCGGACCGGCGCAAACTCACCTGCGCGGTTTTCAATCCGCCGGCGCTCATCCCAGTCGCGTGGATGCGACGCACGTCGATTCCGACTTTGCTCACCGCGCACGCCACGATCTCGTCCATCAGCCGCTGATCGGAGTCCGTGTTCCTCGGACCCATCGGCGTGTTGTCCCAAGGTCGCGTCGAAGTCGGGTCAGCAGTCGCAGGCGCAGCGACGATTCCACCTTGCGCTTTGATCTCATTGATCACGCTTTGCCCGATCCAGGCCACCGCATCTTCCGGGTTCGGCAACGTGCTGTGCCACGAGATGATCAGCGGGCCGTGCAGATCCGGCTTCGGTGCCGCGTACAGCAGCACGCGGCGCTGCTTGCCGTCCGGCGCGAACATCGCGTAGCCGTCGCGGAATTCGGGACATGGACCGGTCGCGGGTACGAGAAACTTCGGGTCGGGACTGGGCGGTCCACTCGGGCCCCCAGCTGCACCGCCCGCACCGGCAGCGCCGCCGCTCCCTGCCGCACTCGCGCCGGCGGCTGATCCAGCACCCGCAGCAGCGACTCCGCCGCTGCCTGCTCCGCCGCTACCCGCGATCGTTCCAGTATTACCGGCCTGCGCCGCGCCGCCCCCCGCAGCGCCCGCGCTCACGCTCCCGCCGCTCCCAGCTGCAGCACCGGCCGTTCCCGCAGCGCCGGAGGAACCCGCCACGCCGCCGCTCACTCCAGCGCTGGGCGGAGCCGCAGCACCGCCAGCGCCAGCCACATCCTGAGACGTTACGGCTTGTCCGCCAGATCCATCACACGCGGCGAGCAGCGCCGCAGCAAACCAAGACGCGAACATCAAAACGCGGGTGCGAACAAAGGACACAAGCCGTGCGTAGCAACGCCGGTCGCCTTCTTCAAGTCACCACAGCAAGCCGCGCAAACGCGCGTGGCGCTCGCTCAAATCTCCGGTATGACCGCGTTCGCACGACCCAAGAGCACCTCGTCCAGCCAAAACCTGACGAGCGTCACCGGACTTGCCCACAGCAAGGATTGGATCGTAGGACGAGCTCGCGTGCGGGGCGAGGCTTGCTCCCGATTGGGCACAGACACAACGCGCGAACGTTACGGCTCACCCGCGTCGGAGTCCTCGAAAATCGGCGTGCATGCACCGGGACCGTCACTCGACGGGCCGCCGAATGGATTACACACGTAACCTTCGCGGCAGTCGGCTGTGGTCGAACACGACTTCATACATTTACCCGAACTGATCGTGACGATGCTAATTCCGTTGATGCAGACGCCACCAGCGCCGCAGTCCTCGCTGACCGCACACGACTCGCTGCAGTAACCGCCTGGAGCGGGATACGCACCGATCATCGAGGTGCAGCTCATCGCGCCGCCACCACAATCTGCATCACTCGCGCACGCCGCACCTGCGATGTTGTCTGCGAGCGGCTCGGGCGCAGCGATACATCGCGCGACGTCCGCGACCACGCGACACCGGTAGCCATCACGCGGACACCCGCGCTCCACGTCGCAGCGCAGATAACACGAACCCGCCCGACCCAAGATGCCCGGCTGACACACGCCTTCGGCACCGCAGTCGCCATCGCTATAACAACTACCGGTGCAGTAGCCGCCAGGATACGGCGTGTTCACGACCTGGATGGTCTGCATGCAGCTCCCGGCCCCACAGTCAGACGCTTGCGTGCACTCTTTGCCTACGATTCCGTCTGCGAGCTTCGTTGCGGTCCGGCCGCGCGTTGTATTCGAACCGCCCGCTCCGGCACTACCGGCATCGGTCCCGCCGCTCGGAGCCGCATCCGCGGCGGCGTCACCGCGACGGGAGGAGCCTTCGTCGTCCCCGCATCCGCAGACGGCTGCCAACGCGAACAGCAACACCACGCGCGAGCAACTAGTCCGATTAGTTCCAACAATCATCGCATCCTGCCGATTCGAGTTACATGTTCGAGTGGGCCGAGCACGTTCCGGCTCGACACTTCGCGTGAACGTTCAGAACTGGGCACTCTACGTGGGTGATCGAGACCGGCGGAGCCCAGAGATGGAGCATCGCGCCTCGAATCTGCGAAACATCGCGAGATTTTCCGCTGCTCGACATCGCGCTTCCGCTCATCGCACTGCCGAGCCGAGCTGTCGACCGAGCGAGCGTAGCTTTGACAGTCGGATGGCTTACCCTGACCGGGCATGAAAAAAGCGCCCTCCAAAACCGAAACCATCGACTCGTACATCGCCGGTTTCCCACCGGATGTTCAGAAACACCTCAAGAAGATCCGGTCGCTGATCCGCAAAGCCGCTCCCGCCGCCGAAGAGACCATCAAGTATCGAATCCCGACCTACGTTCTGAACGGCAATCTGATCTACTTCGCGGCGTTCAATAATCACATCTCGATCTTCCCGCGCACGAAGGGCATGGACGCGTTCAAGAAAGAGATCGCCAGCTATGAAGCCGGCCGCGGCACGCTGAGGTTCCCGCTCGACGAGCCGATCCCGTTCGACCTAATCGCCAAGCTGGCCGCGATGCGCGTGAAAGAAGGCGCAGCGGCGCCTGTCCCAAAAAAGCAGAAATCGGCCTCAAAAATCCCGAAGAAATCGGCAAAGCCGCGCGCTGCGAAGCGTACTAAGCTCCCGGCGCGATGAGCTGGGAAGAAGAGCTAAAAGGCATCGAGTTACGACGGCGTGCAGCAGCAGAGCTAGGCGGCGCTGAAGGCGTCGCAAAGCAGCACGACGCAGGTCGCCTCACCGTACGCGAACGTATCGATGCACTGCTCGACACCGGCTCGTTCCGCGAATCGGGCCCGATCACCGGCTACACGCACCGCGATGCCGAGGGCAATTTTCAGTCGTTTTCGCCCGCGAACTACGTCCTCGGCTACGGCAAG
>DASRXR010000412.1:0-3533 GCA_035687405.1 Polyangiales bacterium
GGCCATCCGCTTCCGGCGGGCCGCCTCCGTGATCCCACGGCACGACCTCGAGCGCCTCTCCCAAGTCTCCCGCCCGATCGAACGTGTAGTGATGGATGGCCGCCAGCGTGCGACCCACCACGGCTCCGAGGCCTGTCGCGTCCTCGAGCTGTTCCCCCGCGAGCACACGATCGAGCGGCACGGCGTCATCGATCCATCGCGCGACGTAGTAGGGGTGCGCGGCGTGAGCCGCCTCATATAGGACCGGCGATATCGGAACAGTGGGCGACACGAGCCGCTGTACTGCCACTTCCTTCGCAGCCACCCGGCGGCCACCAGGCACCAACCGAAGGTGCAGCGGAGTGCCGCCTCGGATCTCGACGCGGCAGTTCGTGGACGAGTGTCCTCGCTCGACGCGCTCGATTCGCTCGATTACCCCAGGCGGCGCAACGGGCGCCAACATCGCAACCAACGTGTCGTTGGAGTGCTCTGCGTGTGGATGCCGCCGCTCGTCTTGCGCCACGGCACGAGGCTAGTCCCCGGATCTGGGAACTGTCGACTTCGGAGAGCGAGATTGCTTTTATGCCGGCTAAGCGAGCTCCGGCTTCACCTCGCGCACGTCGTGCTCGGCGCTGGCACAAGCTTGTTCGGCGGCGTGGATCCTGCCACCTTCGCGCTCGAGCGGTCGGGATTGATTGACGCCGAGGGCGTCTCTCACCTCACGTTCCGCGTCGACAAGCCTAAGTAGGACCGGAGTGGCTATGATTCCTTGGCATTGGGGTGTGGCGTACTTCTTCGGCGGAGCGTTTCTCGCCAACGCGATGCCCCATCTGATCGCGGGTGTGTCCGGCAGGCCGCTGCAGACTCCGTTCGCCTCGCCGCCGTTCAAAGGGTTGTCGTCGCCTGCGGTGAACGTCGCCTGGGCTCTATTCAACCTCGCTGTTGCGTATCTGCTACTGGCGCATGTCGGCGAATTCGACATTCGCAGCTGGCTCCAAATCGCCATCTGCTTCGCAGGATTCGGAGCGATGGCGCTCCAGTGCGCTCGCTCTCTCGGACGGCTTCATCAGCCCGACGAATCGGTCACTGCCGAACGACCTCATGGGTCGCGCTCTTCAGCCAGTTGACCGCTTCTTGCGGATGAGTGGTCACGAAAGCGTTGTAGCCCTTGTACTCAATCCACGCGGCCATCATACGGGTCAAGCCGTACTGAAGCCCTGGCCTGGTAATGAAGGCGCAAATGCGGCTGGTGGCGAGCGCGCGCTGGGAGAACAATGTGCGGTCTCGTGCAGCTCGGCGACGGAGCGCTTTCCGAGCAATTGTGCGCCAACTGGATGAATGATCGATGTTGCCGTCGACGCGGTCGTTGACAGGCATGTCGACCCCTCGGCGTGAGTCTAGCGCTCGATGAGCTACGCTGGCGAGCCATCGAGGTCGACCCTACTGCGCGCACGCATGGCTGTGATAGAGAACCCCTCGTATGGAGCGGCGACGCATCCGGGCCGAGGATCTTGAGACGCTCTTCGGCTTTCATCGGGATGCCTATCGGCATCACGTCGAGCGGATTTGGGGTCCGTGGGACGATGCTTGGCAACGAGCCAACTTCGCTGATGAGTGCCGGCAATCGACCTGCGACGTGCTCACCGATGGAGACGACGTCATCGGATACGTTCAGTTTGTCGAGGAGCCGCGCCAGGTTCGACTTTGGAACATCGTGATTCGTCCCGATCGTCGCGGCCAGAACATTGGCTCCGGGATCGTGCGTGATCTGCAGCAACGCGCCGCCGCACGAGCCGTGGCACTTACGCTACGCATCTTTCCATCGAACGACGCCGCGTACCGGTTCTACTTGCGGCTGGGCTTTCGCGAGGCCACGAGAAGCACCGAAGCAATCGAGATGATCTGGGAAGCGAGTCAAGCGACATGAAGCCCGGTCTTATCCGAGTGCGCGCGGTGATGAGAACCGTATGCCCGACTTGACGCGCGTGGTTGTGGTGGGCACGAGCGCCTCGGGCAAGACGACGTTCGCACGGGACCTCGCGGCAACCGTGCGGGCTCCGCACGTCGAGCTCGACGCGCTCCATTGGGGTCCGAACTGGACGGTGCGCACCGATTTTCTGGAACGCACGCGAGCTGCTGCAGCGCAGCCCGCGTGGGTCGTCGATGGAAACTACGTCTTGGTTCGCGACATCCTGTGGGCCCGCGCCACGGTGATCGTCTGGCTGAACTACTCGTTTGCGTTGACGTTCAGCCGTGCCGTGCGGAGGACTGCTCGGCGGATAACCACGGGCGAGCGACTCTGGTGGGGCAATCGCGAGACGCTGCGCAACGCTGTGTTCTCGCGAGACGCCATCCCATGGTGGGTCATCCGAACTCACCGCAAACGGCGCCGAGAGATGCCGGTATTGATGCAGCAGCGGGAATACGCGCACATCGAATTCATCGTGCTGAGCACACCGCAGCAAGCCGCGGCATTCCTAGCTCTCTTGAGGTCCACGTGCCCGAGATCGTAGTCGTCGATCAGGATGGTCAAGTGCTGCTCCGTTACCAGCCGCCATCGGAAGGCGGCGGTCTCGAGGGCGCGGTCCTCGAGGGCGCGGAGCTCACAGGCGCACAGCTTGCCGGTGCCAATCTTCGCGACGCGGATCTCTACTGGGCGAGATTGTTCCTCGCGGACCTGCGCGGCGCGAATCTCGAGCGGGCCGTGCTCTGCGGAGCGGATCTCAAGCAGGCTTGTCTCGAGAACGCGAACCTGCGCAACGCCAACCTCGGTCGAGACAACCTGGGTGGATCTACGGCCCTGGAAGGGGCGAATCTGCGCGGAACCGATCTCCGCTGGACGAAGCTCGACGGTGCGTACTATGACGAAGCAACGCTCTTTCCAGACGGCTTCGATCCGGACAAGGCTGGTATGAAGAAGCGAGTGCGATAACTATGGCGACCGTATCAGCGCTGCAAATCGATCTCGAGCGCGAGAAATGTCTTCTCGCCAACGGCTTCGTGTTCGCTACCGGTGAGATCGTGGTGCTGACGCCGGACGCGAAGATCAGCAAGCGACTGACGCGAGATGCCGCTGCCGAGCAAGACCTGGGCTTTGCCTCCATCTCGGAGTTTTGCTCCGCATCAAGCGACGCGTGGCAGGTAAGCGCCGGCGAGACTTCCCGTGAAGGGCAAGGATTCGTCGCGCTCTTTCGAGCAGGCGTCGCCGTCTGGGCGCTAATTCTAGATTGGTCCGAGCCGTTCAACGCCCTCGAGCTCGATGGTCGAACCATCAAGGCGGTCTCGGGCGACTATCCGACACGCATGCGCTGGAAGATCCCGCTCGCCGACCCACTTTCGCTCGAGCTCGAGAAGACCCGCTAACAGGTGACACATGGCCGAGCCACTCGACGCATTGATCCTCGACCTTCTCGAATCGATCGCGCCGCAGCCGAAGCCGTACGCCGAGGTCATGAGCGCGTGGCGGACGTCTTGTCCACGGCTTCCGGTGTGGGAAGAAGCGACGACTCGCGGGTTCATCGAACGCTGGAGCGAAGCGGACGGCGCCATGGTGT
>DASRXR010000413.1:0-20079 GCA_035687405.1 Polyangiales bacterium
CGAGAACAGATCTTCCGAATCGAGCGCCGGCAACACTTCAGCATCCGCTCGACCTCGATCTACCACCACTGCTTCGAGCTCCGGATTTTCGTTGGGCTTCGAACGCCGCGTAAACTCCGCCGCTTGCTCTTGCGTCGCACCGCCGAGACCACACGACAGACGCGTCACGCCGATGGAATACTGGTCTTCGCGGTCGTCGCCTGCGAACACGACGCGCACCGGCTGGTAGTAGCCGCCCGTCGTATCCGGATCGACTGGCCGCGGCGCAGGTTCACCCGCCTCGGGCGTTTGCGGCGTCGGACCGAACAGCGCACACGCATCACTCGGCACACTCGCCATCGCCTCGGCGCCGGTACCGAGCACCTCGAGCGCCGAGGTTTCACGCTTCAAACACTTGGTGCTCACCGCGCCCGTTTCCGTCAGCGGTTTGCGCGCAATACACAGCGCCCAGTCGAGCGCCTCGGGGTCGGCGACGCCGTCTGCATCCACGAACAACGCGTCGTAACTCACCGAGTCCGCGGGCTTCGCCGACGCCGGCAGCGAACGAACGGCGAGCACCCGCGCGCCCGAGACGAGCGAGCGCCGACCTTCCAAGTCGGGCTTGCAGCCGATGGCGGCGACGATCAACCCCACGACGAAGAGCTGCTTCACCATGTCAGCTTCGCTCCCAGCACCGGAAGCACCGGCAAGCCAGTGATGTATGATTTGTCGCTGTAGTCGAAGTTGTAGATGATCTCTTCGGGGTTTCGATGATCGCTGACGTTCTGAACGTCGAGGTAGACCTCGAGCTCTTCCATCGTTCCGAGCTTGAAACGCTTCGTCACACGCGCGTCGAAGCTGTAAAACGAAGGGATGCGGATCGAGTTCGTGGCACCGAACACCGGCTGGAACGTGTCAGTGCGCGCGTCGTAGGTCGCGGCGACCACCGGGGTGCGCGGATAGCCGCTCGCGAAACGAAAGCGCACGCCTGCTTCGAAGCCAGCCCCGATGTCGTACGACGCGAGCACGGTCACGACGTGGGTTTGATCGTAGTCGAACGGCCGATAGCTCTCGCGACCCGCGTCTTTGCGCTGACTCCGAACCAAGCTGTAGCTGAGCCAGCCGAAGAACCCGTTCGTCAGGTCGTGCCGTAGCAACACTTGGGCGCCGTACGCCCGGCCCGCACCCGACTGCACGAGCGCTTCTGATTCACGCGGTTCGGAAAAGGGCGAGCGAGTCACGAGCTCGCTCTGCCGAGATAGAAACGCCGTCGCCTCGATGCCGAGCGCTTCCGTGAGCTTCAGGCTCGCACCCCCGAGGTAGTGCACGGCCTTGGCCGCTCCGAGCTTCGGGTTGCCGAACACGGCACTGAGATCCTCGGCGAGCGGCGGCTGGTGATAGATGCCGATCGCGGCGCGCAACGCAAACGCTTCGGTGATCGACCAGCGCGCGGCAAAACGCGGTTCCAACAACGTCTGCTCGCGCACGGTGCCGAGCGTCGGTAAGTCACTTCGAACGGGGGTGCGTCGACTGGCGTGTACGATGCTCGGCTCGACGCGAACACCAGGGATCAAGTGCAGGCTATCGTCGAGAAGGGACAGATCCGCCTGCACGTACGGCGCGAGGCTCGCGTTCGTCGTTCGCCAATCGTCCGCGTTCACTTGATCGCTCGGCGTCTGACCGAACACGCGTGGATCGCCTTCCCGCGGCGGCGAGGTGATCGACCCTGAACGCCGCACTCGACTCGCGACGACTTCGACGTCGAGCCCGGTGCTGACTTGCAAGAACTCGAAAGGGTTCGTCGTATACGCAGACCGTAAGCCGTACAGCGTCGAATCGGTGTCGAGGATCGCCGGCACGGCGCCGAACCGATTCGCGAGCAACGTGTGATCGAACCCAAAAAACGAAGTGACGGCGACAGTGCTGCCGTCGTCCAAGCGGTGCGCGTAACGCAAATACCCGCGCTCGAAACCCGTGTCCTTGCTGTCGCGCTTGCTCTCGGCGGGATCGGCTTCGACGACGCTGCGGCTGATCTCATCGCCGGAAAACAGCCCGCCGACTTCCAAGCTCTCACCGTCGCGTGGCACCCATGCCGCTCGCAGCTGCGCGTCCCAGTACTTCGGGATCGGCACGAACTCGCCGACGTCTTCGTCGCTCACCCGCTGCAACACCCAGTCGAGATGACTGCGCCGCACGGCACCGGCGAAGCGAAACTGTTCGCCGATCGTGCCGCGAATGCTGCCCGCCGCGTCGATCGCGTCGAGTGCGAGACTGCCGTGGTAGCCATCTGCTTCGAGCGGCTTGAGACCGACCGTCACGAGGCCGCCGAGTCCGCGGCCGTGCGGCGAACCGTACCCGCCCGGCTCGAGCTCGACGGTCTTCACCAAGTCGGAGTGAATCACCGAGCGGTATCCGCCCTCGTGATAGAGCACCGGGATGTGGACGTCGTCGATGTAGACGCGCGTATCTGCGCCACTTGCACCCCACACGATCAACGCCGCGGAACCGACGCTCGAACGCGCGACTCCCGGTAAGTTCTCGACGACTTTGATCACGTCGCCGCCCGTCCCTGCGACGCGTGCACCTTGATCGGCGGTCACGGTCGTGGCCGCGATCGACTTGCGCAGCGGTTGGTCCACGATCAAGAGCTCGAGGTCGACCGACTCCAGCATCGCGTCGGGCGCGCGCAGCTCGACATCGTACGTCGCGTCGTATCGCTGACCGATCTGCAGCTCTTCTTGAGTCGCAACCGGGGTCAAGCTCTCGCCTCGCAGCGTGAGGGTGTGCAGGCCCGGCGCCACGTTCGGAAACGAGAACCGCCCCGCGGCATCGGTCGTCGCTTGGGTGCCATCGAGATCGATTTGAATGTTCGCGAGCGGCGCACTGGTCTTGCGATCGCGAACCGTGCCTCCGAATTCGAGCGTCGTCACAATGGGCGCTGCCGCTGCGGCTGGCTTGAAGTCGTAGCGATACTGAATGCGCACGGGCACGGGATCGCCACCGATGCGCGCAGGCTCGAATTCGAACTGGCCAGCAGCTGTGATCGCCGCCGCATCGAGCTCTTCACCGGCCGACTCGACGATCGTGGCTTCAGCAACTTTGCCGTCTGCACCGATCGCGAGGCTGAGCAGCACCGAGGTCACCGAAGCCTCCGCGAGTCGTTCGGGTGTGAGCGCCGCACTCACGAAACGGCTGAGCTTCGGCGGCGTCAGCGTCGCGGGAGGCTGAGCCGCAACCGGCACTGCCTCTGAAGGCGGCAGATCCTGCGCCTGCGCGGCCGACTCGGCAGTCCACACCCACGCCTGCAGTGCCGCAAGCATCGCGACGATCGAAGCGAATCTAATCATGAGCCAAGCTGAAACCGCATCGCGATCACGAACGGAGAAGACACCGGCTTTCTGCATTGAGTGGCCGGCACAAAGCGCAAATCCCGAGCGGCGGCGAGCGCTGCTTCATCCAGACCGTGACCGAGGCTGTCGAGGATCCTCGCGTTCGTCACGACACCCTGATCATTCACCGCGAGCTCGACTCGCAACCGCCCCTCGACCCGCGCACGTCTCGCATCTTCGGTGTACGACGGTCGAACGAGCGCGAGTGGGCGCGGCTTCACGAGCGCTTCGATGCACTCGAGCTCGGCACGTTTCGCAACGAGCACTTTCGGCTTCGTTGAAACCGGGGGCGCGGGTGGGGGCGCGACGACCTTCGCCGCAACCGGAACAGCCAAGCCGTCACTCGAAGACGAGTCGAGGGTGAGGCCCAAATCCGTAAACGCGGCACTGCGCGCGGCGCTGTCTGCAGCCGATGGCGTCGGCGCTTCGGCCGCAGCCGTCCGCGGCGCGCGCGCAACACGCGCGGGCCGGTCCGCAGCCGCTGCAGCGGGCTTCGGCGGCGGCGGTGGCGGAGGCGTTTCTTTCGGCTTTGGAGCTTCGTTGAGCGCGATCGCGACCACCTCCCGCAGCTGTTCCTGCGGAATGAGCGCGATCGCGCCGCCGACGAGCAAGTGCGCCACCAAACTGATGACGTAGATGCGCGAGAGCTTCCGCTTGCGTCGGGCCATGACGTCGCCTACCTGCGGTCCACGGTGATCGCGAACTTCGTGATGCCTGTGACCTTCGCCAGGTCGATCACGTGCACGACGTCACCATGCAGCGCTTCACGATCGGCCGTGAGCACGAGGCTCGCCTCCGCGTTTTCGGCTTTTGCTCGACGAAACTCGCTCTGGAGCGCGGTCTCCGCGATCGGCTTTTGATTGAACATGTATGTGCCATCCCGCATCACCGTGACCGAGAGCGGCGTGTTCGCAGCCGCGTCCGAAGTCGCGGTCTTCGGCAACTCGACCTTCAAGCTTTGCGACACGATGTAGACGGCCGACACCATCATGATGACGAGGAGCACGAGGACGACGTCGACCATGGGCGTGACGTTGATTCCGACGATCATTCCGCCGCGCCGACTCCCACCTCGTGAACCTAGAGAAGCTGCCATGTGGGCCTCCTTTTTTCGCTCACGGGTTCAACTCGCACCGGAGCTGGTCGCGAGATCGCGCAGCTCGGGCTCGTTGCTGGTTTCCGATTCGGTTTCCGCCGCGGGCGGCCGCACGGAGCTCGGCCCTCGCGCACCTGCGCGCATCAGCGCCGTGATGTCTTTGGTGATCGCAGTGACATTGTCTTCGACGTCTGCGATCGCCTTTTGAACGATGTTGTATGCGACGACTGCCGGCAGCGCGACGAACAGGCCGACGCCGGTCGCGATCAACGCTTCGGCGATGCCGCCCATGACTGCACTCATCGACGCGGACGCTTGACTCGAGCCGAGCTGGTGGAATGCGATGATGACGCCGATCACCGTTCCGAACAGGCCGATGAACGGCGCGTTGTTTCCGAGGGTGCCCATGAACGTCATGCCGCGCTCGAGCTCACGCCGCTCGCGCAACATTTCGCCCGAGACGGCGTCTTCGATCGACTCCGCACTCGAACCCCAGTAGCGCAACCCGGAGCGCAGCACGGCCGCTTCGATCGAACGACTCTTCTCGAGCAGCGCTCGTGCGGCAGAAGAATCACCCAGCTCGAGCAGCTGGATCAGTTTTTCGCCGAGTTCGTCGATGTCGTCACTGCGCCGGCGGAAGAATACCCAGCGCTCGACCATCGTCGCGATCGACACGACCGAAAGCGCCAAAAGCAGATACATCACCCAGCTCGATCCGAGCAGGGCAACCTTGAGCAGCTTTTCGATGAGCACGCCGTATGCCTTTCGTTAGAATCGGTATTCGCCGACGAACAGTCCGCGACTCGAGGTTGGATTCACGGCCAAGTCCAAGACTTCGCCCGAGCGCGTGTAGCGTTCCGCGAGCAACTCGCCCGCATCGGTGCCTCGCTCTCGCGGCGTGTACACGGCAACTCGGAAGCGCACCGCTGGTTGTTTGCACGAGTCGAACAAGTTCACGTACAGCTGGTACTTGCCGTCTGGAACGTCATCGCTCCAGATCAAGTTCTCGGTGCGAATGCCGTCGACGACGCAACCGGCGTTCGAGTCGCGATCCAAGCTCGGAAGTTCGGCCATTTCGGGGCCGGCATCACCCGGCGCAGGCGTCCGCTTCGCATCGAAGACTAGCCCGCCCGGTCCGACGACCTGTAGATCGAGATCCGCATTCAGGTCCCAGCTGAGTGAGATCACGGCGCGGGGCGGGACTCGACTGGGCGAACAGGCACTGCCGTTGTCGGCGACGCGGCCACGCACACAGACTTGCAGCTCGAGTTGTGTCCCGGCGCGACCTCCGTCGTCGATCGCGACCACTCGCAGCGCATGGCGGCCGGGCTCGATCGACGTATCGAAGTCGGTGGACGCTTCCCAGGTGTACTCGCCGGTCGCGGGATCGGTCGCGCCGACTGGCATGACCCAGTAGCCGGTGCTGATTCCATCGAGCGCGATCGCGACCGACGACGCACTATCGCTCGTCCGACCGCGGAATGCTTTTGCACCCTGGCCCTGTAAGACGTCCAAGTTGAACGTCTCGAACGCAGTGATACGCGGGCCGTCCTCGCCGTCGCCGCCATCCGGCGCAGCTGGGGGCGGCAGATCCTTCGGCTCCTCGCCGGGCAGTTCTCCGCCGATGAACTGCGCGTCCCGCACGCGGAACGCTTGACCCACCCCGATCTGCGCAGCGCGATCGCAGCCGACGGCGGCGAGCAGCAGAGCGGTGCAGACGAGCGGCGCGTGCTTCACAAGGCCCCCTGCAAGCGTAGGGTCCACTGATTGTTCGCGAGGTCGGACGGTACGCCGCGAGTGTCGCGCGCGAGGTGGTCGTCGACGATGTCCCATTGGAACACTAACCGCAGGCTCGACAGCGTCAGCCCGATGAACGGCGAGTACGTGCGAACGGTCTGGTTGTTCGGGATGAGCTTGCCACCGCGTTTGTCGAGAAAATCCGCGTTCGGATCGTAGACGTCGTATCGAAAGCCCGCAGCGCCGTAACGCGTGATCTCTTGCGTGAACGCGACGTAGTAACCGAGCTCGCGGACGTCCGAGCCGGAGAGCACCGGATCCGCGATCACGAGTCCGCGATCGAGATTGCTCGCGAGCACGAGCTCGCCGTACAACATCGACCAACCGAGCGCCGTCCGCAGTAAGCACTGGAGATCGGCCCCCACCGCCCAGCGGGTGAAGTTCTTCGCGGGAACGGCTTGAGTCGCGGGCGTTCCAAACAACTCGCCGTTGTCGACGCTGCCGTTTTCGTTCAGGTCGCGGAACGCGACGCCAGTTTTTACCGCGTCGGTGCCAGGGTGGTAGCCCTTGCCTTGATTCCAAGAGACGCCGCCGGCGATCACGAACGAATCGCCGAACTTCGTCTGCGCGCCGAAGCGCGCGGTGATGTCTTTGTTGGAGTTCGGATCTTGCAGACCGAAGCCGCTGCGTTCGTCGAGCGGCTCGCCATTTGTCACCGCGATCGCGTAGCGCAGCACGGCAGTGCCGCCGGATAGCCGCGCGCCGACGTCAGGCTCGCCGGGAAAAAACGCGCGCCCCATCTGCGAGCGTTCCATGAACCAGCGTGCCTTCGACGCGTAAGTGGTCTCGAAGCCGAACGGGAGATCGAACTGGCCGAGCGTGAGCTGCACGATCGGCGGTTGGTCGAGATCGTCGCTGCGGCCGTACAGCACCGAAACCTCGGCTTTTTGAAGTCGAACCGTCGGGCCACGGGACGTGTTCCCGTCGAGCTCTACGATCGCTTGACCCCAGTCCCAATCCTTCGCCACGCGCACGCGTCCGCGGCGCAACAGAAAGCGGTCGCGATTGAGGAGCGTCCCGCCTTGCGCCTGCTGATCAACGGAATCCTGGTGCCACTCGTATTGAGCCTGCAAATAGCCGCTGAGAACGAAGCCGCTGTCGTATCCCGTGGCGGTCACGCCGGGCGTCAGCGGATAACCAGCCTTCGCGAGTACGGCGGTGCTAGTCGCAGGCGCGGGCGTCGAAGCAGGCAGAGTGCTCTGCTCGGCAGCTGGCGGCTGCGGCGCAGTCGGTGACGCTTCGGGAGGCGCCGCTACCGGAAGCTCCGCCGCAGCTGGAGTTTCGTTCGCGCCGGTCGGAGCGGCCGGCTCTGCGGGTACAGGCGACGGCAGCGCGGGGGCAGCCGGTTGCTCGCTGGTGGTGCCGATCTCCAGGTCCGTCGCAGCCTCGTCCGTGGCAGCCGCAGCAGTCGGCGGCGCAGGCACGTCTGGAGCAGCCGATGGCGGCGCGGCTGATGGCGGCAGCACCGGAGCTTGCGCGCGAACGCGCACAGCGAGCGAGACGCAACTAAGAACGGCGATGAAGAGAAGGACGTATTGGGCGCGTACGATCATTTTCGAAACGGCGGGCGTCGCGCTCGGCTTCGCACGGCGTCAACCAGTGCAAGCCGAACGCGGCGCGTGCCTTACTTCACGGGATGGGGGGCAACTTGCCGTCGCTGCCGAGTTTCTTCAGCTTCGAGTTGTCGTAGACGTTGCAGACCGCGTCGGTGCAGGCGTTCAAGTACTGCTCGTCCGACTTGGGTTCGCACGCGTAACAACCCTTCTCACCTTCGCAGCTCATGCCGGCGTCTTCATCGGAGCCAGCTGCACCGCCCTTGCCACCCGAACCGCCCTTGCCGCCTGCGCCGCCCTTGCCAGCACTCGCGCCCGAGCCGCTTTTGCCACCGGCGCCGCCCTTGCCAGCACTCGCGCTCGAGCCGCCCTTGCCGCCTTTGCCCGCAGTGCCGCCGTCGTCGTCTCCGCTCGGCGACTCGTTGTCATCATCACCGCAACCGTGGAGCGCGCTGCTCGACAACGCGATGACGAGTGCGAGGCCTAGTAAGTTTAGTTTGTTAGTCATCACTTGACCTCGCAGAAGTTGTAGTTGCAGGCCGGCGCTGCGCTCGGGCAGTCCTCGTTCTTCTCACAAGCCTTGCAGCCGTCCGGCGTTGCGCCGGTCGCTTCCTTCTCGAACTTGCAACCGCAGCCCTTGTCCGGCGCGAAGCTCGCGAGCTCGCCGCCGTCTTTCGTCCGTGTGACGCGCATCGCACACGTCGGCACGACGCCGCTCTTTGCTTCGAGCTGGATCAAGTCCAAGCTCTCCGGAACATCGGCACCCGCGAGAGCGTCGACGACCTTCTTCGCGTTCGCGCTGGTGACGTCGCCGTCGGTGGTCTTCGCAAACATGTGCAGCGGCCCCCAGATCGTGTAGTGGCCGTCGCGAACGTTGGCTTTGTCGAAGCTGGTCGACGTCGAGTCGGGCCAATACGCGCAGGACTGTGCGAAGTGCTGATAACCGAGCACTTTGATCTTTGCGCGGTTCTTGTCCGCTTGGTCCGTCGCGAGAATACCGATCGCCTTATCCGCGTTGCCACCGGCGGCCGACGAGTCGAGCGACGTGATCAAGTCGCCACTCCCAGCGTTGGCGTGACCTTTGAACTTCGCGGCCGGCACGCCGAGGAACGCGCCGATCATCTGCTGGGTGCCCGAAGTCGCGCTGCGCTGCTCGATCTTCGTCTCGTCGGTCCACGGTGCGACTTCACTGTCGTTGCCGAAGCCATAGACGAGGTATGCCGCTTCGGAGCTGATGATCGTCTGCGTCGATGCGGTCGGAGCGACGAACGTCATCGCTTGAATCGGACCGAGGAAGTCTTTGACGCCGGTCGGGAGCGAGTCGACGCTACAGCTCGCGGCGTAGACGTCGGAGACACCGATGTCCACGGTGTTGTCGGACAGCGTGCAGCCACCGGCGACATCCGCGCCTGCGGCATCGAAGATGACTCCGGTGCCGGTGAGCTTCGCGGGTGTGTCGCTCGAGAAGTAGTTTACGCCCACGCAGGAGCCCTGCGATTGATACACGACCGTGATTGGGGTCGAGAGTTTGCCGAGCTCCGCCGCGACCTTGGCCAAGAACGGTTTGACCGCGCTCGAGCCGGCGACGTACACCGGGTTCATCAAAGTGCTGCAATCCGCGGCATGTGCGGCCGGCGCGATGGCCAGCGCGAGAGCAGCGGCTAGTGCACCGGCTGCTCCTTTACCTAACACCCATCGAGAATAATTCGTCATGAAGTTCCCTTCCTAATGCGCGCGAAGCTGCCTGCCGCTGATGGCGGCGGCCGGTCGCACATGTGACAAGATCGTGAAGGGGAACAGAAACGTCACATCCAGACAGCCATTCGGTTACGTCAGGCGGACGGACGGCAGGACCCACCACTTGTTAGGCGACTAACAACGCGGTGGATCGGCTCGATTGCGATCGTCAGGCTACGGCGGTCGTCGCGAGCGGCTGGCGATCCCGCGCGAGGTGCTCACGGTACAACTCGAGCGCCGCACCATCGCGCAGCCCCTTGTCGGAGACATAAGCGTGAGGCACGCCGAGCCCATCCATGATCTCGAGCATGATCGTCGCAGCTGCGAGCACGGAGTCCGCCCGCGCTGGATCGACTCCGAGCTCGATCAACTGCGCCGGCGTAAAGCCGAGATGCGCGTTCAGCGCCTCGCGAAAGCTCGCAGTATCGAGCGGACCGATCTTTCCGGCGCTCGAGTAGCTTCGCATCAGCAGCTTGCGCGCGGCACGGGCACTTCCCGAGCCAAACACGACGATCTCGGGGTCGAGCGCGCGAATCTCACGCAGTGGGGCTGCTACGACCCCGCGAATTCGAACCGCCGCACGACGCGCTTCCTCACGACCGAACGCCCGCGCACCTTGAGCACGAACGCGCAACGCGCCGACCGCCAAGCTGGTCGCATGAATGCAACGCGTCCCTTCACCGACTGCGATCTCGACCGAACCGCCTCCGAGGTCGACCGCCGCGACGCGCCGCCCACCGACTGCGTCCGAGGCGGACTGCCCGAGGTACGCGAGCCGCGCTTCCTCATGTGGCGACAGCATCCGAACCTCGACGCCGTGGGTGCGCTCGATCTCGCGGATCAGATCCGCACCGTTGCTCGCGCTCCGGATCGCGCTCGTCGCGACGATCGTCCGGCGAGCCGGCTTCGCTGCGTCCGAAGCTTCCAGCAATTCCCAGACCGCCCCGAGGCACGCGTCCCAAGAGGCCCCGTCGATGAAGCCGTTCGAGAACACCTGCGTACCCAGACAGAGAGAACGCTTCAGGTCCAGTGTGGTCGAGAATCGCCCGATTTCATCTACGCGGATGTGCTGTAGATGGAAGGTGGTCGATCCCAGGTCGAGAACCGCAAGCTCCATTCATGCCCTATGAGGGTCACTTGCGAACTTGGAAAGAAGCCCGGGTGACGTTTGGGCAAACTCGCGTGCGTACATGACTCGTGACGGTCCGTTTCCGGATTTTCGCGAATCTGTCACACGTTAGTCATGTCGCCGGGTTACTCGGACCGCCCATGCAGAAGGCGCGTTCATTCCGACACCTAAACGTGCCGGTTTTGCGCCCTCGGACGTGCTCGCCTACACTGCGTGCGCGTCATCTCCATGGTTGAACCACCCGTTTCGAGGCCCGCATGTCTGCCCTAGTGATGGTCGTCGATGACGAGGAGGATCTCGTCGCGACGCTGGAATTCAACTTGAGGCGCGAAGGCTATGCCTCGCGTTCCGCATTCACCGGTGAAGCCGCCCTGCGACTGACCGGTGAGGATCCCGTGCCGGACTTGATCCTTCTCGATCTGATGCTGCCGGATGTTCCCGGCACTGAGCTCTGTCGGCGCTTCAAACAAGAAAACCGCACTCGTCACGTGCCGATCATCATGCTCACCGCAAAAGGTGAGGAGATCGACCGTGTCATCGGCCTCGAGGTCGGTGCCGATGACTACGTCGTGAAACCATTCAGCGTGCGTGAATTGATGCTGCGCGTGCGCGCCATCTTGCGGCGGACGCGAAACAGCGAAGCACCGCACACCGAACGCCGCTTTGCCGATCTGCGTGTCGACACCGACGCCCACCGTGTTTGGGTCGGCGCGTTCGAAGTCATTTTGACGGCGCTCGAGTTCAAGCTGCTGCTCATGCTGCTCGATCGTCGCGGCCGCGTTCAAACGCGCGAACGCTTGCTCGAAGAAGTGTGGCAAATGCCAGGCGAGCTCACGACGCGCACGGTCGACACACACGTCAAAAGGCTGCGTCAAAAGCTCGGTCACGCCGGCGACTACATCGAAACGGTGCGCGGCGTCGGCTATCGGTTCCTCGATCGCCCCAGGGAAATTGCTTGAATTTTGGAATCCGAGGCAAGCTCTTCGTTGCATCGCTCGGATTGATCATCATCGTCGGGCTCGCCGGCGGCGTGTATCTCGACAACCAGTTGAGCTCGCTCGCCGAACACGAGCTCGAGCAAGATCTCATCCGGCAAGCTCAGGGTGCACGTGAAGCTGCGGTGACGCTCGGCGCAAGCCCCGATCCGGTGGCGCTCGACGCGCTCGCCGATCGCATGGGTGAAGCGAGTGGCAGCCGCATCACGTTCATCGCACGCGACGGCAAAGTGGTCGGTGATTCTGCACTGACGCAGGCCGGTTTGATGACGGAAGACAACCATCACTCGCGGCCCGAAGTGATCGGCGCGATGGATGGCCAAAAGAGCGTGGTTCGGCGTTACAGCACGACGACGAGTCAGGACATGATGTACGCCGCAGTCCCGTGGCAAGGAGCTCACGGCGTCGTGCGCGCGTCGACGCCGGTCTCGGTCATGCGCGATATCCTGACGCGGCAGCGCATGCTCGTGCTGTTTGCCGCGGGCTTGGGCCTGATCGTCGCGGTGCTCGTGAGCGCAGTCGCTTCGCACTTGGCGGCGCGCGTGCTTCAGACGTTTGCCGCGAGCGCGCGTGCGATCCTTACCGGTAACCAAAAGCGCTTGCCGGTGCTGTCGGAAGACGAGCTGGGCCACCTCGCCGGTTCACTCAATAAGCTGGCAGAAGAACGTTCGCAAACGATCACCGAGTTGATCCGCGAGCGCGACCGACTGAACGCCATCCTTCACGGCGTGAGTGAGGGACTGCTCGCGCTGGATGCCGATCAACGCGTCGAGCTCGCTAATCCCGCGGCGCTCAAACTTCTCGCGCTGCCGGCTGCGCCGGAAGGCCGAAAGCTCGTCGAAGTCGTGCGCACACCGAGCTTCATCGAGCTCGTCGAGAATGCGTCCGAAGGCCCACAGAGCGCAGAGCTGATGCTCGAAGATCCGCCGCGCCACTTGATGGTCACGACCGCGCCGCTCCGAGCGACGGGCGGAACGGTCGTCGTCATGCACGACGTCACGAGCTTGCGCCACATGGAGTCGATGCGACGCGATCTCGTCGCAAACGTCTCTCACGAGTTGCGCACGCCGGTGAGCATCATCCGCGCGAACGCCGAGACTCTGATGGACGGAGCGCTCGAAGATCCGAGCCAGGCGCGAACGTTTGTCCAGGCGATCCTCCGGCACTCCGAGCGCCTATCGAACCTGCTTTCCGATCTTCTCGATTTGTCGCGAATCGAAGGCGGCGCGTACCCGCTCTGCCTCGAAGCGGTGTCGGTCAAGACCGCAGCACAGCGCGCGAACGACACGCTGCAGCGTGCCGCAAAGGCGAAAAACCTTCAGGTCGAAGTTTCAATCGCGCCCACGTTGTCCGCGCTTGCCGACATCCAAGCGCTCGACCAGGTCCTCGTGAACCTGCTCGACAACGCGATCAAGTATTCGTTCGAGGGCGGGACGATCGACATGACGGCCGAACTACGCGATGGGCGAGTTCAGGTCGTCGTGAGCGACGACGGCCCCGGCATCCAAGAGCGGCATCGCGCACGCGTGTTCGAGCGTTTCTATCGGGTGGACACTGGGCGCTCTCGCGCACTCGGTGGAACCGGGCTGGGTCTTTCAATCGTGAAACACTTGGTCGTGCTCATGAACGGAACCGTGGGCGTCGACCCAGTCGAGCCGCATGGGTCATCGTTCTGGGTAAGTCTGCCCGCGGCTAAGGCGCCCGCGGTGATCAGCCCTAACGCCGCTTGAATACACGCCTAACACCGGAAATTGAGGCGTAACGCGGGCCCCAAGTTGTTGCCACGCCGTCACCTTGATGTCACGGACGGCCGGCACGTTCCCGGGCAATGAACGCGACCAGCCAGCGCTTTGCTTGCCTCATCGTTGTCACGTGTTTGTGCGGATCGTGGATGGGGTGCAGCAGGAACCCAGCGAGCCCGCCTGGAGAGCCTGCGCCCGCGCCGTCGACTGCCGAAACACCGAGCGCGAAGACTGAAGCGCCCCCGGCGGCGGACAAGGACAAGTCGGTCATCGCAATCGATGGATCGAGCACCGTGTTCCCGATCACCGAGGCTGTCGCAGAAGAGTTCCAGAAGGCGAACTCTGCGCGGGTCACGATCGGCGTGTCGGGCACCGGCGGCGGATTCAAGAAGTTCTGCGCAGGCGAGATTGCGATCGCGGGCGCATCGCGGCCGATCAAGCCCACGGAAGAGCAAGCCTGCGCCGCGAGCAGGATCGAGTTCATCGAGTTGCCGGTTGCGTACGACGGCCTGGCGGTGATCACGAATCCAAAGAACACCTGGGCGAAGAGCCTCACGGTCGCCGAGCTCAAGAAGCTCTGGGAGCCTGAAGCGCAGGGCAAGATCACGAAGTGGAGTCAGATTCGGAGTGGCTTTCCGGATAAAGAGATCCACCTGTTCGGTCCCGGTGTCGACTCCGGCACGTACGACTACTTCACGAAGGCAGTCGTGGGCGAAGAACACAAGAGTCGCGGCGACTACACATCGAGCGAAGACGACAACGTGCTCGTGCAGGGCGTCTCGCGCGATGTAGGCGGACTCGGATTCTTCGGCCTCGCCTACTACGAAGAGAACAAGGACAAGCTGACGCTGGTCGGTGTCGACGACGGCAAGGCCGAAAACGGCAACGGCCCGATTCTTCCGAGCGCGCAGACCGTGCGCGATGGCACCTATCAACCGCTGTCGCGCCCCGTGTTCATCTACGTGTCGAAGGCTGCCGCCGCGCGGCCCGACGTCAAAGCGTTCGTCGACTTCTATCTCTTGAAGGGTGAGGAGCTCGTCAAGGACGCGCGCTACGTGCCGCTTCCGACCAAAGCGTACGAGCTCGCGCACAAGCGCTTCAGCAACAACACGGTCGGATCGGTGTTCTCAGGCGGCTCGCAGGTCGGAGTGACCGTGGAGGCGTTGCTTGCGCGCGAGTGATGCGATGTCGATGCCCGCCCAGCGGGCAGAACGTAAGCCGCTGCCGATCCATGGCGCGTTGTCGCGAGGCGAACGCGTCATCGAATGGCTGCTCGCCGGCTGCGGCATGATCACGGTGTTGACCACGCTCGGGATTCTGATGGTGCTCGCGGCCGAGAGCATCGCGTTTTTTCGCTCGGTCGGCGTCTTGCCGCTGATCTTCGATACCCAGTGGACGCCGCTGTTCGCCGACAAACACTTTGGTTTGTGGCCGCTCATCACCGGCACGGCGCTCACGTCCGCAGTCGCGATCTCGGTCGCGCTGCCACTCGGGTTGATGTCGGCGATTTTCATGAGTGAGCTCGCGACGCCGCGCTGGCGCTTGGTGCTGAAGCCCGCGCTCGAAGTGCTCGCTGGTGTTCCCACGATCGTCTACGGCTACTTCGCGTTGATCGTCGTGACGCCGATCTTGCAGATGTTGGTGCCGGATCTCGGAGGCTTCAACGCACTGAGCCCCGGCATCGTGATGGGCATCATGATTACGCCGATGATCGCGTCATTGACCGAAGACGCGCTCTACGCAGTGCCCAAAGGTTTGCGCGAAGCTTCCTACGCGCTCGGCGCGGCGCGCGTCCCGACGATCTGGCGCGTCGTAGTGCCTGCAGCCATGGGCGGCATCGCCGCCAGCGTCATCCTCGCGATCTCGCGCGCGGTCGGCGAGACGATGATCGTCGCGATCGCGGCCGGCCAAGAGCCGCGCCTCACGCTCGATCCGCGCGTGCCGATCGAAACCATGACGGCGTACATCGTGCAGGTCAGCATGGGTGACATCCCGGCCGGCACGCTGGAATACCGCACGATCTTCGTCGTAGGCACAGCGCTCTTCCTCATGACGCTCTGCATGAATGTGCTCAGTTATCGGCTCGCCAAGCGGTTCCGAGGCGCGACGTGAACGAGCAGCGAAGTCGGTGGCCTGAAAGAGCGTTCTACGCGCTGGCGTTGAGCTCAGTGCTCTTGCCACTCGTGATTCTCGGCGTGCTGCTGATGGGCGTGCTGCAGAACGCGAGTGAGCGCCTGTCCCTCGACTTCATCACGAGTTATCCCTCGCGCAAGCCCGAGCTCGCCGGCATCTTGCCTGGCCTCGTCGGCAGCTTGTACTTGATGATGCTGACGGCGGCGATCGCGCTTCCGATCGGCGTCGGCGCCGCGATTCACCTCGAGGAATACGGCAAGCGCTCGCGGTTTGCGCGCTTCATCGAGCTGAACATCGCCAACCTGGCCGGCGTGCCGTCGATCGTCTACGGCTTGTTGGGCCTGGGGTTATTCGTTCGTACGCTCCACCTCGGCCGCAGCTTGCTCGCCGGTGCCCTCACCCTCGCGCTGTTAGTCTTGCCGATGGTCGTGATGGTCTCGCGCGAAGCGCTGCGGACTGTGCCGATGAGCTTGCGCGAAGCGGCCTACGCGCTCGGTGCGACGCGCTTTCAAGCGATCCGCCAGGTCGTATTGCCGATGGCCTATCCCGGGATTCTCACCGGTGCGATCCTCGCACTGTCGCGCGCGATCGGTGAAACCGCACCGCTGGTCGTCGTCGGCGCGCTCACGTACATCACGTTCGTTCCGGACGGCATCGATGCGCCGTTCACGGCGTTGCCGATTCAAATCTTCAACTGGGTCTCGCGCCCGCAGCGCGGCTTCGTCATCAATGCGGCTGCCGGCATCGTGGTGCTTCTCATCACGATGCTGATCTTGAATGGCGGCGCGGTGTACTTGCGCAACCGGCTGCAGAAGAAGGTCCAATGACCATGCTGAACACGGCTCTCAACTCGTCGCCGCCGGCGCCGATGCCCAGTTCGGTGAAACTCGGAGTCGAAGGCGTGCGCGCGTGGTTCGGTGATCACGAGGTGCTGCATGGCATCGACATGCCGATCGCGGAGCGCTCCGTGACCGCGATCATCGGTCCGAGCGGTTGCGGCAAGTCGACGCTGATTCGCAGCCTGAACCGCATGCACGAGCTCACCGACGGTGCGCGCCTCGAAGGCAAGATCACGCTGGACGGCGTCGACATCTATGGCCGCGGTGTGGATCCGGTGCTGCTACGGCGACGCGTCGGCATGGTGTTCCAGAAGCCGAATCCGTTTCCGTCCATGTCAGTGCGCGACAACGTTTTGTCAGGTCTTCGCCTGACCGGGCGCCTCCACGCATCCCATGCAGACGAAGTCGTCGAACGTGCACTGCGAGACGCTGCGCTGTGGGATGAGGTCAAAGATCGCCTCAGTGCGCCCGGCGTGAGTCTGTCGGGTGGGCAACAACAGCGTTTGTGCATCGCGCGATCGCTCGCCGTCTCGCCCGAAGTGTTGCTGATGGACGAACCTTGTTCGGCGCTCGACCCGATCGCGACAGCGCGCATCGAAGATTTGGTCCATAGTCTGAAGGACACTTACACGATCGCAATCGTCACTCACAACATGCAGCAGGCAGCTCGCGTTTCGGACTACACTGCCTTTTTGCTGAGTGGCGACTTGGTAGAGTTTTCGGAGACGAACCGCTTATTTACCTCGCCGCGCGACTCCCGCACCGAGGACTACATCACCGGCAAGTTCGGGTAAGGCAGGGGCCACGTGGCGAGCGTACATTTCGATCGCGAGTACGAAGGCCAACTGGAAGAGGTTCGCGACGGTCTATTGCGAATGGCTGGCGTCGTCGAGCAGATGATCGTCGACTCGGTTCGTTCCGCGCTGACGCAAGACCGCGTGCTCGCTCGCGAAACCATCGAGCGCGACGCGATCGTGAACCGCCTCGAAGTCGAGTCCGACGAGCACTGCTTGGTGATTCTCGCGCGTCGTCAGCCGATGGCGGGTGACCTGCGCTTCGTGACGCTCGCGCTGAAGATGGTCACCGATCTGGAGCGCATCGGCGATCTCGCCGTGAACATCGCGGAGCGCGCGATCGACTTGGCGGATCATCCGCAACAGCCCTGGCCGTGGGACAAGATCGAGCAGCTCGCGCGCGTCGTTCGGGCGATGATCCGGGATGCGATTCAAGCGTTCGTCGATAAAGATCCGGTCAAAGCCCACGAGGTCATCGACCGCGACGAGCAGGCCGACGAGCTGTACTGGAGCATCTTCCGAAGCGCGCTCGAAGTGATGCGCAAGATGCCCGATACGGTGCACGACGGCGTGCACTTCCAGTCGATCGCAAAGTTCCTAGAGCGGATGGGAGATCACTCCACCAACCTCGCGGAGCAAGTGATCTTCATGATCAAGGGCAAGGACATCCGCCACTCGGCGCGCAAGAAGACCGATCCGCTCCTGCCCTGACGAGCGTGTACACTGGCGGCTTTGCGTGCGCAGCCAGTGACGAACATCCTCGGGATCTCGGCGTTTTATCACGACAGTGCGGCGTGCCTCGTGCGCGACGGCGCGATCGTCGCTGCGGCCGAAGAAGAGCGGTTCACGCGCAAGAAGCACGACAGCGCATTTCCGGCGCACGCCGTCGCGTATTGCTTGGCCGAGGGCGGGGTTCAAGGGTCAGATCTCGACTTGGTGGTGTTCTACGAGAAGCCGCTATTGAAGTTCGATCGCCTGCTCGAGACGTACCTGGCGTACGCACCGGCAGGCTTCAAGCTCGCAAAGCTCGGCTTGCCGTTATGGATCCGCCAACGGCTGCATCTGCCGCGAGAGCTCGATCGAGGGCTCGGCGGGCAATACCGCGGCCGCTACGTGTTCACGGAACACCACGAAGCACACGCCGCATCGGCGTTTTACCCGTCGCCGTTCGAAGAGGCCGCGATCCTCACGATGGACGGCGTGGGCGAATGGGCGACGGCGAGCATCGGCCACGGTCGCGGCGGGAAGATCGAGCTCTTGCGCGAGCTGCACTTTCCGCACTCGCTCGGGCTGTTGTATTCGGCGCTGACGTACTTCGTCGGCTTCAAGGTCAACAGCGGCGAGTACAAGCTGATGGGGCTCGCGCCGCACGGGCAGCCGATCTATCGCGAACGTATGCTGCGCGAGTTGATCGAGCTGAAAGACGACGGCTCGTTTCGCCTGAACCTGTCGTACTTTGCGTACGGTTACGACGACGTCATGACGTCGCCTAAAATGAACGCGCTGCTCGATGGGCCGCCGCGCGCACCCGAGTCTCCGATCACGCAGCGCGAGCAAGACATCGCCGCGTCGATTCAAAGTCTGACCGAGCTCGTCGTACTGCGCATGGCGGCACACGCGCACGAGCTCACCGGATCGAAGCGGCTCGTGTTAGCGGGCGGCGTCGCGCTGAACTGCGTCGCGAACGCGCGCGTTCGCCGAGAAGGTCCATTCACGGAGATGTGGGTTCAACCGGGCGCAGGGGACTCGGGTGCCGCTCTCGGCTGCGCGCTGTTCGCCTGGCATCAGCTGCTCGAAAAGCCGCGGCCAGCGCCGGCCTCGGATGCGCTACGCGGCACCTATCTCGGTCCGAAGTACAGCCAAGCGGAAGTACAGCGCGAGCTCGACCAGTCTGGCGCTCGCTTCACGCGGTACGACGAAGCTGCTTTGTGCTCCCGCGTTGCGGCGCTTCTAGCCGAGGGGCACGTCGTCGGGCACTTCGCAGGTCGGATGGAATTCGGCCCGCGCGCGCTCGGCAACCGGTCGATCCTCGCCGATCCACGTTCACCCGACATGCAGGCGCGCCTGAACGCGAAGATCAAGTTCCGCGAATCCTTTCGGCCCTTTGCGCCGGTCGTCACGCGTGAGGATGCGTCGCGCTACTTCGAAGTCGGGCCGAACGACGCGAACGACTACATGCAGTTCACGGTGCCCGTGCGAGACGACGCCACCCTTCCCGCGGTCACTCACGTCGATCGTTCTGCGCGCGTCCAGACTGTCGACCGCAAGTGCAACCCGCGACTTCACGGCATTTTAGAGGCTTGGAAGGCGCACACCGGCAACGCAGTCCTCGTGAACACCAGCTTCAACGTGCGGGGTGAACCGATCGTTGCGAGTCCGAGCGATGCCTATCGCTGCTTCATGCACAGCGGCCTCGACGCGCTCGTGATCGAGAATTTCCTGCTCCTCAAGTCCGAGCAACCTGCAGATCGCCTGCCGCCTGCGCCGCAGACCGAGCCGGATTGAGATGGGCGAAGACGAACCGCAAACGCTCCGAGAGCTGCGTAAGTTCGGGTTCAGCACTGCCGCCGGACTCGCAATCCTCGCATTCGCCGCTCACGGCGGCCGAGGTCCACTCGCGTGGCTGGGTGCGCCGGAACCGCGCGCGAGCATCGTCGCCGCGTGCGTCGCGGTTTGGGTCGCCGCTGCGGCGCTCGTAGCACCGCGTTGGAACCGCCCACTGCACCGTGTGTTGCGGGCGCTCGCACACGCGGTGGCGTTTCTCACGCTCGTCGTGTTCTTTTACGGAGTGATCACTCCGGTCGGAGTCGCAGCACGGCTCGCCGGACACGATCCGCTATGGATTCGTCCGGCGAGCAGGCGCGACAGTTATTGGCGGCGACGAAGGCCGCGCGAT
>DASRXR010000414.1:0-11571 GCA_035687405.1 Polyangiales bacterium
GTACCGACGGGAACCGCGGGGACGCCTGGCACCACGACAGGCACCGCGGGTAGCAGCCCGATCGGCGCTGCAGGATCACCACCCGCGACGACCGCGGGTACGGGCGCAGTAGCGACCGGTGGCACGGGTGGCGCGACGATGTCCATGACCGGCACTGCTGGCGCTCCTGTGACGCCGCCGAATGGCACAGCCGGTATGGCGGCTGCGGGTGCTGGCGGCACCGGCGCGGTAGCGGGCGCGGGCGCCGCTGGCGAAGCAGCTCCGGGTGGCTTCAAGCCGCCGTGTCTCGCGAAGGGCGCTGAGCTCGCGCTCGTCGGCGACTCGTGGATCAACTACGTGCTGGGTCAGTTGTTGGCCCCGGCGCTCCAATCGCGCGCCCAGAAGGACGGCGCGCTGGCTGCGGGCGATGCGTACAACGACCAGGCTGTCGGCGGCACGTCGCTCGCATCGGGCGGCTTGGGTCTGATTCCGGATCAGTGGCCGACCGCCAAGGCTGCCGCAATGCGCGCTGGCTCTACCGTCAAGTTCGTTATCATGGACGGCGGCGGCAACGATGTGTTGCTCGGCAACCAGACCTGTCTCGACAACGGAGTGATGCGCGATAAGGATCCGTCGTGCCAGAAGACGGTCCAGGATGCGACCGCTGCGGGCGCCAAGCTGCAAATGCAGATGAAGGCGGACGGCGTGAAGCAGGCCTTGTACTTCTTCTATCCCCACGTCCCTGCCGGCGGTTGGGACGTGTTGGACTATTCGTTGCCGATGGCGAAAGCCACCTGCGAGAGTATGAACGACGCCAATTACCACTGCACGTTTGTCGACACGCGCGACGCGTTCCAGGGTGCGGGTAACACGGGTGTGGCGATGGCTAACCTGATCGGCGCCGACGGGATCCATCCGAGTGCGGCTGGTGAGGCCGTGCTTGCAGACTTGATCTGGAAGACGATGAAGGACAACTGCATGGCGCAGAACGCGTCGAGTGGTTGCTGCACGCCGTAGTTCTCACGTTTCATCGCGGTTCCACGACAGTACGAAGAGCTCTCTGCCTTGCGCAGAGAGCTCTTCTCTTTTAAGGCGCCGCGAGCGACGAGAGCGGTCGTTGCTTCAGCGCAGCGTCTGGCGACGCCGTCGCACGCGCAAGCCGAGACGCCATACGCCGAGCACGCACGCCAGGGGCCAGAGCGAACCTGGGCGCGTCGCCTGAGCAGGCGATGTGATGCTGCAGCCATCGGCTGCGGGGTTCGGTGTGTGGTTCGCAGGATCGAGATCCGCGTGCGATTTGGCTTGATCCATCGCCTGTTCTGCCGATGCCTGACTGCCTCCCCCGCCGTCGATCAGCGACTCGGAACCCGCGTCGTTCGACGCCGGCGAGGGCTCCTCTGCGGCCCGGCCGGAGCTCACACCCGCATCCGCGGAAGGCGAACAGCGGGCACTACATTCGGTTCGCACGGTCATGCGTGTCGGCGGAGGATCGCTGGCTTGACCTACGATGCTGGCTCGAACCTCGACGGTGTGCTCACCGATCGGAACATTGTAAATGTTGCCACATGAGTCCGAGACATACTCGTCGAATTCCGGAGAGCAGCGTGACGAAACCTTGATCCGTCCCTCTCGATCGATCGTAGCGCGCATGCCATCGATCGTCGCGGTGCGATCGACCAAGAAGTACGCGGCGCCATCCTCGGGATCGTAGTACCGGAGCTGGACGAAACCGGCTTCGTTGGAGTGATTGTTCGGGTACGCGAGACCGAGCGACTCGATCTCTAATGCGCCGTCGCGCACTGACACTTCGGCGTGCGCGGTGGTCGTGAACACGAAACTCTGTGGTCCGGAAAGCTCTGGGCAGCTGAGCGCGTAGGCGAGTTGTACTACCGTGCCGGGTGCGATCGGAGCGTTCGGTGCGAACACCCGATCCTTCCCGATCATCCGAATGCTCGACGGGATGGTGTCTCCACCCATGACGCGCAAGCTCAATGGCCCAGGGTCGTCCTTCAAGACTTTGAAGTAGACGAGGTTGCCGGGTACTTCGGCCGAGCCGATGGGCGCGATCAATCGGATCGGCGGCGGGCAGAACTCGGCGGAACATGCCAGGGCACTCGGTACCCAGGTTGCGGAGAGCAGGATGCCGAGGACACCGCATTGGAATAGCAGTCGCATACCGCGAGCTACGCAGAAAGTGTGCCGGAACAAGAGCCCGTCTCGGTGACCGCCCGCAGCCGAGAGCGGCAGCCGAGCCTCGCTAGTAGTTGCGTACCTGGCACATGCCGACACAACACCGACTGAGAGTAGCTCGGGATGCGGCGCAGTCACCAGCTTTCCGTGAATCGGCAAGTGCGATGCGCTGGAGTGCAGTGTGTTTGACGGCCCCAGTATACACCCGTATACTGGAGCCATGTTGACAACCGGGCGAGTCGTACAGGCGGGGCTTGCGCTCGTCGCTGACCAGGGGCTCACCGCGCTCGGAGTCCGCGCGTTGAGCTCTCGACTCGGCGTGACACCCATGGCGCTGTATCGACACATCGGTAGTGCGGAGCAGCTCGAGCACGACGTACTCGGCGCTATTCTCGATGAGGTGCCTCTCGTGGACCCCAACGCACCTTGGGAAGAGGCGTGTCGGGCGTGGGCTCGGGCGGCGCGTTCGGTTCTCTCGACGTACCCGGGTGTCGCCCAATACGTCCTGACCCGTTGTTTCGAGCTACCTCCGATGTTGAAGCAAGTCGAAGCGCTGCTCAGCGCCGCCCTCGCAAGTGGAAGGCGCGGGTTCGAAGCCGTGGCGTCGGCGAACGCGGTGTTGATGCACGTCTTGATGCGCGTGGAAGCCGAGACCGCGGTCCGCCGCGCCGGTTCGGTGCGGCGCGCGCTGCGCGAAGTGCGCGCTCGCCCGCGAGATTATCCAGCGCTCCATGAACATCTCGCGCACTACGAGGTCGCCCGCTTCGACGAACACTTCGACTACGGGCTCTCGGTATTGCTCGCCGGACAACGCGCTGCGCTCGAACCCAGTCATGGAAGCAAACATGCACATCCGCGACGCTAAGGACGCTGACTTGCCGCAGATCCTCGAGATCGTGAACGCGCTCGTGCTTACGACTACGATCGAGTGGACTGACGTACCGCACACGCTGGCTGACCGGCAGGTTTGGCTCGAGAACCATCACGACGCTGGCGATGTAGTGCTCGTAGCCGAGGACGACGACGGCGTGATCGCCGGCTTTGCGAACTACGGAGACTTTCGCGACAGCACAAAGTGGCCGGGCTACCGATTCACGGTGGAACACACGGTCCACGTGCGCGAGCGCTACTTCGGGCGCGGGATCGGACGGCTGTTAGTCGACGGGCTGATGCAGCGGGCAGCTGCGGCCGGGAAACACGTCATGGTCGCAGGCATCGACGCGGAGAATCACGCGTCGCTCGATTTTCATCGACGTTTGGGCTTTGTCGAAGTGGGCCGGATGCCCGCAATTGGTTGGAAGCTCGAGCATTGGCTCGGGCTCGTGTTCATGCAGCGTCGCATCGTGTCGGGCGACGTCCCTGCTGCGTATGGCACGTGACCACCGTCTCAGGCCTGCGCCACGCCGCGACGCCACGCAAACCACCACGCACCGGCGATGACCAACACTCCCGTGGGGATCCACCACGCTTGCTGAAACGAGCATCCAGCCCAGGAAATGGCGAGGCCGGCGAAGCGCAGCGTGTTGATCCCCGCGGACAAGTTTTGCGCGACCGCTTGCGCCACGGGCCTGCTCGCGATGCGCTCGAGACCGCGGTCCAATCGGCCCGAAAGAAACACTGCGGTCACCAAGATCGAGGGGACGAACCCTACGACGACCGCAGCCAGCGGCTGCCGCAACCAGAGCAGATAGCCCGCGAGCGCCGCCGTCCCCCAGTCGGTCAGCAGTTTGACCGGATGCAATTGGTGAAAGCGCTCGCGCTGTTGAAGGATCATGGCAACTTCATCGGCCGACGACCATCACGCCGGAGCTCGCGGGCGCGAATTCTTGCACGCCTGGAGTCGCCTGCAACACGCACCTGAGTTGGGCGAAGTCGGCGCACGCAGCGGAGGACAGCATCGGTTCCGCCGCGCACGCCAACCTCGTAAACCGCTCAGGGCAGCGACGCGTTCGCACCAGATAGGATCGCCTGTGCAGCCACAACCGTGTTCATCACGGCCGGGACGATGCCCGAGCCGAGACGCTCGATGATCGAGACACCGAGGCTCTCGAACTCGTCCGCGATCACACCGCCAAACTGCGTGAACTCGCGAAAGATCGATGGATCGGCGACGTCGACGACATCGCGCCCGCCTCGCACGAACAGACCCGGCGTTGGCAGAGTGAACTCCTGGTTGAAGCTCGTTTGAGTGCGGACGAGGTCGGGCGTTCCGTGGCCGGTGCCCTGAGGGACGATGAGTTGCTTGGTCAGCAGCTCCTGCGTTACGACCGCGTGAGCCGCCCGAAAATCCTGATACTTGCTGAGGTTGGTAGGCACCACGCTGACAGCGCGAGCGGCTGCGCCGACGCCGTCTTGTGCGGCCCTAGCCATTCGCCACATCGTCCGCTCGGGAGACGAGACGGTGATCGAATCCACCAAGAAGCGGATCGTGTGCGCGCGCCGGATCTGGAAGAAGTAGAAGGTGACCGCGCGCGTGCGACTCGGGTTCCGGAAGCTGCGATAGTTCATCTCGACGTGCGTATCGAGCTTGCCTTCGACTGTGTTCCGAATGCCGACCGCGCCGACCGACACTGCGCTAGCAGTGTTCGTGGCGGTCGCCGACACGTGATGGGCTGAAGATGCCTGAGCAGACATTCCACCCACGAAGTCGGCGAATGAGTTGGTGTTGAAAGAGCCGCTCATATCGGCTTCTGGACCCGAGAAAAAGCTTTCGAAAGCCCCGCTCGCTTCGCCGTGCGCCTGGAAAGAACCCGAGCTGCCGGCTTCGCCATGGGCCCACTGCGACGAGGACATCTGGCCGAAGAAGCTGTCCATCGCGGACATGTACATCTGATCTTCGAACGTCGTCGATGTGTGGTAGCCGATCTGGGTTTGGCTATCGACGCTGAACTGAGTGCGCCGGTCCGTAGTGAACAGTCGCACTTCTTCACCTGGCAGCAGGCTGAGCGTGTACACCAAGTCGCCGAGCAGATATTTGCCAGCGGTGCGTTCCAAACGAGTCGAGACGACCACTTCGACTGGAGCCTTGAGCAGAGCGCCGTCGGAGTCCGTCCACATGAGGTGCCGAAACTCGCGCCGGACTACATCGGTGGACGGATTGCCGACGAGATTCGGCGGAAACGCAGCGGGGTCCACTGGTGCTTCCTTGGCTTTTTTCGAGGCGAGAGCTTTAACAAAGTCGCTGACGAGGAGCATGGCGAGTTTCCTTCCGATGTTTATGAGGGGCGCGTCGATGCTCGCAGCGAACAGCCGCCGCCATGAGCTTCACGATCAATCCTAGACCATCACCGCGAGCGAACGCGCAACTCTAGCAAGCCGCGCGGCTTCGACCCTGTCAGTGATCTAGTTCTCATCGCCTTTCGATCCGGCGCTACTCGAGTGCGCGCGTGTCTATCGTTGTGCGTGGGCGCCGACGTTCCATCTGGGCTAGCGCGAAAGGCATCGAAGCGCGCTCGCCGACGAAGTCGACCTTGCGATCGACTCAGTCACTAGTTACGCGATCGAGCGCAAAGTCAAACGGGGTACACGTCACGAAGTCATCGCGCACCGCCTACAGCGAATTGCGAGGATGAGAACGCGTGCACCATCGACTCGTGTCAAACGCCAAATGCGGCTCGTGCGGGAATCAGGTTTTTAGTTGTGACGATAGGAACGCCGGCAGCACGTTCAATCCGCCGATGGTCAGCTTTCCTGGAACACAGGACCGTGTGACGTCGCAGATCACTGAGCACTGGTTGACCAATCGAACAACGGCCGTTGCCGTGGCAGGTTGAACCACGGCGCGGCGTTTGGCATTCATTGGAGAACGAGCGGACGAGCCGTCCCTAGATTTGGCGCTTGGGCCGGGATGGCCGCCGCCCTCGGCTGCGCCGGGGTAGAGAAAACGGGAGAGTCCCGGTGTCCGGACGCCAAAATCCATTCAATCGATTCAATTTGACGCGAGTTTCGTCGGGCGCAGACCGGTGTAGCGCGTCAGTATAGGCCGCGAGGGGTGAACACGTGGCCAATCGCTCGTCGGTGTCGGCAACTCGGACTGTTCTCGCGCAGTCTACGCTTTTAGTCATTTCGGTCTTTCTTTGCGTATCGTGTGTCAAAGCGATTCGCGCAGACACGGACGGCTCGGCACCGGACGATCACGGGGAGGAGCATCCTGACTCCGGTGTCGCCGGCGTGACGCCGAGCGCCCGGAGGGACGCGGGTTCGGCCGGCAAAGGTGGCCCCTCCGCCGGCAAAGATGGGACGTCGGCCGGCAAGCCTGCGCCATCGGATCGCGACCCCTCGGCCCCTGATGCAGCAACGTCGCCGTCAGCTGCACGAGCGAGCTGCGGTGTGCTCGACCTCTTGTTCGTCGTGGACAACTCCGGCTCGATGCGGCAGGAGCAGAGTGCGCTGAAAGACCAGTTTCCAAAGCTGATCACCACGCTCACGACGGGTCGCACGAGCGCGGGCATGTCGTTTCAACCCGCGAAAGACATTCACCTCGGTGTCGTATCGACGGACATGGGCATTCCGGGCATCGCGAACAACTTTCCTGGCTGCAACACGCAACGTCACATCAATGGTGGAGACGACGGCGTGCTCCAGCATCCCGGCAACGCGGCTCCGGGTTGTTTTGCGGAGTATCCGCCGTGGATCTCGTTTGCGGCGGGCGGCGATGTCGGAAAAGTCGCGACGGATTTCGGCTGCATCGCGGCTCTCGGCACGACCGGTTGTGGTTTCGAGCAGCAGCTCGAGGCGGGCCTCAAGGCGCTTTGGCCGAGGGACTACGTGGACGCGGACGGCAACATCTATCCGCCCGAGAAGAATCCGATTCTATTCCTGTCCACGACAGCCGAAGGCCGCTATGGCCACGGGGACGTTTCGCTAACGCAGGGTGGCAACGCAGGGTTTTTACGCAGCGATCGGGCTACCGGCGTTTCGCAGATAGCGATCATCGTCGTCACGGATGAGGAGGACTGTTCGTCGAAGAATACGGGCCACTTCGTCTCGACGAACGACCCGAGCAATCCGCTATCGAAGCAGGGCATCAACCTGCGTTGTTTCTACAACAAGCAAAACTTGTTCGACCCTGAGCGCTACATCAAGGGCTACCAAGGCCTGCGTCCTGGAAACGAACAGCTCGTCGTGTATGGCGCGATCGTCGGTGTGCCGGTCGATCTCGTGAGTGCGGAAGCGCGTGCGGACGTCGACTGGAACGACCAAACGTCGCGTGACGCCTACTACGACAACATTCTGAACGACACGCGGATGCAAGAGAGGCCGATGAACGAAAACATCCCTGCGATTGCAAACCTCGCTCCGTCGTGCACGCGAACAGATAGCAACGGCGAGAGAGCGGACGCGGACCCGCCGCGTCGAATGGTCGAGGTAGCGAAGGGTATGGGCGCCAACGCGGTCGTGCAGTCGATTTGCCAAGACGACTTGGGTGTAGCGGTGGATGCAATAGTCGAGCGTCTGGCCCCGCGACTAACGGCGAACTGTGCGCGGTAGCTCAAGAATGACTACGTTGTGATTTCTGCTGTGCACTAAGGTGCAGCTGGACGCCGCGCTTACTGGCCGGCGTCCCCGACTACGATCCTCAACGATTCGCGAGCTGCGCCGAGATCAGTTTTTCCAACTTGCGGCCAAACTCGTTTGCGATCGACAATCGCTTTCCGAAGTCCCTCACGGCTTGGTTGAGCACGGCAGGAGCCGTTTCACGGTAAGCATTCGACGAACCGCGTAGTGGACACGCTGCCTATTGCCGTGCGTCGATGCGCTAGTCGTCGGCAGCGAGCGTGAGTTCCGCGGTGCGAAACACATCTCGGTCGAGCCGCAGCCGGACGTCCTCACGCTGTTGCGTGAGCTTCCAGTACGCCGGTGCGAGTTCGAGAGCGCGATGCTTCGGGTATCGTGGAAGCAGGCACAGCAGGTCGCGTAGATAAGCCCACGGCTCGATGCCGTGAATCCGGCAGCTGGCAAGAAGCGACGGTGCAATCGCTTGTAGAAAATACAGAAGCCGTTTCGGTCGAACCACAGTGCCTTCAGCCGGTCGCGGCGCTTGTTACAAAACACGAACACGGCGCCTCCTTGCGGGTCCTCGCCGAGATGCTGTTGTGCGGCCAGCGCGAGTCCGTCGAAGGAGCGAGGCATGTCCTGCGGCTCTGCGCACACGAAGATGCGAACGCTGGCCGGGATCATCGCAGCGCTCCACACACGCGCAGGACACGGACGAGCGTGCCTTCATCGAAGCCAGTTGGAACTCGCAGCGTGAGTCGACGGCTCACCACGATCTCTAACGGCACTGCGGCCGTACTCGGATCGGAATCAAGCTCAACGAACTTCGGAGCGGCCGACACAGCCGTCGAACCATCGCTCGTCATCGAAGTGGCCGCGCCGCTCGCGGCCGACTCTGCCTCGGACCCCGGCGCACGCAGCTTCCACTTCCAGTATGTCAGCGTCGACGGCTTCACTCCCGTCTCGGCCGCAAACTGCTTCGCAGTCAGACCGCTATCACGCCAACGCTCGACGCGCTTGCCCACTCTGCTCGATTCGCACTCGCCATGATGCCTCCCTCATGAAGACATCTGTGAATGCACCGCGGCGAACGACTACGACGCGGCTCGTCGAACGCTTACGCCTATTCAGCGACGCTGTTCGTCGGACGGATACTCGGACACGACACCGGGCTCCACGAGAACCGTCGCCGAACTGCGCGACCAACCCGCCCTTTCGCGCGTTTTCGGCACGCCAGCGCAAGCCCCGCTCGAACGCGTTCAGACTCAAGATGTACACGAGCGAATCGCCGAGCATGTCGACCGAGTCGGCGATAAGCGCGGTCGAGAGCGCGAGCAGGCCCGCGCCTAGCTCACGGTGAACCCACCACGCATCCTGCGCGAAGGACGGTTGGAACCATCAGTTACGCTGCACAATAACAGTCAGCACGACGGCAGCTTGTTCGGCCGCAGTTTGCCCTGACGGTTTGCGGCGAGGCGCAGACCGGGCGAGGTCAATTGTACGCAACGACTGACGCAGTCCGCCGGTCGACAATATTTTGTTTCTTGACTAGCGGGTCGGCGGAAATAACTGTTGGCGCAAGGCGCAGCGGCTCCAGTCGAAAAACTATCTGTCAGAAATGCGGAGACATCAATGAACACGCACTATGAACACGTCATCGCCAAAACGCACTCGGCTGAGTTGCGCGCAAATACATACGCAGACGGGATCAGGCACAGTCTTTGGCATGCCTTTCTTCTATGCGTGATGGGCTTTGGGTTCACGCTGTTTGGTTCAACAAGTGCCGACGCACAAGTTGTTACGTTTGGTCCATATTCTGACATCTTGGCTTGTGATCAGGGCGTCGGCCAAGCGGAGGACCAAGGATATCAAATTGTACGATATTGTTATAATGGCGCGGACGGCTACGACTATTTTGATGCCATATTCTTATGCTGCGAACCTTCTCCAATGAAGGATGCTTCGTCAAAAAGAGAAGAAGATTCGTCGGGAAGTAAGTGAAGCGTGCTCGGCGAGGTACCACAGCTTCGCCTACACGATTGAACCACACGATTGTGAGCGAGGTGAATCTCTCACATGCCGAAAGGCGTTTGTCGGACCCGAGCTTGGCGCACGCAGCGCTACTGCAATCAACCGAGACGCGAAGCGACGCGAGATTGGATACAGTACGCCTGCGTGCCCAGTTCAGGGCGCGGCCAGCCACGGGGACGCCGTGCGATAAAATGGTGGCGCAGAACCTTCCATAGCTCAGACAGCCTGTTCACGGCTGAGGCGAGTCATGCATTTCATTGCCCTGAAAAACCAAGTCACGGGCTTCTGCTTGGCCATGTCTCCTCCTGCATGGTTTACGCGTACCACGATCAGAAGCCACCTTGACCCGTCGCGCGGGTGCAAGTCAGACGATCAACTACTCGTTAGATGAAGCGGATTCTACGGAGCGAAATGACATGCGCAGAATCATCGGATCCGTCGCAATTGTTTCGGGTCTACTTGGCGGTTTGACTGTCCACTGGCTCGAGAGCCCGACTGACGCACCCGAAAAAGCCAACGAAGCACGACAGCGCGAAAGTGCTGCAGAGGTGGTGACCCGCCTAGAGCGGGAACGGTCGCAAATGGCCGAAGAGCTCGGCGAATTGCGGAGAGCGGCAAGAACATATCCTCCTGCCGTTCCTTCGAACATTGTTCCCCAGCCGACCAGTTCCGGGCCTATCGCGAATGATTTCCAGTCGCCGATATCGCGTGGACTTTCGACAGAACAGCAGATCGCTCTTGTTCGCCAACGCAACGGCCAGATTTTCCGTGAACTGGGATTATCCGAACCGCAGATTGCTGCGATTTCACCGCTCCTAGCCCAGCGCGAGAATCGAGTCAACGATATGCGGACAAGTGCTCGCAAACGTGACTCGCAAACTGGTCGGCCATTGCCAATTACCGCTGATGAGTTGGACTCACTGAAACAGATCAAGTCCGACATTGTCACTGTTATTGGTACTGAGAAGGCAGAGAGGTTGCGACAGTTTCAACGAAACCTTCCCGCCCGATTTGAGATGGGAATGATTCGGAACGACCTCGCACTTGCAGGCGAGCCGATTACCGATGAACAACAGGAGGAATTGATCAGAACAGTGAGCGCGCGAGTGCCCCTCAGACCGAGCGGCTCTGAAAACATATCTGTGGAACTCGCCGCCCGCCGACGTGCTGACTTGGAGGCAGTTTTGACACCGCGGCAGCTCGAACTCTCTGAAGAAAGTCAGGCGTTGCATTCGGCATCGAATGCGTCTTTGTCTCCAAGGCTGAATGAGTTCATGTCTGCTGCTGGAGCTGCTGCACCGTAACTATCCGATCGGCGACGCTTGAGCATCGGCCCTATCGTCTGATGCGTGCACGTCGTCGATAAGCGTTCGACGAACCGCGTAGTGGACACGCTGCCTGTTGCCGTGTGTCGATGCGCTAGTCGTCGGCAGCGAGCGTGAGTTCCGCGGTGCGAAACACATCTCGGTCGAGCCGCAACCGGGCGTCCTCACGCTGTTGCGTGAGCTTCCAGTACGCCGGTGCGAGTTCGAGAGCGCGATGCTTCGGGTATCGTGGAAGCAGGCACGGCGAGTCGCGAGATAAGCCCACGGCTCGATGCCGTGAATCCGGCAGCCGGCAAGAAGCGACGTGAAAACCGCGTTGGCCCGAGCGTACGCGTACGGCGAGGCACGTCGATGACGCGTCATCGACTCGCCCCCAAACTCAGTGCATCCAAATCGGAGGTGCACGCAGATGGAGCTAGCGACGCGAGAGGTGTGGGCGAATCGCGTGGAGCGGTGGCAGGACAGCGGGCTGACGGCGAAGGAGTTCGCGGCGGAGCTGGAGGTGTCACCGAACAGTCTGACATTCTGGAAGTGGAAGCTTCGACAGCTC
>DASRXR010000415.1:0-3944 GCA_035687405.1 Polyangiales bacterium
AGCGGCTTCTGCGTTGCGAAGTCGACGAAACGGCGAGCTTCACGGCGATCGCGGCCAACCTCGAGACCGAACTCGCGCGGCTGAAGGAAAAGCCAGGTTTCTTGTGCGACGTCGTCGCGCGGTACCCTGCGCTGCGCGTGCGGCCGGAACTCGCGTCGGGGGAGCTCGCCCAAATCGCGATCGTTCGAACCGGCACGGAACCACCCGCGCTTTCCCCCGGAGTCGTGTGCGCACTCGCGATCCGCGACGACGCGAGCGCCGAGCTGTGGTGCGATTCGGGTGCGCTCGACGAAACTGCGCGCGCGCGTCTGCAGCATCAGCTGGAGGCGTTGCTCGAAAGCTCGGCTGCGCACGCCGGCGACCCGATCGGTTCGCTCTCGTTGGTCTCCGAAGCCGAGGCGGCTCAGCTCGCAGTCTGGAACGACACCGCTCGGCCGGCGTCGACTGACACTACGATTCATGCGCTCTTCGAAGCGCAGGTCGCGCGCACGCCAGAGCAGACTGCGCTCATCTTCGAGGACCAATCGCTCGACTATCGCGAGCTGAACGCGCGCGCCGATCGGCTCGCGGCCGAGCTGCAAGCGCATGGCGTCAGGCCCGGCACGATCGTGGGAGTTCACGTCGACCGCGGCTTGTCGCTCGTGGTCGCCTGCCTTGGAGTGCTGAAAGCGGGCGGTGCCTATCTGCCGCTCGATCCGAGTTACCCGTCCGAGCGTGTAAGCTTCATGATCCGTGACTCGGGGGTGCGCTGGGTGGTGACACAACCGGCGCGGCTTGAAGGCCTGCCGCACGAAGTCGTGGCGATCGACGTCGACGCACTCGGCTCCGCTGCGCCGGTGCTGCAGCCCTCCGCGGCGAGCTCCGACCTCGCCTATGTCATCTACACATCAGGCTCGACCGGTAACCCGAAGGGCGTCCTCGTCGAGCATCGCAACGTCGTGAACTTCTTCGCGGGCATGGACTCGGTCATTCCGCACCAGCCCGGCGACGTCTGGTTGAGTGTCACGAGCCTGTCGTTCGACATCTCGGTGCTCGAGCTGTTTTGGAGCCTTGCCCGCGGCCTGACAGTGATCGTCTACGAAGACTCGGCGCGGCAATCAAACCAGACAGACGCTGTGACGGCTGTGCTCCCGCGCGTAACACCGGCAACACGTCGCGAAAAGCCGATCGACTTCAGCTTGTTCATGTGGGGTTCGGAGGATTCTGCGAGCACCAGCATGTATTCGCTGATGCTCGAAGCGGCACGCTTCGGCGATACTCACGACTTCGCAGCGATCTGGACCCCGGAGCGCCACTTTCACGCTTTCGGCGGCTCCTATCCGAATCCCTCGGTCACCGGCGCCGGGCTCGCGACGATCACGAAGCGCATTCAGATCCGCGCTGGCAGCTGCGTCGTCCCACTGCATCACCCAGCCCGCGTCGCCGAGGAATGGTCGGTCGTCGACAATCTTTCGGGCGGGCGCGTCGGCATTTCGTTCGCATCTGGCTGGCAGCCCGACGACTTTCTGCTTCAGCCGGGGAACTACGCCGACAACAAGCGCATCATGGTCGAATCGATCGAGCAGGTGCGGCGCTTGTGGCGCGGTGAGGAGCTCGGATTTCCGGGCCCGCTCGGGAAAGAAGTCAGGGTTCGAACCCAGCCGCGGCCCGTGCAATCCGAGCTGCCGTTTTGGATCACGGCGGCAGGCCACCCCGACACCTTTCGGTTGGCGGGCCGCTCCGGCGCGAACATCCTCACCCATTTACTCGGGCAATCGATCGAGGAAGTCGCCGAAAAGATCGCGCTCTATCGCAGCGCACGTGCCGAAGCGGGTCTCGATCCAAAGTCCGGCGTGGTCACGCTCATGCTGCACACGCACGTCGGCGAATCGGTCGAAGCGGTGCGAGAGCGCGTCCGCGAACCGATGAAGGAATACCTGCGCAGCTCGGTCCACTTGATCAAGGGTTTCGCTTGGGCGTTTCCCGCGTTCAAACGCCCGAGCGGGACGCAAGCGAACCCGAACGACATCGACATCGCTGGACTCAGCCCCGAAGAGCTCGATGCGGTGCTCGACTTCGCGTTCGAACGCTACTTCGAGACGAGCGGGTTGTTCGGCACACCAGAGACTTGCCTGCGGACGATCCAGCGAATCGAAGCGATCGGCGTCGACGACGTCGCGTGTTTGATCGACTTCGGTGTGCCCGAAGTTCGAGTGCGGAGCGGCCTCGAGTACCTCGATCGTTTACGTGTACTCGCGCAACGGCCGCCTTCCACCGCAGACACGAATGCAGACGCGTTCGGTCTCGCGGCACAAATCCGGCGTCACGCGGTGACTCACTTACAATGCACGCCGGCGCTGCTACGCATGGCCCGCAGCGACGAGGACGCGCGCACCGCGATCGATTCCGTGACGCACCTCCTCGTGGGCGGCGAAGCGTTTCCCCCGAACCTCGCGCAAGAGCTTTGGGAGCACACCGGCACGGTGACCAACATGTACGGTCCGACCGAAACGACCGTGTGGTCGGCCACGCATCGATTGAAGAGTGCTGGGCCGGTACCGCTCGGCCGGCCGATCGCAAACACGCGCTTGTACGTGCTCGATGCCGCAGCGCGGCCGTTGCCACTCGGCGTACCCGGAGAGCTGTACATCGCAGGTTCGGGCGTGGTGCGTGGCTATCACGCGCGGCCCGAGCTCAGCGCGGAGCGCTTCTTGCACGATCCATTCGTTGCACCGGAGAGCGGCGAACGGATGTACCGCACCGGCGATCTCGTGCGCTGGTCTGCTTCCGGCGAGCTCGAGTTCCTGGGGCGTACCGATCATCAGGTGAAGGTGCGTGGCTATCGCATCGAGCTCGGCGAGATCGAATCGCTGATCTTGCGCCAGCGCGGTGTCGCCGAAGCGGTCGTGCTCGCACGTGAAGATGTGCCGGGCGACGTGCGCTTGGTCGCCTATGTGACGGGAACGGGTTTGGACGAGCAGGCGCTGCGCGATGCGGCACGGCAGGCCTTGCCGAGTTACATGGTGCCTGCTGCATTCGTGTCGCTGGCGCGGCTGCCACAGACGCCTAACGGGAAGATCGATCGCAAAGCGTTGCCGCCGCCAGAAGCCGCCGCGGAAAAGCAGGCGCGTGCATACACGGCTCCCGAAAACGAGCTCGAGACTACGGTCACGCGGTTGTGGTGCGAGGTCCTCGGGACAGCGCGCGTCGGAACGCAAGACAACTTCTTCGATCTCGGTGGCCATTCGCTGTTGGTCGTGAAGCTGCACCGGCTGCTGCGCGCCGAGTTGCCGGTGGAAGTCGCACTGACCGATCTGTATCGATTTCCGACCGTGCGATCACTCGTGGCGAGGCTGCGCAGCGGAGAGCAAGACGCCGCGGGCGAGCAAGCTCAGGATCGCGCCGCGTTGCGCCTCGAGCGTCAGGCGAGCCGGCGCGACCTCGCGAGTCGCCGTCGCGCGCGCTGACCGAGGACAAGGATGGAAGAGCACGACGAGCAAGCTGCGAACGATTCCGCGAATGACATCGCGATTGTCGCCGTTGCGCTACGAGTTCCGGGTGCTCGCGATCCCGAGCAGTTTTGGCACAACGTTCGCGAGGGCGTCGAATCGGTTCGTCCTTACAACGACGAAGAACTGACTGCAGCGGGCGTCTCGAGCGCGGAGCTTTCGAACCCGAATTACGTACGCGCAGGTGCGCCGCTCGATGGGATGGATCTGTTCGATGCAGAGTTCTTCGGCTTTGGGCCGAAGGACGCCGCGATCATGGATCCGCAACACCGGCAGTTTCTGGAGTGCGCTTGGGAAGCACTCGAACGCTCGGGGCATGTGCCGTCGCAGTTCGGTGGTGCGATCGGTGTGTTCGCCGGTTGCGGCATGGGCAGCTATTTCGCGCACAATATTTTGAGTAACCGCGACTTAGTCGAGTCGGTCGGGTTGTTCTTGTTGCGACACACCGGCAACGAC
>DASRXR010000416.1:0-2628 GCA_035687405.1 Polyangiales bacterium
GTCTCGCCGCACCGATCTCCGTCTACGAAGTCCACCTTCCCTCGTGGCGCCGCGTCCCCGAAGATCACAACCGGCCGCTGACGTATCGCGAGATGGCGCCGCTCCTAGCTGCACACGTTCAAGAGCTCGGATTCACGCACGTCGAGTTCATGCCCGTGATGGAGCACCCGTTTTTGGGCTCGTGGGGCTACCAAGTCACCGGCTACTTCGCGCCGACGAGTCGAATGGGGACGCCTCAGGACTTCATGTACCTGATCGACTATTTGCACCAACACGACATCGGGGTCCTCCTCGATTGGGTTCCGGCGCATTTTCCGAACGACACCCACGGGCTCAGCTTCTTCGATGGAACCCACCTGTACGAGCACTCCGATCCGCGACTCGGTTTTCACCCGGATTGGCAGAGCTGCATCTTCAACTACGGCCGGCACGAAGTGAAAAGCTTCTTGCTGTCGAGCGCGCTGTTCTGGTTGGACGTCTATCACGTCGACGGCTTGCGCGTGGACGGCGTGGCTTCGATGCTCTATCGCGACTACTCGCGGAAAGCCGGCGAGTGGATCCCGAACGAGCAAGGCGGGCGCGAGAACCTCGAAGCGATCTCGCTGCTCCGTCACATGAACGAAGCTGTCTACGCCGCACATCCCGATACGATGACCGTCGCTGAAGAGTCGACGTCGTGGCCGATGGTCTCCCGGCCGGTTTACGTCGGCGGACTGGGATTCGGGCTCAAGTGGGACATGGGCTGGATGCACGACACGCTTTCGTATTTCCAGCACGACCCGATCCATCGTCGTTATCACCAGAACGAGCTGACGTTCCGCGCGATCTACGCGTTTCACGAGAACTTCATGCTGCCGCTCTCGCACGATGAAGTGGTGCACGGGAAGCGCTCGTTGATTGGGAAAATGCCCGGTGACGAGTGGCAGAAGTTCGCGAATCTGCGACTGCTGTACGGGTTGATGTTCGCGCAGCCTGGCAAGAAGCTGCTGTTCATGGGCTGCGAGTTCGCGCAACCTCAAGAGTGGTCGCACGACGGGCAACTCGCGTGGGACAAGCTCGCTGATCCGATGCACAACGGCATCAAACTGCTGCTCGGCCACCTCAACCGCACGTACTTCCACGAGCCCGCGCTGCACGTGCGCGACGTCGACTCGCGAGGCTTCGAGTGGGTCGATGCGAACGACGCTGAGCACAGCGTGCTGGCGTTCGCGCGGCGGGCGGAAGACGAGACGCATCCGATCGTGATCGCGTGCAACTTCACGCCGATTCCGCGGCACAACCACCGGTTGGGCGTGAACTTCCCAGGGCTGTATCGCGAGATCGTGAACACGGACGCGAAGGAGTTCGGCGGCAGCGGTCAGGGAAACATGGGCGCGGTCGAAGCTACACCCGTCCCGCACCACGGGCGGCCTTACTCGCTGAACGTGACCTTGCCGCCGCTAGCTGCAGTATTTCTGAAGCGCGAGCGGTGACGGCTACTTCACGGTCGTGGTTTTCGGCGCCTCGAGGTCGAGGTCGCCCACGTCGATTTCCCTCGAGCCGATCCAGCCCTTCTTCCAGAACCACAACATCGCGATGATGACGATCACGCCCATCAGCGACAACGCTGCGGGATAACCCCACGGCGAGGTGAGCTCCGGCATGTGCTGAAAGTTCATCCCGTAGACGCCGGCGATGAACGTGATCGGAAGCATGACGGTCGACATCAAGGTCAGCGTCTTCATGATCTCGTTCATGCGATTGGACTGCACGCTCAAGTAACCTTCGAGCGCGTTCGAGACGAGGTCGCGATAACTGTCGACGAGATCGGTGACGCGCAAGAAGTGATCGTAGACGTCGCGGTAGAACGGCATCGCTTCACGCGGAATTTCGTCGAACTCACCGCGGGCGAGGCGCAGCAGAATCTCGCGTTGGTGAATGCTCATGCGGCGCAACGTCAGAAGCATGCGCTTGAAGCTCAAGATCTTGCGTAAGATCGGGGGGCCCTTCTTCGTGCCGGCCTTGAGCAGCACTTCATTTTCGAGGTCTTCGATTTGATGATCGAGATCGTCGATCACGGGCAAATAACGATCGACCGCGGTGTCGAGGATCGCGTGCGCGAGCCACGCCGGACCCTTTTCGAGCAGGCGCGGTGTTCGATCGAGCTCGCCGCGCACTTCGTCGACCAGGCCCTTCGGATCGTGCGTGATGACGTAGGTCGGGCCGAGCACGAGATCGAGCTCCATCAGGTCGATCTCGCCCGCCTTCATCGCGCCGATGCCGTGGATGATCAGGTACAGATACTTGTCGTAGTCTTCGAGCTTCGGCTGCGACAGCGTCGCCCAGATGTCTTCGATCGTCAGCGGGTGGAGCTGAAGCTGCTCGCCGAGCAGCACGTCGCACGCGTGGTCTTTCTTTTGGAGCTCGACCCACACGTGTTTCTTGGCAGCGAGAGCGTCGTGAATCTCTTTGGGGTCCTGCGTAACGAGCAGTTTGCCGTGGTCGACAATTCGGGCTTCCATGGCGGGGCTCGCACCAGCCTGCCATGGCTGTCGCCGCTCCGCGACTTATTGGAAATGACCGGGGGCGAAAGCTACGCGACGGCGCGCTGTGTCGCGGAGAGCGGCAGCCGAATCGTGAACAGTGCTC
>DASRXR010000417.1:0-5514 GCA_035687405.1 Polyangiales bacterium
CGTGCCGTAACGTGTGAACGCAAACTCGAGCCCGGCCGCGCGAAGGAGGGAGTCGTGCGTCGCGCGAAACACTCGCCACATCTCCGGCGTGAAGTGATGGCGACTGTCCGCAAACACGTGGCAGTCCGGCCACAAGTGATAGACCAAGTACCCGCCCCAGTGGCCATCGTTCACGATGCCACCACGCAACTTCGCTTCCTGGGCGAAGTCGGTCGCGAGCTCGGGAAAAACCTCGGGAGTGAGATCGAACTGCATCACTTCCGCAACGTCGAGGCCATTCGCGTAGCTGTAAACCAGCGCATCTTCGGCCGCGACCGCGATCAACGCCGCCGCCGCGAGCGCGAATGCCGTTCGGTTGGACCGCGACGGTGAAGCGGACACGCGCCCGAGCATGAACAACACTGGTACGACCGCGAGCACCACGTTTCGTACGGCTTGGTGCGCGAGCACTAGGTACCCCGCGCACAAACACAGCTCGCTCGCATCGAGCGCGACCCCACCCGCGCGGCGATAGCGCGACCACTGCTCGATGCCGTAGGCGATCGCGACGACCGTCGGCCCGAGCGCGATGATCGCGAATGCGGGACGCGGCCCTTGCGCAAGCATCGTGTAGGCTGGAAGCCACTCCTCGTTGCCGGCATTCACTTGTTCGCCGATCGTGCTCAGCCAACTCGTCAGGCCATGCAGAAACGTCGGAGAGGCGAATAGTGAAAACGTCGCGACGCACAAACCGAGTAGGGCTGCGTGTTCGCGCGTATTCTCGCGGTCGAGCAGATAGCGGTTCGTGAGCTCGCCGATCCACAGCGCGACGAGCGTCAGAGGCAAGAGCAGGCTCTCGCCGCCATGCAGATTGCTCCAGAGCACGCCGAGCGCGGCCAACAGCGCGAGTGCACCCGGCCCGCTCGAGCGCCAGCGCAGGACGAGCGCAGTCGAGGCGACCGTGAACAACAACACGAGCGATGCCGGCCGTTCTTGGAAGCGATCTTCGAACCACACGAAGCCGAGGGCAGCCACGACGAACGCGAGCTCGCTTCGCTTGGTGTGCACGCGCGCGAGTGCAAACAACGCCGCGATGCTGCCGGCCATCAACACCGCTTGCAGCACGCGAACGCCGCGAAAGCCGAGTGTGCGAACGACCTCCGCCGCGCCGAGCTCCCACAGCCAGTTGAACTGCACGTAGGCGCGCGCAGGCTCGGCGGCGCTGAACAGATTTGTCGCAGGAATGGTGTGCGTGCGTGCGATCACCTCGCCGAGCTCGAGGTGCCAGAAGAAGTCGACCGCATACAACGGGTGATACGCGGCGAGCGCGACGAACCCGCACAGGATCGCGAGCCCACACGCTTCGCTGATCCTCCGCACGCGACGAGTATATACCGGCAAATGCCCGCCGCTCACAGCTTCGGCGCTTGTGTGTGCAAGTGACGCCGGTGCACACCCAGCAGCCGATAGCGGCACTAACCCGGACTGATTAGATCGCGTACACTCACTAGCTGTTGTGGGCCACTCAATGGCCTCGCAGCGCGAAGTACAATGCAGTCGATTGCGGCGTCTGGGAGTGGGATTCGAAGTACTGGGCCAGCGGCGCGCATCGCGAACCGCTATCAGCCCCGGGTGCTGCTCGGCCAAGGTGGGATGGCGCGCGTGTATCGCGCGACCGACGAGCGCACCGGCCAGGACGTCGCGCTCAAGCAGTTGATCCTCGGCGACTCGGTCGAACAGCGCGAGACCATCGCGGCGTTGTTCGAGCGCGAGTTCCACGTCTTGTCGCAGCTCCGGCACCCGCGCGTGATCGCAGTCTACGACTACGGTGTCGACGAAGGCCGTCCGTTCTACACGATGGAGCTCCTCGACGGGGGCGACTTGCGCGATCGCGCACCGCTGCCGTGGCGCGAGTTGTGCGCGCTCGCGTTCGAGCTGTGTTCGTCCCTCGCGCTCCTCCACTCGCGCGGCTTGCTGCACCGCGACGTCAGTCCACGCAACGTGCGCTGCACCCACGACGGTACGGCAAAGCTGATCGACTTCGGTGCGATGGCGCCGATGGGAACGGGCAACGGTCCGGTGGTCGGTACGCCGGCGTTCATCGCCCCGGAGACCTTGCAGCGTTCAGCGCTCGACGCGCGAACCGACCTGTTCTCGCTCGGCGCCACCATGTACTTCGCCTTGTGTGGACATGTGCCGTACGCGGCGCGTGAGTTTGCCGACCTGTACGCGGCGTGGATGTATCGCCCAGTGCCGCCTTCGGCTCGCATGGCCGGCATCCCGCCCGAGCTCGACGACTTGGTGTTGTCGTTGCTCAACATCGAACCGAGCTTGCGTCCCGCGAGTGCGTTCGACGTCATGCAGCGGTTGGCTGCGATCGCCGGCCTCGCGCCGAGCGAGTCCGAGAGCGTGTCGCGCGCCTATCTCGCGACGCCGGTGCTCGTCGCGCGCGACACCTCGCTCGCACAGCTTCGCGAACAAGTCGTGCGCGCTCGCGAGTACGACGGCGGCGGCATTTTGGTGCGTGCAGCGTCCGGGCTCGGCCGCTCGCGGCTGCTCGACGCGTCCGCATTCGATGCGAAGGCGCTCGGTGCGACTGTCTTGCGCGCGACTGCCAACGGAAGCCAAGAACGCTTCTCGGTCGCGTTTGCGCTGATTCAGCACTTGCTCATCGCGTTGCCCGAGTCCGAGGTCGTCTCGCGTTTTCCGGAGTTGTTCGACGAGCTTCCGTCCGAGCCGAATCGGGACAAAACACTCGCGCGCGTCCAGTTCAAGCTCAAGCCGCTGTCGCGATTGCCGGCCGACCCCGACACCCTGCAACGCGCACTTGGGCGGCTGATCCTCACGTTGAGCCGCACGCACGTCATGCTGATCGCCGTCGACGACGCGCATCGGATCGACGAGCCGTCTGCCGCGCTGCTCGCGTCGCTCGTGGACTCGGTGCGCCACGGCAAGTTATCGATCGTGCTCACGGCACTCGCCGATCCACCCGAACCGAGTCCCGGTCTCGAAGTGCTCGCGCGCTCGTGCCAGCAAGTTGGTCTCGAGCCACTGACGCGGATCGAAACGCGTCAGCTGCTCGGTTCGATGTTCGGCGAGGTCGAAAACCTCGAGTTGCTCACGAACGAGATCTACATGATCGCGCGTGGCAACCCGCGGCACTGTGTCGAGCTCGCGCAGCACCTCATGGATCAAGGCACGGTCACGTACGCGTCCGGTACGTGGACGTTGCCGGCGGAGCTCTCCACGACGCAGCTGCCGAGCAGTGTCGAAGACGCGATCCGCGTACGCATCGCCAAGCTGTCCAAACATGCGCGCTTCTTGGCCGAGGCGCAGACACTTTCGTTCTTCGAGAATTTCACGCACGCCGACTATCACGCGCTCTTGCCTGATGTCGATTCGTCAGTGATCGAGACGGCGATCACGGAGCTGCTCACCCAGCGAGCGATCGTCAGCTACGGGCGAACCTATACGCTCGCGCACCGCGTCTGGAGTGACCTGCTGCCCGCGGGCCTCGATGTCGGTGAAGCGGAGCGCTGTCATCGCGCGCTCGCGGAGCTGTACGAGGAGCGGTCGAACCCGGCTTGGATCCATCACTTGTTCGCCGCCGGCGACGAACAGCGCGGGCTCGAGGCCGTGATCGATCGCCAGAATCGCTGGGAAGGGAAGAACGCTACCGAATCGATCGACCCGAACATCGAGAAGCTCGCGCCGGCGTATTTCAAGAGCATCGAGCTCGCCCAACGTTTCGGTCGAACGCCGCGCGAAGTGCACGAGCGGCGGCGTTGGTGCGCGGCGCTCAGTGTCGCAGCCGGTCCCGACTATTTTTGGCAATCTTCTCCGGCGTGGCTCGAACAGCTGAAGCGCGACTCTGGGCTCGAGCTGTGGCGAGCGGACACGGAGTCGACGAATCTGCAGGAGCGCTTGATGAAAGCGCTCGGCGGCGCGAATGAGCGCTACCTCGCGACACCGGAAGCAGAACGCGTGTATTCGGTACAAGACGCGATTCGCCGGCTCGCCGAGTACGTCGCGTTCGCGATCGCGATCGGAGGGCGGTCGATGGACGGTGCGCTCATCGACTCGTTACCCGCGTTGCTCGAGCCGTTCGCGCCGCTCTCGCCCGTGCTCGATGCGATCTGGCAGAACTCCGTCGCGATGGTGGAGACCACGATCCGCGGCCAGTTCGAGCGCGCGCGTGTGCGTTGGGCCGAAGTTCACGAAAAGCTCGGGCGCGTGCAGACCGGTGAGATGCAGCACGTCGGTGTGATCCGTGCGGCCGTGGCGTATGCGCTCGGGATGCTCGAAGGTGCGTTTGGTTGCGCGTCGGCGATAACCTGGGCGCAGTACCTCGATCAAGATCCATATCAAAAGGTGAGCGCACTCTATCTGCGGAAAGTCGTGCAGCTCGAGCAAGGCGACTGGAAAGGTGCGGAACGCTACGGGCGTCAAGCCGAGTTGCTCGCGCTCAATTCGCGCAACCCACAGATGTTCCACTTCATGATCACGATCGAGCTCGAAGCGCACACACACGCGCGCGACCTCGGCGGCGTGAAGGCTGCGCTCGATCGCTTGCAGCCGCTCGCGGAAAAGTATCCGGGCTGGCAGCCCTACCTGATCCTCGCCGAAGCGCGCTTCGATTTGATCCGCGGCGACTACGCTGCGGCGCGAGAAGGGTTCGAGCGTTGCATCTCGGTGACGCAAGGCGGCTCGGGGGAGCCGACGTTGGGTCGGACGTGTTGGATCGCGGCGCACGCGGCGTTGGGTGAGACGCTCCTCGCCCTCGGGCATGTCGAAGAAGCACGCGAGCGTTTGACGGCGGCAGTCGCGATTTGTGAGAAGGCCGGAGTCCAGCTGGTCGGCTACGATCTCGCTCGCTCGCTCGCGCTCGTCGAAGCGAAACTCGGCGAGTACGCGTGCGCGAACGTTCGTTTGTCCGAGCTCGTCGAGCGCCAGAAGGCGCTCGGTGTCACCGGTCTGAAGCTCGGGTTGTCGTACGAGTCGCTCGCGCAAGTTGCGATTTGGTCCGGTGACAAAGCCGGGTTCGACGAGTACGCGAAGCTCACCGCGCGCGAGTATCGTCACGGTGCACAGTGCCCACTCGGCGCGCGTTACGAGAGCTTGATCAACGAAGCGCTGCGCGAAGGCTTTACGCTGGACACGGCGCCGAACGACGACGAATCGGCGACACTCGTCGCGAACCGCAATCAGCAGCGCGACGTTCAGAGCGCAGTGCTCGCCGCCTTGTCGCACACGCGTCAGCCCGAGCAGCGCTCGAAGAAGGCGCTCGAGCTCGTGTGCGGTGCGAGCGGTTCGGAGCGCGGTCACTTGTATTTGGTGAAGCCTGATCGCGTGATGCTGGCGGCATCGCATCCTGCCGGTGATCCGCCGCCTGAGCTCGAACAAGCCGTGACCACCTACCTCGGGAACGAGCGCGAACGCTCGGAGATGCTAACGACGATGGCGACGGGCGCGTTCACCGATCAAGGGCCCGACGACTGCACCGTGCTTCTCGGAGGGACGGCCTACGAGCTCAGG
>DASRXR010000418.1:0-11107 GCA_035687405.1 Polyangiales bacterium
ATTGTCATGTGCTGACCTTTCGCTGGAAGAAGAGGCAACCACCGGATCCATGCCACTCTGTCTTTTATGCAAGACAATTGTTCCGCCGCCAGGTAAGCGTCACTTGGAAGCTCGCGCTTCGAGCGCGAGGTAAGGCCCGAGCAACTCCGCTCGGTACCGCGAATATGGCTTCACAAAGGAATTCGGCATGACCGCGACGAGCAAGAAGCTGCTGCACCTCTTCGGCTTCGTGATCCACAGCCCGATGAACCACACGGTTGGCTCGTGGCGGCATCCGCGAAACAACGCTTCGGGATTCAGCTTCGCTGAGCCGGAGCTGTGGCAGGAGATTGCGCGCACGCTCGAGCGCGGCAAGTTCGACGGCATCTTCTTCGCGGATCAGTTCGATACGTTCCGTGGAAGTGCCCGGTTTCTCTCCCGTTACGCCGTCACCCCAGGGACATCCGGTCTTGATCCAAGCCGGCGCATCTGGACCGGGTCGCGACTTTTGCGCCAAGTGGGCGGAGGGCGCATTCACGATCCAGCTCACGGGGCGCGCACTCGCGGAGTATGCCGCCGACATACGTGAGCGCGCACGCAAAACGGGCCGCCCCAAGCCCCCGAAAGTGATCGCGGGCGTTCAGATCATCGTCGCGGAAAACGAGCGCGCTGCTCGCGACAAACAGCGAGAGCTCAATGAGCTTGTGTCGGTCGAGGGCAGCCTGGCTCTGCTCTCGGGCCACACGGGCTACGACTTTTCGAAACGCGACCTCGACTCGTACGTCGAGGACATCCAGGATTTGCCTGGTATCCAGGGACTATTCGAGGTGTTCACTAAGATGCATCACGAGAAAGTCACACTACGAACCGCCGCTGCCCTGTACGGCCGCGGTGTCGCGCAACCCCAGATCGTCGGCGACCCCGAGCAGGTCGCGGACCAACTCGCTGCGCTGGTGGACGAGTCGGGGATCGATGGCTTCAACATCACGCCCACGTATACGCCGGGTTCGTTTGCGGAGATCGTGGACCTAGTCGTGCCGGTGCTCCAGCAGCGTGGTGTTTTCAGAAAGGACTACACGGGGGCCACGCTTCGCGAGCATTTCGAGCAGACGGAGTGAGCCGGCAGTCATCGCTCGTGAATCAGCGTCTTGCATAACAGACGCCACGTCGCTATAGCGAGAACGGAGGCGATCATGAGCTCAGTCACGTTACAGACACCCTCGCATGTGGACGTCGACCTCAACTACCTGGTCAAGACCGGGCAACGGCCGGTGAACTACGCGATCACTCCGCCCGAGGGCCAACCCCAGCGGAGCGGCGAAGTCGCGCCGACGCGTGTGCGCGTCCAGAACGCCCGACTCACCGCAGAGGCGCCGACGCTCGATCGGAATGGTTTTCAGCTCGTGAGTCATCCAACGGAGTTGCAAGACTTCAGCGACGACGAGGCGATCCGTCAGATCTACTACCGTGAGGTTCAAGCCTTGCTGCAGAAGGCGACTGGCGCGAGCAAGGTCGTGATCTTCGATCACACACAACGGCTCGGTCGCATCGGTCACGCCGAACCGAACTTGCGCGAGCCGGCACAGCGCGTGCACAACGATCAAACGTTCGTCTCGGGTCCGCGCCGCGTGCGCGATCACTTGCCGCCGGACGAGGCCGAAACGCGTTTGGCCAAGCGGCACGCCATCATCAACGTCTGGCGGCCAGCGGGCACGCCGGTGCTGACTTGGCCGCTCGCGATGTGCGATGCGCGCAGCATCGACCCCGAGGACCTGATTCCGAGCGATCTGGTCTACCGCGACAAGGTTGGTGAGACGTATGCGTTTCGCGCCAATCCCGCCCACCGTTGGTCGTACTTTCCAGCGCTACAGCCGAACGAAATCTTGTTGCTCAAGATCTTCGATTCGAAAACCGACGGTACCGCGCGGCTCACCGCACACACGTCGTTTCAGGATCCGACGTCGGGTCCAGATGCTCCGCCGCGCCGCAGCATCGAAGTGCGCACGCTCGTGTTCTGGGATTGAGCAGCAGCGATGAGCACGCAGCCCAAGCAGTTGCACCTGGCGGGTTTTCTCCACGCTTCGCACCCGGTGATCCATAGCCACGCTTCGTGGCGTTTGCCTGAAACCGATGCTGCTGGCTTTCTGACACCCGAGTACTATCAGTCGATCGCTCGCACGCTCGAGAGCGGCAAGTTCGATCTGCTCTTCTTCGCCGATGTGCTGTGCATCGCGGATCAGTACCGCGGCGGCTTCGACTACACGGTCGAGCACGGCGGGCAGAGCGCGACGATGTTGGACGCGCTGCTGGTTGCGACCGTGATCGGTACAGCGACGCGTTCGATCGGCGTCGGTGTCACGCGTTCGACCACGTATTTCCAGCCCTACGATCTGGCGCGCGGTTTTTCGACGCTGGATCATCTGACGCGCGGCCGCGCCGCTTGGAACGTGGTGACGTCGGCCAGCGACGCAGAAGCGGCCAATTTCGGTCTGGCCCAGCACCTCGAGCACGACACGCGCTACGCACGCGCGGAGGACTTCATTCAAGCTGCCTACAAGTTGTGGAACAGCTGGGGTGTGGATGCACTGAAGCTGGACAAGGAGCGCGGGTCTTGCCGGCGATCATCGAGGACACACGCTACGCGACCGCCTCGGCCTGGCGCCGATCGCTGCCAGTTGAGCTTTGCGTTCGCGGCGGCAGTATCTCGGTGCTGGCAGCGTTGAGTCGCTGGCCGACGATCACGCGTCGCGTCAGAGCATCCCGTGCAGCGCGCGACAATCTTCGGCGAAGTGATCCGTCAGCGTGGGCCAGAGATTTTCTGGCAGGTTGACTAGGACGCTCCGCGCACCCGCCGCACGGGCGCATTCCAGGTCGAACAGATAGTCGCCGACCATCACGAGCTCGCTACTCGCTACACCCCACTGCTGCGCGAGTTGCTGTAGACCACCCGGGTGCGGCTTCGGGGGCGCTTCGTCGCGGCCGAGGATATCGTTTGGATCGAAAGCGTCGGCGAGGCCGATGGCTTCCAGCGTGATCAACGCCAGCTCGCGGGCGTTGCGGGTCAAGATGCCGAGGCGGCAGCCTCGCGTTCGCAGTTGGCGCACGAGCTCGACTGCGCCTGCGGAAGCTCGCGAGGCGTGCGCCAGTTCGCGTTCATGCTCGAGCAGCCAGGCATGTTTGGTCGCCGCTTCGGCGGCAGGTAGGCGCGCCAGGTGACTAAGGATGTCGCTCTCTTCCGGGATCGAAAGTGCGACCCGAATCGCGGCGAAATCATGGACCGCCACTGTCAAAGTGCCATCCATGTCGAACACCCAATGGCGTGCCTGAGTGAGTGTGGAGTTGGTTGACGACATGGGGGCGACCAGCAGCGGAGAGCCAGCTTAGCATCGTTGCGCGTGTGCTCATCCGCGCCGGCCCGTGCGATCGGCTCGAGGAATCGGCCGCTCCTCCGACAAGCAGTCCGGATTCTCCTGCGCGCGCGAAGCTAGGACCGGGCGACGTGCGCAGAAACCGTCCGGCGAGGTCCGGCGTTCGATACCTGCTCGGCAGCACGCGTGCGCACCGCGCAGTCGATCGGAGCGCGCATAGCGTAGGTGCAGCAGTGGTCGCATGCGCGAATGCACCGGCGCGTTAGCAACGCGCCTAACGTCGCAGGATTGCGGCGAGCACACGCCGGAGACGCATCGGTTGTACACAGGGGTGCTCTGTGCGCGCGACGCGGAGTGTGCGTGCGCACCACAGCGCTTGCCGCCGTTAGCTGCATGCCTGTAGCGTGAATTAGATGAGTGCAGTTCCTCAGAACCCGCCAGCGAAAGCTCCACGTAAGCCACCGATCGAACCCCCGCCGACGGATCACGCCACTGCCGAAACCATGGAATGGGCGGAACCGCGGCCACGGCGGCGCGAGCGCTCCACCGGACTGTGGCTGGTCACGATTACGGCCACGCTCGTGGCGCTCGGACTCGGCTACGTGACGTGGACGCAGTCGCAAGGCCACCAGATTGCATTGGCCGAGCTCGGCGCGGCCAAGGGTTCTCTCCAGTCACTGGAGAAGGAACGCGGGCAAGCCCTGCAGAGCGCGAGCGACCAGCAGAAGCTGGTAGCAGAGCAAAAACAGCGCCTCGAACAAGATGGCTCCGAGCTGAGCGACCTCAAGGCCAAGCTCGGCGCCGCGGAAGCCCGCTTGAACGAGCTCGAGACGCAAAGCGAAGCGCTGAATGAGCACGTCACGGAGTTCCGCGCGCTGACCAAACAGTTCCAGCGCATGATCGACAGCGGCAAGCTTCAGGTTAACTTTCGTCGCGGCCGCATGATCGTCGAGCTACCCGCTGCAGTCTTGTTCGCCTCGGGCAGCGCCGAGCTGTCGTCCGACGGCCGCCAAGCGCTGCAAGAGATCGCCAAGATCCTGCGTAAGGTTCCCGGCAAACGCTTCATGGTGGGTGGCCACACGGACGATGTGCCGATCGGCAAAAACTCCAGCTACACGAGCAACTGGTCGTTGTCGGCTGCACGCGCAGTGATGGTGACCGAAGCGATGGTCCAGGCCGGACTGCGCGCCAATCACCTCGTTGCGGCGGGGTATGGTGAGTTCGATCCGATCGCCAGCAACGCGAGCGACCGTGGACGCACCAAAAATCGTCGCATCGAGATCGTGCTCGAGCCGGACCTCGCCAAAGTCCCCGGCGCGCTCGCCGACCTGAAGCAAGCGCCGGCTGCGGGCAAAGCCGCGGCGAAGAAGAACTAACTACGGGTCGCGGCAGCTCCGGCGGGCCCGTGCGCCGCTGATGTCGCGAAACGGCCTGAAGTGGACGGCGGCGACCTCGACGGTCGCCGCCATCAGCTCCAGGCCGTGTACTCAAGCCGCTTTGGCTTTTTTCACTTTGGCTTCAACGGCCGTGCCCTTGAAAAAGTTCGGGTTGGCCTCGGTGTAGAGCTTGTACGGATTGCCGAACGTCCAGGCCTTGAAGTCGCTCTCGGTGATCACACCTTGCTCGACCAGTGCCCACGACTCGGCCAACACCTCGGTCAGATCGGGAACGTCCCAGTGGCCGACGTCGGATGAGTAGATCGCATTGACCTTGACGCCGAGCGGATTCGCCTTGTCGTTGAAGGCGTGGGCAACCGTGCGGTCGTCCGACTCGGAGCCGAAGAAGAAGCTGTCGACCCAACGCGCTTTGATGTCCTCGACCGACTCGATGCCAGCCGCGGCGAAGTCATCGCGTTCCGAGGCCGATGGCTGCCGCGTGCCGTTTGTGTAGTGCGCGCCGAGCGTGTCGCGGATCAAGTCTTCGCCCTCGATCGAACGACCCTGGGTGAGCTCCGCGCCGTACTGCGCGAACAGGCGCGTGTAGAGCGCGCGATCGGTCGCCGCGGGATCGTAGTTCTGGAGGCCCTTGCGCCCGCGCTTTTCGAAGCGATCGACGAGGTGGATGTAAACCCGGGCGCCCCAATCGGCGCCACCTTCGAGTAGACCGACGCGCAGCTTCGGAAAGCGGCGTGTGACCCCACCGAAGAAGAGCGCCTTCGCGAACGCTTCCGAGCCATCGGCAAAGTGCCCGATGTGATTGAACATGTAATTGCTGATCGAGCTGCGCCCGACCCAACCCTGGCTGCCGTAGTGCGTGAGCAGCGGCACGCCGAGCTCCACCACCTTCGCCCAGAATGGATCGTAGTCGTGCTCGCTGTCGATGCCGTAGAAGTCCTGGTACGAGATGTACTTCTGCAGTTCGGGGTGTTGCGCGGAGGGGTACTTATCCGCGAGCGCACGGATCGGCCTGCGCACGCTGCCCGCGATGTTGATCGCCTTGAACCCTAACGTGTTCACGGCGTATTCGAGCTCGGCGATGGCATCGGCAGGGTTGTTCAGCGCGATGCCGGCGACTGGAGTCAGCCGGTCACTGTGCTTGCGGTAGAGGTCCGCGTGGTAGTGATTCACCGCGCGCTGCAGCGCCGTACGAGAATCGCGGTCTTTCACGGCGAGCGGCGCGAGCACGTTGTTCGGGAAGAGCACCGAGAAGTCGGAACCTTGTTCCGCCTGACGCTCGGCCAGCAGATCCGGCAGATGATAGGTGGCGACGTCGAGCGTGTTCTTCGTCACGCGCGCCCACCACGGCGCGCGCAGCGAGCGGAAGTACTTCCGCTCTTCATCCGTTTGTTCGTACCAGTTCTTGCCGTTGCCGACGTTGCCGCGTTCCAGGCGTTCGACCGAAGCCTTACGCAGCTCATCCACCAGGTGCGAGCCGCCGTGCTTCGAGACGTAGTCCTCGAGCGCGGGCGAATAATCGTTGGTGTGGATGTCGGTATCGATCACGGGATGATCGAGGCCGGCGCGGATCGTGGCCGATGGGGAAGGCTTGGCACTTCGCAGATTTGACATGGAGAAAGCTCCGCTTGATGTGTTGCGGACAAACGTCTACCATACAAGACGTGGAGCCTGCACGTGCAATGCCGCACGAGTGCACGAGTGAGACGGCAGTTGGGAACTGCAGGAGTCGGTGCTGCGGCTGGCCGGTTTGCTTCGCTGCGCCGCGTGTCTGGCGTCGCCGGTTTTTCCCTCGAGCCCACGGGGTTGCCAATAGTTCGTGAGCCCGAGCTCCGCGAGAGCGCGCTGCAGGTAGTGCGTTGCAAGTCGGAGACGGGACTGCGAGGGTTTTGCGTGCGAGGAGCGCTGCTGACTTCGCACTGCGCGATCAGGACACGCGTTCGCCGCGAAACGCTGGGCTCGCAGTCGACGCGGACACGAACTGTCGGTACAGGCGGCGGTACATGCCGTCACGCGCGAGAAGCGACACGTGGTCACCGCGTTCGACGATCCGGCCCGCATCGATCACGAGGACTTGGTCGGCGTGCCTGATCGTAGAGAGTCGATGCGCCACGACGAAGCTCGTCCGGCCGACCAGCAGCCGGTCCAGCGCGACTTGCAGGCGGTGCTCGGCGACCGCATCTACTGCGCTCGTGGCCTCGTCCAGGAGCAGAAGACGCGGGTCGGCTAACATCGCACGCACGAAGCAGACGAGTTGCCTTTGGCCGAGCGATAGGCCGACCCCGCGCTCCCCGAGTGGCGTGTCCCAACCGCGTGGGAATGCTTCGATCAGGTCGAGCACGTCGAGGGCCTCGGCGGCGCGTAGAATGTCCGCGTCGCTCGCCTTGGGGCGCGCCATCCGCACATTGTCGAGCACGCTGCCGGTGAGTAGGAAGTTGTGTTGCAGCACAGTACCGAGCTGGCGCCGCAGCGAGTCGCTCGTGATCTCTCGCATGTCCGTGTGGTCGATCAGGATCTGACCCTCGGTCGGCAGGTAGAACTTCGCGATCAGGCTGAGCAGCGTGGTCTTGCCGCTGCCGGTCGGACCTACCAGCGCGACGGTCTGCCCGGGCTCGACGACTAGCTCGATGTCTCGTAGCACCGTGCGACCGGGCTCGTAGCCGAACGAAACGCCGCGCATTTCCACCCGACCCGCGATCGGACCGATCGCCACGGCATCCGGTGCGTCGGTCCAGCTCGGCTGAATGTCGAGCAGCCCGAAGACGCGTTCTGCGCCCGCCATCGCGGTCAGCGCCTGGTTGTACTGGGTGCCCAGCACCGCGATCGGATTGAACACGTAGCCCGACAGGAAGAAGAATTGGAGGAGCACGTCGAGCTGCAGACTGCCGTGAAGCGCGCGATAGCCTCCGATCACGAGCAAGAGCGCGAGGAACAGCTGGCCGTTCAGCTCGAAGAGCGGCAGGAAAAATGCCGCACGCCGCGCCGCGATCATGTTCAGGTCCGCGTGGTCGTCGATCTGTGCGCGGAACGCGCCGCTGTTGACCGTGCCGCGTGCGTGGCTCTGCGTGACGCGGATCCCGTCGATCGACTCCGCGACCGTGGCCGTCACGCTGCTGAAGCTCTGCTGGGTAGCGCGGTACGCTTCCATCAGCTTGCCGCGAAAGTGCCGAATGATCGCAGCGAGCACCGGCACGAGCGCGGCGAGCATGAGGAACAATTTCCAGTCGTAGTACAGCATGATCAGCGCCGCGCCGAGCATGCTGCCGAGCTGGACCGTCCCCACGAACGCGACGTCCTTCACGCCGATTCGGACCGCCTCCAGATCGGAGGTGAGGCGGCTGATCAGCGCGCCGACGCGCTGGCGATGGAAAAACGCGAGAGGCTGCGCGAACAGATGTTGCAGCATGTCCGTACGCAGATCGTGGATCACCGCCTCGCCCAGCTCGAGCGAGAGCCGCACCCTGAAGTGCAGTACGCAGACGGTGGAGGCGACGAGCGCGATCAGACCGCCGACCGCGAGCAACGCACCGCGCGCGTCCAGTGCAGCGATCGGGCCGCTCAGGATTGCCGCGGTCGCCCAACCGAGCGCCGGAAACTGCAGCGCGCGCAGCACGACCATCAAGACGAGCCAGTTTCGCTTGCGCGCGTATGGCTTCGTGTATGCGATCAGCCGTCGCACGATCCGCAGATCGAGAGGGCGTTGATCGGCCTCGGCTGCGCTAGTGAGCACGACCAGCTTTGCCGGCGTGGTCGGTGGCTGACGTCGCGCGCTCATCGCGCTTGCTCCGCCGCTGCGAACGTCGAGCCAGGGGGCTCCTCGTGCGCGCGCAAGTGAAGCGCATCGCGGTACGGACCTGCGCGCGTACAGAGCTCAGCGTGGGTGCCTTGCTGCACGATCTTCCCGCGCGCGAGCACGAGGATGCGATCGGCCTGTTGAAGCAGGGCAGGGCGGTGGGTCACGATCAAGGTCGTACGACCTACTGCAGCCGCGCGCAGGCTCACGAGGATCTCCTGGCTCGTCTCGGAGTCGAGCGCGGCGGTTGGATCGTCGAGCAGCAGGATGCGCGGCTCGGTGAGGAGTGCGCGCGCGATCGCGAGGCGCTGGCGCTGACCTCCGGACAGGCTGGTCGCGAGCTCGCCGAGTACGGTCGCGTACCCTTGCGGCAGGCGCTCGATGAAGTCGTGTGCCGATGCGAGGCGCGCCGCGCGCTCGATCTGCGCGCGGCTCGCTTCCGGATGCCCGAACGCGATGTTTGCGGCAACGGTGTGGCTGAACAGGAAGGTCTCCTGAAACACGACGGCGGTATCTCTGCGCAGTAGATCGAGGTCGAGCAAGCGCACGTCGACGCCGTCTACGTAGACCGCGCCGTGGTCCGGATCGTAGAAGCGTGGGATCAGGCTGAGCAACGTCGTCTTACCCGCGCCGGCGGCGCCGTAGATCGCAACGCATTCGCCTGGCCGCGCCTCGAACGACAGTCGCGTCAGCGCCGGATGGCCTGCGTCGTACGCGAAGCTGACGTCCTCGAAGCGGACGTGGCCGCGCATCCGAGTGAGCTCCTGCGGGTCGGACGGGCTCACGATCTCGGTCTGGGCATCGAGTACTTCGAAGACGCGCCGCGCGCCGATCAAGCTCTCCTGCAGCGTGTTGACGATCGTGGACATGCTCGTCACTTGCGTCGAGAGCTGCTGCAGCAGACCGGCGAACACCACCAGATCGCCGAGGGTCAGTTCACGCCGCACGACCAGCATGCCGCCGTAGAGCAGGAGGCTCACCAGGTTCGCGTGGATGAGCAGATCCACGGTGGGCGTGTAGCGACTGATGTACTTGAAGATCTCGCGCTGACCGTCGCGTACGCGTGCGTTCTTCGCTGCGAGGTTGGCGAGGGTCGTCTTCTCGGCGGCGAAGCCCTTGATCACCTGAGCGCCGTGCACCGATTCCGACACGCCGAGCACCAGTGCGTCGAGCTGGTCGCGGCCGCGAGCATGTGCCGGGATTACGCGGCGCGAGAAGCGTGTGGTCACGAGCCACAGCACCGGCGTGGTCGCGAGACAGACCAGCGTGAGCCCGGTGTGCTTCGTGAACATGAACGTGCCGTAGGCGACCAGTGCGAGCACCACGACGATCGCCTGGATCAGCACTGCGTCGACGAACGAACGCAGCGACTGCACGTCGCTCGTGATCCGATTGAGCAGCGAGCCGCTGGGATGTCGATCGAAAAAACGGAAGCTCAGGAACTGCAGCTTCTCGTAGACCTGCGCGCGCAGCTTCGGAACGATCCGGCCCTGAACGAGATCCGCGACGGCGATCGCATAGGCGTAGTTCAAGAGCGTTCGGGCGATGCCCAGCGTGACGACGCCGAGCGCGATCGACAGCACGATTCCGAACGGAGAGAGCCAGGCGGGTGGCTGTAGGCCCCAAGGATAACGCGGTGCGGCTGCGCTCGGCACGAGTGCGTGGTGCAGCACGTCCATCGCGATCCCGCTCGCGCCCAGCCCGACTACGCTCAGGCCGAGGAGCAGCAGCTGCATGGAGAGCGCGACGAAGCAGCGCTCGCGGTACTCCCAGGCGAGCAAGAACAACCGGCGCAGCACGCTGGCCTTGCCCGCGATCGAAGGGTACGACGACACGTGCCACCATTTAGTGCAGTGGCTGTCCTGGATACAAGACCAAAATGCTGTGTGCGCTGGAGCTGCGTGTGGCAGAGCGTACGACCGCTCAACGACGCAGCCACGGTAGCTGTGCCGCGCCGTAGCGGAACGTTCGAAACACGCTGTGCTGGAAGCCTGGAACGTACTTGCGCGCTGCCTGTTCTGGAAACTCGGCGAACCACGGAATGATGTATTCCGTTCAAGAACCTCGGGTTTGGCTCGCGCTCGATTTCGGCATGGCCCTGTAAAGCGCCGAGCGCCTGATCTTGCAGCGTCGCAAACCGAGCGTCGTATTGATAAGGCGCGGTGAGAGTCACGTTCCGAATCGACGGTGTTGCGCGAAACACAGTCACACTGGTGGCTTCAGGATCATCGACGGGCCAAACCAGCTTGTCACCGTCCGCATCCGTGGGCAGCGGGATCTCTACGCTCACCAATCCGTGCTTACGCAGCAGCGTAAAATCCTGTGCGTGGTCGTCGGCGTCGAGCGAACGGAATAGAGGATCGTCGGCACCCGGATCGTGGCGTTTCCTGGCTTGAAGGATCTGCCAGCGTTTTTCTGCCCGGGCGGGGGACAACTGAAATGCATTGTCGGCGATATGACACGTCGCGCAGGCGCGCCCGTTGCCTTCCGTGTGCGGGAACTCGTTGAAGAACACGAGCGATCCTAGGAACGGATTGCCGTCGAGTGACAGAGCTTGAGACGATGTCTCGGTG
>DASRXR010000419.1:0-11318 GCA_035687405.1 Polyangiales bacterium
GGCGTGAAGGTGAAGTTCGTCGATCCTCCGGACGGCGTTTTGCCGGACATGTCGTCCCGCGTCAGCTTTCTGCATAAGGCACTCGACGCGGATGCGATGAAAGAGAAACCGAAAATCGTCGTGCCGAGTGCAGCCGTAGTCGAGCGCGGTGGCTCCAAGGTCGTGTTCGTCGTGGACGGCGAAAACGTGCGGATGACCCCAGTAACGCTGGGAGCGGCATTTGGGGATGGCTTCGAGCTCGAGCAGGGGCCCCAGCCGGGCACGAAGGTCGTGAAGTCGCCCCCGGACGTCCTGATGGACGGCCACAAGATCCAGGAGAGGAGCGCTTCATGAGTGATGCCAGCGGGACTTCGAGCGCGCCGGCTCTCATCCGCCTGATGAAGGTTGGAAAGAGCTATTTTCGTGGGCGCGAGCCGATCGAGGTGTTGACGGACCTCGATCTCGAAATGCCTGAAGGCGCGTTCGAAGCGCTGATGGGTCCTTCGGGCTCGGGCAAGAGCACGCTGCTCAACTTGATCGCGGGATTGGACAGCCCGACGAGCGGCACGATTTTGGTTTCCGGCCAAGATCTCGGGCGCATGAGCGACGCGGAACGTGCGAAGTGGCGCTCGCAAAACGTCGGTTTCATCTTCCAGACCTACAACTTGTTGCCGGTGTTGACTGCGGTCGAGAACGTCGAGTTGCCGTTGCTGCTGACGAGCGTGGCGAGCAAAGAGCGTCGCAAGCGCGCGCTCACGGCGTTGCGGATCGTCGGCCTCGAGGATCGCGCGTCGCATCGGCCGGATCAGCTCTCGGGTGGTCAGCAGCAGCGCGTTGCGATCGCGCGCGCGATCGTGACCGATCCGAAGATCATCGTGGCGGACGAGCCGACGGGCGATCTCGACCGTGTGAGCGCGGATGCGATCCTCGATCTGCTCGTGAACTTGAACCAAGAGTTGAAGAAGACGATCGTGATGGTCACGCACGATCAGCGCGCAGCCGACCGCGCGACGATCGTGCGCAGGTTGGATAAAGGCCAGCTGACATGAACCTCGCGACGATCGCGATCAAGAACACGCGTCGAAACCTGTTTCGCACCGTGCTCACGATCTTCGGTGTCGCGGTCGCGATGCTCGCGTTCCTGCTGTTGCGAACGGTGCTGTCGGCGTGGCTCGTCGGCGTCGAGTACTCGGCCAAAGACCGGCTCGCGACGCGGCACAAGATCACGTTCATCATGACGTTGCCGAAGCGCTACGTCGAAGACGTGAGGCAGGTGCCGGGCGTGACTGCGGTCACGTGGTTCAACTGGTTTGGTGGGAAGCTGCCGGGCAAGGAAGACCAGTTCTTCGGCACGATGGCGGTGGACATCAAGTCGTTTTTGGACGTGTACGACGAGATCTACGTGCCGCCCGAACAAAAGGCGAACGTGCTGGCGGATCGCCGTGGCGCGATCGTCGGCGCGTCACTTGCGCGTCAGTTCGGTTGGAAGGTCGGCGATCACATCACGCTCGATGGCACGATCTTCCCGGGGCAGTGGGAGTTCAACGTCGACGGCATCTACACCGCGACGAAAAAGTCGATCGACCAGTCGAGTCTGTATTTTCACTGGGACTACTTGAACGAGAGTTTGCCGGAGATTCAGCGCGAGCAAGTCGGGTGGATCGCGAGCAAAGTGCCGGATGCCGGGCAAGCGGCGACGGTCGCGAAGCGGATCGACACCTTGTTCGAGCCGCGCGACATCCAAACGTTGAGCATGAGTGAGCGCGCGATGAACACGTCGTTCCTCGGTATGATCTCGACGTTGCTCGATGCGATGCAGATCGTGAGCTTCGTGATCTTGTTGATCATGATGCTGATCCTCGGCAACACGATCGCGATGGGCGTACGCGAGCGTACCCACGAGTATGGCGTGCTGCGTGCGATCGGGTTCATGCCCAAACATTTGTCAGCGTTCGTCGTCGCCGAGGCCACGGTCCTCGGACTGCTCGGTGGTGCACTCGGCGTCGCGATCGGCATTCCGCTGATCAACCAAGGTGTCGGCCGGTTCATGGAAGAGTCGTTCACCGGCCTCTTCCCCTACTTTCGCGTGCTCGAGCGGGATGTGTTCATCGTGATGGGGCTGTCGGTCGGGCTCGCCGTCATCGCCGCGATCATTCCGGCGTACAACGCGAGCAAGCTTCACGTGGTCGACGCTCTGCGCAAGTTCGGGTGAGCTCATGATTCCTGTCGCGTACAACATTCGTTCGCTTGCAGTGCGCAAAGCCACCACGATCGCGACTGCGACCGGTATCGCACTGGTCGTCGCGGTGCTGGCGTCGTCTCAGATGTTGTCGAACGGTATTCGCAACACGCTCGGTAAAGCCGGACAGCCTGGGCGTGCGATCGTGCTCCGCAAAGGTGCGGACACGGAGATGTCGAGCAACCTCGAAAACCGGATGCTCAACTTGATCCTGGCTGCGCCGGGCGTGAAGCGCGACAGCTCGGGTCAGCCGCGCGGCGTGGGCGAGTTGCTCGTCGTGCTCGCGCTCGAGAAGCCCGGGACGAGCGGGCAGATGTCGAACGTCGCGCTGCGCGGCGTGAGCGACAACGTGTTCCAGTTTCGCGATCAGGTGAAGATCGTCGCGGGCCGTCCGGCCAAGCCGGGCTCGCACGAGGTCGTGATCGGGCAGCGGCTGCGCGGGCAGTTCAAAGGTCTCGACATCGGGCAGAAGTTCGAGCTGAAGAAGAACTTGAACGTCGAGACGGTCGGCGTGTTCGCGGGCAACGGTTCGTCGAGCGAGTCGGAGGTCTGGGGTGACGTCGATCTCGTGCGCAGCGCGTTTGGTCGCGATGCGATGTTGTCGTCGGTGATCGTGGAGCTCGAGTCGCCGGCGAAGTTCGATGCGTTCAAGGTTGCGATGGAGCGCGACAAGCAGCTCGGGCTGCAGGCGTTCCCGGAGATCCAGTACTACGAGCAGCAGTCCGAGGGGACGGCGAAGCTCGTGACGTGGTTGACCGGCGTGGTCGTGTTCTTCTTTTCGGTCGGTGCGATCATCGGCGCAACGATCACGATGTACGCGGCAGTCGCGCACCGTAAGCGCGAGATCGGCACGTTGCGGGCGCTCGGGTTTTCGCGGACGACGATCTTGTTTTCGTTTCTGCTCGAGGCCGTGTTGCTCGCGCTGCTGGGTGGTGTCACTGGGGCGCTCGCGTCGCTCGGAATGGGCTTCGTGAAGTTTTCGATGATGAACATGACTTCGTGGTCGGAGATTTCGTTTTCGTTCGATCCGACGCCGGGGATTCTCGCCAGTGCGGTGTTGCTCGGCGGCATGATGGGCGTGCTCGGCGGCGTGTTCCCGGCGTTTCGTGCCTCGCGCGTCTCGGCGGTGGAAGCCATGCGCGACTGAGCGCTGCAGCTGGTCGGCGTACCCACGCACACACGGTCCTTAAAACAGCGTCGCATGGTTCGCGAGACGTCACGCGAGGCGCCGCCGGGGCCGAGGAGCGCGCGGAGCGTACGCTTTGGTACGTGAGCACGCACCGCAGGTCCCGGTGGCGGATCGCGCGACGTCTCGCGCTCCAGGCGACACTGTTTTTGAAGCCGTCAGCGGCGTAAACTCTTCAGCTCGTGGTCGACACACCCGAGTTGCTGCCTACGAGCGATGCGGAAGTTCGGGACATCGAGATCCTGATCCGCGCGAATCACCCGTTCATTCTGATCGAGACGGACGAGCCCGAGCGCGGTGAGCTGCTCATCCGCTGGGTCGCCGACCGGTTGTCGCTTCCGTACGCGCAGTGGACGCCGGACGACGGGTTGAAGCGACCGGACATGCCGGGGTTCAAGGTCGAAGGCAGCGAGGAGCTGCGCGTGTGTCTCGACTACATCGAAGACACGCACGGCGAGTGGCTCTACCACCTCGACGGTTTCAGCCAGCAACACCTCGACGACCCGCGCACGCTGCACACGCTCACCGAGGTCGCGCACAAGTTGTTCGAGCATCGCGGTGCGATCCTCGTGTGCACGTTCGGGTTGGAGATCCCGGTCGAGCTGCAGCGGCTCGTGACGCGGTTGCGGTTGGCGGCGCCGAGTCGCGCGCAATACGAGCTGTTCGTGAAGCAGGTGCTGCGCGACTTGCATCAGCGCACGCCGGTCGAAGTGAAGCTGACGGCGGAGGACATCACGCGTCTGCTCAATCAGCTCTCGGGGCTGACGTACTTCGAAGTGAAGAAGATCCTGACGAAGCTGTTCGTGGAGGATCAGGGCTTCGGGCACGCTTCGGTGTCGCGTGTGGCCGAAGCGAAGCGCGAGATCATCGAGCGCTCGGGTGTGCTCGAGTACTTCACGGCGGAGGAGAGCATCGCGGACGTCGCGGGGTTGGCGCGCCTGAAGGACTGGTTGCGGCATCGCAAAGCGGCGTTCACGGAGCCGGAGCGCGCGCGAAGTTTTGGGCTCGCGTCGCCGAAGGGCGTGTTGCTGCTCGGCGTGCAGGGCTGCGGCAAGAGCATGTGTGCGAAGGCGATCGCGCGCGAGTGGGGCTTGCCGTTGATTCGGCTCGACCCGTCCAACCTCTACAACAAGTACTTCGGCGAGAGTGAGAAGAACCTGCGGCGCGCGATTCGCACGGCGGAAGCGATGGCGCCGATCGTGTTGTGGATGGATGAAATGGAAAAAGCGTTCGGGCTCGGTGAGTCGTCTTCGGATGATTCGGCGACGAGCCAGCGCATCTTCGGTGCGTTCTTGAGTTGGATGCAGGACAAACGAGACGGCGTGTTCGTGGTGGCGACGTGCAACGATATCGAGCGGTTGCCGCCCGAGCTGCTGCGCAAGGGCCGGTTCGACGAGATCTTTTTCGTGGATCTCCCGACTGCGGAGGTTCGGCGAGAGATCTTGGCGGTGCATTTGACCAGGCGAGGGCGCAAGCCGGAAGCCTTTGCGCTCGACGCGGTGGCGGAGGCGACGCCGGGGTTCAGTGGCGCCGAACTCGAGCAGGTCGTGGTCTCCGGCCTGTACGCTGCGTTTGCGCGCGGGACGGATCTCACCGATGCCCTGCTGATCGAAGAAGCGATGCGGACGGTGCCGCTCTACACGACGGCGCGAGAGAAAATCGAGGCGCTTCGGACCTGGGCGGATGGGCGGACCGTGCCGGCGGATTGAGCTGGGGTGTGCGGGCGCTGCGGCTGCTGCAGCACGCAGGCTGCGGAATTTCTGCAGCCTGCTAGAGTCGGCGCCGATGCAACACGACGAATCGGCGCTGGTGCGTGAGGCGATGCGGCATGCTTCGGAGCGGCTCGCGCGCGGCGAGAAGCTTTTGCCTGCGGCGTACATGCTGGTGCGGCGCAATCCGCAGACCGGTGCGGTGCTCACCTATCCGACCGCGATCGGAATGGCGATCGAGAAGCCGTTCGAGTCGCAGGCCGAGTACTTCGAGTTTTTGAAGACGTTGCGCGCGGAAGCCAAGCGGCTGGAAGCGATCGCAGTCGCGATCGGTGGCGAAGCCGAAGCCGAGATCGAGGCCGCCCGCGGGCCATCGCGCAAGCGCGTGTTTTATCTGCGCATCGAGGACGGCGAGGGGATTCACCACCTGCATGCCCCGATCGAGAACGTGAAGCTCGGGACTTTGTATGACGCGGGTGACGTGCCGGACGACCTACCGGAGCCGCTGCTGGCTGCGACCACGCCGGCTCCGACTGTTCACTGAAGCGGGCAGGAGTCTTTGGGGTAAGGCGCGCGATCGAGCGCGTCAGCGTCAGCGTCCGGTTCGGGTTCGGGTTCGGGGGCTTCCGGTGCTGCTGCGAGCGGCGTCGCCGCCGCTTCTTTGCGTGGCTTTGCGTTGCGCAGGTCGACGCTCGGCCGGCCACCACCGGCAGCTGACAGCTTCGTGGCCCGGGCGAGGCCCGACATCGTAAGGCGTGCGCGACTCGCATCGACCAGGCCGGCTCGCTCGAGAAAGAGCAGGGCTAGCGCGGCGACGGTCGGACTTAGGGCGGCGGCGCGTGCGATTTCGGTCGCGTCGATGTGGCGCGTGTCCCGCGACAAGCAGAACAGCGCAAACAGGGTACGATCTGTAGTGGCTTGGTTCATGGCGATAGCATGCCCCTGGGGCTGAAACCTTGTCCAGTTTCCTGCGTTCAGCTGCGCGAACAGTAGACGAGCAACCTAGAGTGTAGGACCAGTCAGCCGGAGATTTCATGTCGCTGCCGCCCTGTGGTCTCTATCGTACGCGCGCGTCCATCGGTGCCATTCCCGCGGGAAGGCTAGTGTTCTTCCACAACCACGGCGAGCCCGGACCGGGGTTGTACCTCCCGTCCGGGTGGAAGCGTAATCGAGTCGAGCTCCAGCAGCGCGGGCAGACGCTCGAAGATCTCGAGCTCGTGCGTCATCTCGAGCCGCTGCCGGCGGAGGGGCTCTATCGAGTGGTCGAGTCGTTCTTTTGCTGCGATCGCAAGTGTCGCGAGTTCGACCCGGAGACGCTCGTGGAGCTCGGGTACAACGGCGAGGGAAACCCGATCGTGTTTTTGCCGGAACTGGTGGATGGGATGCTCGCGATCCCGACGAACGGAACCGTGATCGATCACAAGGCGCTCGGGATGTTGAAGCAGTTGACGGTCGCTACGAGCGCACCCCAAACGGGCGGGCACGTTCACTAGCCCGCGAGCTACAAGGTTGTCTTCACGAGCACGAACTTGTTGTTGTCGCGCGGATTCGACAGCGACTTCACGTCTCGGCCCGGCAAGATTCGCTTCAGGCGATCGAGCCGACTGTGCTCGAGCAAGATGAAGACCGTCTTGCCCTTGTTCTTGTCGACCCACTCCAAGAGCTTCTTGTTGTCGAGATCGACGAACACGTAGACGCGATTGCCCGTGTAGTAGTTCTCGCCCTTCCAGTTCATCTGATACGCGAGCAGTGGTTCCTGGGCACCCTTACGCTCGGCGTAGTAACGCTGCACGAGCTCGCGCTGGCTCCAGTGCGGCGACAGATCGACCATGTACACGTCGAGAATGAAGACTGTGAACGCGAGCGCCGCACCGATCAGCGACAACGTCGCCGCTCCGCGCAACTTCCGCAGCCCGATCAACAACGTGAACAACGCGAGCACGAACCCAAAGCCGAACAGGATCGGGCGGTAGTCGAGATGCTCCGGCCACGGACGCGTGTAGTTGTAGACGAACAAGTGAATCAGCCGCTCGCTTCCGGGCGGCTGACCGACGTGCCACGACAGGTCGCGAGCAACGAACGCGATCAGGAGCGTGCCCACGATCGCGCTGACCGTGATCGCTCCGCCCTGCAACGCGCCGAGCTCGGATAAAGCGGTGAGGGTCTTGCCGCTGACGGCGGCAGGTGATCCTGATCCGGTGCAGGGAATGGCGGCCGGTGGCGGCACGGTCGGAGGATCGTCATCGTCAGCGGCGGTGACCTCAGCGGCCAGCACCGTAGCGGCGGAATCGTCGCCTTGCGTGAGGCCGGTGCGCGGCACCACGGCGGGCAGTTCTTCCTCGAAGTTCGCAGTGCCAGGCGTCCGGTCGTGCCGAGCCGTCGAAGTCGTTGACGTTGACGTTGACGTTGACGTTGACGTTGACGTTGACGGCGACGTGAACGAACCCGCCCCATCGCCTTCGCCGCCGATCACAGCCCCGGCGGGCGCCACCGCGACCTCGGCCGCAGGCTCCCCCTCCGCACCCGCCACGCCCGCAGGCTCGCCCCCAACCCGCGCAACACCGCCGCCAATAGCGTCAGCCGGCAGCACCGGCTCGACCGGCTCCGCTTCGATCGCGAGCACCCCACGAACGCCCACGACGAACAACGCGATGCCCACTGCGATCAGCGCGATGCACCCGCCGGTCGACCACGCGTTTTGAAATACCCACGCCTCGCGCGCAGCAGCGCTCAAGTCCGGCGGCAAGATCCCGCGGACATCTCCGCGCAAACCAGCTGCACCGAGCACGAGCGGCACCGGCGCAAGCAGCGCTGCCGCCGTGGGCAGCAACGACTTCGTCGTGACTTCGCCCTGCGTTCGCGGCAAAAACCGATCGAGCAACAACCCGATCAACACCGCACACGGAGGCACTGCCGGAAAGATGTAGTGGTGGAACTTCGTCGTCATCGCTGAAAACAGCGTGAACGACACCGCGAACCACAACCCCATCGTGTACAGCAAGTCGCGACGCGCGCGCGTCAGCGGATCGCCGGTGCCCCGCGCCGGCGCGACCAGCCACGTTCCGAGCGCGAGCGGAACCAGCCCGACCCACGGAAACAGGCCGTACCCCAACTGCCAGATGAAATACTGAATCGAACCGTTGTCGCCGTGAACGCCGCTCGTCAAACGATTCAAGTGATCGTGCACGATCAGGCGATCGGTAAATCCCGAGCCGTGCCGCACGTACATCGCGACGAACCACGGCATCCCGAGCACGAGGATGACGAGCATCCCTGCCGCGACGCGCAGCTTGCCCTCGAACAACATCGAGAACTTGCCGCTCGCGAGTAAAAACACCATCGCGACGAAGCCCGGCAATGCAAAGCCGGGAATGCCCTTCGCCATGAACGCGAGCGCGCAGAACCCGTAAAACGCAAACATGTACAGCTGCTGGAGGCGCTGTTCGCGCTTGAGCATCCACACGATCGCCGCCAGCCCGAGCGCCCAGTACAGCGCCTGCGCGAGCGGCTGAACGAAGATCCCGTTGAAACGCGGCGCTTCGTCGTGGAGCCCGAAGTTTCCCGGCACGTCGGGATTGCCTGCCGAGCCGAATACGAAGATGTCGCGGTGCCAGGCAAACCCACTCGGCACGAGCGTGATGTTGCGCGAGGCGAGGTAGAGCAGCTGCGGCAGCGCGACCAGCAGGATCAGCGCGATCACCGCGTGCTGCGCCGACAGCCCCCACGGACCAACTTTCAAGCTCTTCGAGCGCCGCTCAGGGTCCTCGGTCAGGCCGAGCACGAGCAGCATCATCGCCGTCGTCATGTTCGCGACGAACGGCAGGTCCGTGATCGCCTGGTGCGTGAGAAACGCGTAGTAGGGCATGCTGGCGAGCGCGAGGGCTGCGAGCAGCCCCGCCCGCTTGTTCCAGATGCGCGCGATCACCGCGTAGACGGCCAACAAGGCTGTGATCGACATCAAGTAGATCGGGAGCCGCAGCACCCACTCGGTGTGCAGCGGGTCGGTATCGGGCCGAAAGTTCAGGCCCGACGCGCTCCAAATCAGCGCCTCGACCCAGAAGATCAAGATCGGTTTCGACCAGAACCAGCGGTCTTGCGCCCACCACAGCGAGATCCAGTCGTCACGCGACAAGATCTCGCGGCTGACCTCGCCGTAGTGCGTCTCCCACGGATCCCACAGGCCGTACCGCCCGAGCAGCGGCAGGTACAGCGCCGACGCGACCACGAACACCATCAGCCCGGGCCGCCGGACCGCGGAAATGAACAGGATCGCGAGCGCGAGGCAGATCCCGAGCGGCAGCGAGTGACCGCCGAGCACGAGCACGATGCTCGACAGCACGATCAGCGCGACCACGACCGTCCGCCGCGGCGCCGCCCAGCCCGGCTCTCCCGGCAGCGGCGCCCACGAGGTATCGCGCAGCGCGACCGCTCCCACCGGCGGTTCGAGCAGGTTCAGCATCGAGAACAGCCCGAATACGAACCCCAGCAGCAGCACACTGCCGTAGACCGTCGCGTGCCGGACGTGCCCCTCGACCGACATCAGCAGGAAGACGCCGATGCCGCAGAGCAAGCCGAGGCCGGAGATCGCGTACCGCCGCTTGCGGGCGCTCGTATTCACAGGACTGTCCGGCATCTCGAAGCGGCGGCAGCATAGAGCGCACCGCGCGATTTCGCTACCGTTCTCAGTCCCCGCGTAAACCGTGCTTCTTCGCGAGCTTATGCAAGTGTTTGCGGTCCATATCCGCCTCCCGCGCCGCGCTCGAGACGTTGCCCGAGTGGCGGCCGAGGAGCCAGCTCACGTACCGGCGCTCGAACTCGGTCTCCCAGATCTCGCGCGTCTCGCGGTAACTCTTTGCAGGATCGAAGTCGTTTGCGGGCGGGCTCTCGTTCTTGTTCGCGGGTTCCTGGTGCCGCGCCGGAAGCCCGAGCAGCCGGACCTCGGTTTCACCGGCAGCGCGCGACATCAGGGCCCCGCGCTCGAGCACGTTTCGCAGCTCGCGCACGTTGCCCGGCCAATCGTGCGCGCGCAGCGCTGCGAGCGCTTCTTTGCCGATCGTCATCGGTGTGGATCCCGGCTCTGCCAATCGGGTCAAAAGTCGTTCGGCGATCATGGGCACGTCGTCGCGGCGCTCGCGGAGCGGTGACAAGTGCAGCGGGACGACGGCTAGTCGAAAGTACAGGTCCTCGCGGAACTTGCCGCGCTCGACTTCGAGACGCAGATTGCGATGCGTCGCCGCGATCACCCGGATGTCGATCGGGATCTCGCGCTCGCTCCCGACGCGGCGGATCCGCCGCGATTCGAGCGCGCGCAGCAACTTCGGCTGCAGGGGCAGCGGAAGCTCGCCGATCTCGTCGAGGAACAGCGTGCCCTTGTTCGCGAGCTCGAACGCGCCCTTGCGGGCATCGACCGCACCCGTGAATGCGCCTTTCTCATGGCCGAACAACTCACTCTCGATCAGCGTGCCCACGACGGCGCCACAGTCGACCACGATGAAAGGATGCCGCGCGCGCGGACTGGCAGCGTGTGCGGCCCGAGCGAGGAGATCTTTGCCGGTTCCGGTCTCACCGCCGACGAGCAGGGTCGCGTCGGTCGGAGCCAACCTTTCGAGCAGGCCGAAGATCTCGCGCATCGATTGATGGCGTCCCACGAGCTCGCCAAAGCTCTCTCGCTCGCTCGGAAGCAGGTCGATCCGCTCGGCGAATGGACGCACTTTCAATTCGATCCGGCCGACCCGAATCACCACGCCGGCGCGCAGGTAGCCTTCGCGGATTTCGGCGCCGTCGAGCAGGGTGCCGTTGGTCGAGCCCAGGTCTCGCAGCAGGTAGCCTTTGTCGTCGCGAACGATCTCGCAGTGCTCGCGAGAAACCGTCTCGTCGAGGAGTACCAGATCGTTTTCGGGGGCCTTGCCGATCCGAAAACACTCGCGCTCGATGATGACTTCTTCGCCCCGCCGCGGGCCATTCAACGACAGCAGCGCACAGCGCGCGATCTCGAGCACGCGCCCGGGGTGCTCGCTACCGCTGTGGGCGAGCGTCACCGAAGCCGTCATCGCGCGGGCGGCTCCAACCGAATCTTCACGAGTCCTTCAACCGGCGCATGCAGCTTGCGAACACTCGCAAGTGTGAAGCCGTGGCTCTGGCGCAGCTCGGTGTGCACTTCGAAATCTCCGGGAGGCAGGGTGACGCTGTGGCGGACCTGGCCGGG
>DASRXR010000420.1:0-5162 GCA_035687405.1 Polyangiales bacterium
GCACAGGCTCAGCCCGAGCCCCAGGCTGGCCGCAATCCGCAGCGTTGCGTCCGACGCGCCCCACCAAAACAGGGTCGGTAACTGCCAAAACGTGGAATTTTCGCGAACCCGTTCGAGATAGCGGTCCGCCGGCATCAGCCCGCCCGAGCCGAACAAGGGAATCATCTGATTCACGAGCACGGCAAACGCGACCGTGTACACGAGGCCGAGCGCACGGAAAAATACGAAGCGCGTCAGCTGATAACTGGGCTGCGTTGCGCCGAAGAAGCCGGTGCGCAGTGAGCGCAAGACCGCCTGGTCGCCCGCGGGATCAGCACCCGATTCGGCGACGACCGGGTTGGGGCTTTCGGACATGAGGCCTCGCCGCGGTTGTGGCACACTGGCGGCCATGAGCGAAGCAGCAAACGCCATCGAAACCTGGTTGCGCCAGTGGCTTACAGCCAACGGCGGCGTCGCAGGCACCGTGCACTCGCGCCAAGGCGATGATCTGACGCTGAGCGCCGCCGTGAACATCCCACCGCCGGTCGCGGCGATCGTGCGTGTCGTCCCTAAGGGGAAAGGCATGGCCGGCCTCGCGTTCGAACGCGATGCGCCAGTCTCGACTTGCAACTTGAAGACGGACACCACTGGCGACGTGCGTCCGGGCGCGAAAGCCGTCGACGCGAACGCTGCCGTTGCCATTCCCATTCACGACAGCTCGGGTCAGATTCGCGGTGTCATCGGCATCGCGTACATGGGCGAACGCAGCATGGACGACGGCGAGCTACAACGCCTCGCGCGCGAAGCTGAAGCATCGCCTCTTGCGCCTTGAAATCACGGCGCGGGCTGCAAGTCTGGTGTAGTTACTTCGAGGGAACGCGTGGCACTGGCGTTTAGCGACTTCGTCTTCGATGAGGACCGGCGCGAACTGCGTCGCGGGAATACGATCTTGAAGGTCGACCCGCTGCAGCTCGATCTGCTGGGTTGTTTTCTTGCGAATCCAGGACGCCTGGTGAGCAAGCAAGAATTGTTAGACCTAGTTTGGGAGGGTCGCGCAGTCGCCGACAACGTCCTGAGCGTTACGGTCGCTAAGCTGCGCAAAGTACTCGGGCATCGGCCTGGCGAGCGCGAGTTCATCGAGAACCGCTACGGGCGCGGCTACCGCTTTCTGCCGCAAGTCACGTCGATCGAGTCGCCGCCGGCGCGCTCCAGCCACCCGCCACCGTCGTCAGAGCCACTGCCCTCGCGCGCACTGGGCTCGCCCCTCGTGGGTCGCTTCGAGAGTATGCAACGGCTCGAGAACGCGCTCACCCGGATGACCGCAGGTCAGGGTGGCGTGTGTGTGCTGATCGGCGAGCCTGGGATCGGCAAGACTCGCTTGGCCGAGAGCTTGGAGCGCGCCGCGCGCGCTCAGAACGCCAGCCCTGTTTGGGGACGTTACCAGCCAGTCGAGAATGCGCCGCCGTTGTGGCCCTTCGTGCAAGCGCTGCGCGAGCTGAATAGCGATGGGACCGCGACCGAGATTTTGCGCTTCCTCGAGCAGCGCGCGGTCGAGCACGACAAGCGGCTCGCATCGAGCGAGGCCTCGGGGCTCATGCACGAGCTCGCCTACGAAACGAGCTCGCAGAGTCATCGCACGGTCGACGAGACCACGCAGGCACTGTTCCGGTTGAGCAAGCAGAAGCCGCTCGTGATCTTGCTGGATGATCTCCAGTGGGCGGATTCGATGTCGCTACGGGTGTTGAACTACCTCGTCGACGACATCGCCCGTTGGCCGCTCCTCGTGGTCGCGACGTTGCGAAGCGAAGCAGCGGCGGAGAGCACGCGCAGTCGCGATCTCTCGCGGCTCTTGCGGCATCGCAACTGCGAGCGCATCGAGCTCGCGCGGCTGCACGAGTCGGACATTCGCGAATACATCACGGCGGTGTTCGGGCGCGGGCGCGCGGAGATCAGCAACCTCGTGTTCACGCGGTCCGAAGGCAACCCGTTTTTCATGGTCGAGCTATTGCGGCCGTGGGAAGGGCGCTCGGGTCCGATCGATCCAGAGCAACTTCAGCTGTCGGGGCTTGCTCAAGGGTTGTTGCGCCAGCGCGTCCAAGCGTTGCCCGACGACTCGCGCAGGGTGCTATCCGGCGCGGCGGTCATCGGGCACGACTTCGATCTCGGCCTGCTCGGGTTCGTGACCGAGTGCACGCCGGATCAACTACTCGAAGCGCTCGATGGCTCGCTCGCCAACGACACCGTGATTCCGTCGAACGACGTGGTCGGTGCGTACGCGTTCGATCACGAGCTGATCCGCGAAGTTCTCTACGCCGATCTGCCGGTGAAGGAGCGCGGCCGATTGCACTTGCGCGCGGGCGAAGGCCTCGCGAAGCGGCGGGCCGCTGGTGGAGATGTCTCGAGTGCGGAGCTCGCGCATCACTTCTTGTCCGCGCTGCCGCAAGGCGATGTTGCAAACGCGATCGGTCACGCGCGCAACGCAGCGCTCGCGGCGCATCGCGCGTCCTCGACGTTTAAAGCACGCGCCCTCTTGCGACGCGCCCTCGCCTCACTGTCGTTTTGGGTCGAGCCCGACCCTGAGGTTCGCACGGCGCTGCTACTCGAGCTGTCGATGGTGGAACGCGCGCTCGCGGACGCCGAGTACGTGGGGCACCTCGCGCAAGGTGTCGCCCTCGCGCGCGAGGGCGGTTTTGGCGAGCTGCTCACAGTCGCCGGTCAGTTCTTGAGCCCGGCGCCGGGGATCATCGCGCAGCCCGGAGCGGCAGCCGTTCTCGAGGCTGCGATCGAAGTCTTGCCGGCCGACGACGACCGCCGCCGCGCGATCGCGCTCACGCACTTGGCGTGGACCGCGCCGAACTGCCGTAGTGCACGGCGCGTGAATGCGCTGCTCGACGAGGCAGAGCCGCGAGCGCAGCGCTCGAAAGCCGTGGACGCGCTCGAATCTTTGCGCGCCGCAAAACTATACTTCAACGGCGGGCCCAAGACCGCGCACATCGCCGAGGCGATCGCAGTCGAGATCGACCGCGAAGCACTCGCAGAGATCCCGAGCCGCCGGGGTCGAACGCTAGCGACCGCAACGTTCCGGATCATCAGTGCGATGCAGCGCGGCGACAAGCTGGCGGTGGAGCGGGCGTTCGAGGCGCGCGCGAAGACGCTCTCCAAGATCAATCTGATCGAGCTCGGTTGGCACCACGAACGCTATCTGATGGTGCAGCGAATGAATCGCGGCGACTTCAACGGCGTGGACGAAGAGATGGCCCGGCTGCGGGCTCGCGCGCAGCGGTTTCGTTTTCAAGCCTGGCGCGAGATCCTGTCGCTCGACTACGGCACGCTGCTCCTGCGTACGATCGACGTCACCGAGTTCGCCGCGCGCGTCAAGCCAGGGCTCACGATCACGCAGGAAGAACTCCCGTTCACATTAGCGCGCAAGCTCCGCACGATGGCGGACTTCGGCCTCGTCGAGGAGCTACGCACCGCGCTTGCGGCCATCAGCGTCGAGGCGCTGCGCGACCTGCCGAGCGATCGAGACTACTTGATGGTGCTCTGCAACTTCGCCAATGTATGCACCATCGCGGGCACTCCGGCACAATGCAGCGCGCTCTATGAGCTCTTGTCGGAGTACCCGGAGTACTACGCGGTCGACATCGCGTTTCACTGCGACGGTTCGGTGTCGCACTACCTCGCGCAGCTCGCGCACTCGCTCGGTCGAGATGAGGACGCGCGCAAACACTACGAAGTCGCGGTCGAGCGCAATCGGGCGTTCGGCCTCGTGCCGTGCGAAGTGCAGTCGCAGCTCGAGCTCGCAGACTTGCTGCTCGAGTCGCCGCGTGTGCACGACGCGGCTCGCGCACGCGACTTGTTGGAGTCGGTGCGCGAGACCGCGACTAAGATTGGAATGCTGCCACTCGCCAGCGCTGCGGCCCGCAAACTTCAGCAGGCCTAGAGCAGCGCTGGCAACGGCCGCGACTCAGAACATGTACGCGAGAGTCAGCGCGATCTGACTGCCGTCCGCGTTCACCTTAGAGACGGTCGGAGCGACCGCGGGTGCGACCGCAGGCGTCGTGACCAGATTGTCGGTCGAGATGTACAAGTACTCGAGCGCGATGATCAGCGGACCCTCGACGTAGGAGAACATGCCTGAGATCTGCACGTTCTGCACACGGGTTAGGCCTGCTAGCCGCGCCTGCTCTTGGTCGACCTTATCGATGCCGCCGAACGCCCACAGACTCAAGTGGCTCGTGAGCTCGACGCCGAGCTGACCCCAGCCACCGAGGCCGCTGACGTCAGGCATGTTCGGCAGCTGCAGCTGCAAGATGTTGCCGTAGACGTTGCCGGAGTTCTGTCCTGCATAGCCGTTCGCGGCGACCAACACCGGGCCCACGTGCAGCTTGAATCCGAACTCACCCACTGCGGTGGTCATGGTGTCACGCGCGGCCACGGCCCCGGGCGCGGGCACGGGCGCGGTCGCACCGATGCCCGATAGATCCTTCTGATCCCAGTGACCGACCGCGTAGATCTGCCACACGTTCGGCGCGTAGAGCGGCCACGGGCTCGGGGCTTTGCCACCGGACAACATCACGCGCGCTTCGACCTGCGGCAACATCGACGCTTCGCCCAAGCTCACGCCTGACGGCAAGCAGTTCGGCACCGTGGGCGGGCCCATGTTCGGAGCGCACGGAGCGAAGTTGTCGATCCAGCTGTTGCGGTTGATCTGCAAGCCGATGTCGAAGTTGATGTCCTCGGTCACCGCGAAGCGATGCAAGTACGTGATGCCGGGCGAACGCCAGCCGAGTTGGCCTGCGCCGTAGCCCAGCGGCGTGCCGGTGTGACTCGCCGAAGCGGCGATCATCGGCAAGAGCAAGTTGTGGAACTGACCGACGCGCAAAATGTCGGTGCCCGCACCCCAGTTCAGCTCGACGTACGCGACGCGAACGCGCGGCAGGAGTGACTCGTCGCCGTACGCGCTGCCGGTGAAGGTCGGCGCAGCGCCGGTCCCGAGGACCGTGCCCATCGCATCGCGAATCGTGACGGCGGCATTCGCACCTGGAACGGTCGTGATCTGGTTACCACCGCCGAGATCGAGCTCCATGACGCCGGTCGGAGTCGCACCACCGAGAACTTCGGGGCCCTTCATCGTGAAGGTCAAACGCGACTGACGAATGTCACCGCCGAGCAACCACTTG
>DASRXR010000421.1:0-5854 GCA_035687405.1 Polyangiales bacterium
CGGCGGATGCTAGCACGCCCCGCCGCCACTCTTATGAGGGGTGCGACATCGTGACCGGGCCAGCAACCTGCGGAGAACCGCCTAGGGTCGTGATTATTCCGCGCGGTCCGAAATAGGACTCGGCCTCGCGCTCGCTGCGAAGGCCCGATCTCGCCGCTGTCGGCTGCGAATCAGCGGAGCGCTAGCGCTGGAACATCTGCATCAGCTGCATCAGTTGCGGGCTCAGTGCCAAGCCCACGCCCGCACCGCAAATGAGCGCCAGAATCACGAAGAGCACGGAGGTGCGCCCCGACGCTTTTTGGTTCCACTCGAGCGGCCGGCGACGCAGCGCACGTTTGGCGACGACGAGCGCGGTCGCGCTGTGCGGCGGAATCGAAAGCAACTCGCTGACCGCGGCGATTCCCAGCGCCTCGGCTTGTTCACGCGGGCCGTCCTTTGCGTCGTCGGCACCCGCGCCTTCTTTGAGCGCGATCGCGTAGAGCAGCGCAAACGCGGGCGGCAGGTTTGCCGGCGCTTCTTCTTGGCCGGCAAGCAATGTGCGCAGCTCGGCCCAGCGACCTTGCTGGACGAGTGGCTCGACCTGCGCGAGCAGCAGCGGATCACCGGCGTGCGAGCTCGCCGGCGAGTTTTCGGGACGCGGCGCCGCAGGCAAACCACCGGTGACGGACATCCGATTGGCCGGTTTGGATGTAGCCGGTGCCATCAAGACAGGCTTGGTGGCCGGCTCGGCGAGCACAGCACCCGAATCGAGCGACCCGAGCGCGCGGGTGATCTGCCAGCGCAGCTCCGCGACGCGGAGCCGTTCGACGGGTTTCTCCGGATCGTCGCGCAAGGCGTCGAGCTTCGCAGCGACGGCGTGACATGCGAGCCGAACGTCCCGCGCCGACGCGCGCGAAGGCAGCGGCAACCAAGCACCGGGATGACGCTGTTGCGAGCCGCTCGCACGCAGCGCGAGCGCGAGGATCTCCGGATCGACTTCGCTCGCTTCGCCGCTCGGGCCGCGAAGCGCAGCACTGCGCGCAGCCGCGGCCGAACGTGGACCCTGCAGATACACATCGAGCTGCTGCTCGAGCGGCGACCTGGCTTGCGCGAGCGCCGTGAGCGGCCAACTTTCGAAGGTCGCGCGCGCGCAGCGAACTACCGCGCTCGCGACGCTCGGCGGCGACAGCGTCGTCACGGCGGAACGCAAATCGGTCGGCACGAGGCTGGCGCGACCCGGCAGCCGCATCGCACCAACGCGCAACAGCGCGAGCGCAACGCAGTCCGAATCCGCGTCGGGCTGATCGGATTTGGCGAGCCGCTCGCGCAGTCGATCGCGCAGGCCACGCACGCTCGCGATCCCACTCAGAAGTGTCGACGGATCGGAAGCGCCCGCAGCCTCGAGCCAGCGCCGCACCAACTCCGGCGTTTGCTCTGCCGAGAGCGTGCGATCCGCGAGTTGATCGAGCACACGACCGACGTCTTCCTTCGCCGTGCGACGCACCGCGAGCAACACCGCAGTCACGGGGTGCAGTCGAAGTGCCGAGCTCGGACCGATCACAGTCTCGTCGAGCAGGAAGCGCACGGTGCACGCACCGCCGTTACACGCCGCAGTCACCTGTTCGAGAAACTGTGCGCACAGCGCGCTGAATAGCTGCGGGCCGTCGAACACCGACGTGTCGAGCAACACTTCGCCGAGGCGCCTGTCGGAGGTGCGCGATTGATCGAGCGCCGAATCGACTTGCGCCGCCGTCAGCTGCGTCGACTTCATCGCTACTTGGCCGAGCCGCTCGGCAAACACCGACGAGCGAGCGCCCACGATGAAGCCGCGGGCAAATGACAGCTCGCGCTCCACCGCCGGCGACGTAAGCACGAGCCGGCCGGTGAGCTGGCGCTGCAGCACAGCGAGCAGGAGCGGCCCGAGCTCGAGGCTTCCGAGTGGCGCATCCCACGCACGATGCAGCTGCACGTCTTGATTCCGATTTTCGGCGCGCGCGAGCAAGTACTTCGCGATCGCGGTCGGACCGATCGCACGCGGCACGAACGGGCTCTGATCATCGAGCAGGTCGCGCATCGAAGCGTCGCCGAGCCGAAGCACGGTCGCGTTTGCGAGCTTGCTTCGCACCAGTCGGCACACGCTCGCCGCTCCAGGCGGCCCTGGATCTTCCGACACGAGCACGAGGCTCGGCGACAGCACTTGCAACGTCGCGAGCGCGTCCATCGCGTCGTCACGAACGTGCGGCGATGCGCCGGACAGTTCGATCTCACTCACTAACGCGTCACGAAAACTTCCCGGACGTTCGATGATCAGCAAGTTGGCGCTCATCGGTTGCCTCGGCCTCCGCCCCCGCCTCCCTTACGTATGAACACTTGCTCCTCTTCGACGTGATTCACCGAATAGGCTGTGCCTTCGCGCGGGCGGGTCCGCGTTGTGGGCGTAGGAACGGGCTCCGCAACTTCGTTGGCTGGCGCGCGATCCGGAATCGGTACCGTCATCTGCTGCTCGCGTTCGACGCGTGTGGGCTGCCCGCGGATCGGTTCCCGCTTCGGCGAATGGCCCGCAGCTACCTTCTGCTGGTGGGCGAGCTCCTCGCGCAACGTCTCGCGCTCGGAACGCGTGCGTTCGAGCTCCCCGCGCACTTCGTCGAGCTCGACCTTCAGCTGCGCGACGCGGTCCTTCTCGAGCTCGACCTGCGCCGAGCGCGAAGTGCCGGACTCTTCGAGCTCGCGCTTCGATAGATCGCGCTCTTTGCGTAGGGTCGCGAGCTCGTCGGCGAGTCGCGTTTCGATCTCTGCGACTTTCACGTCCGCATCGCGCTTGGCCTTTTCGGCGTCGCGGCGCGCTTCCTCGCGATCCTTGCGTGCAGCCTCGAGCTCGGCCTGCGTTCGCGCATCGAGCTCGTGTTTGTTCTGCGAGTGGTCGCGCTTTGCCGCCTCGAAATCGCGGCGCGCCGTGTCGAGGTCGCGTGCGAGCTGGCTTTCACGCTCGCTCTTTTCAGTGCGGAGCCTCTCGACTTCTTTGGTGAGCTCGGCCTCGCGCTCGGTCTCTTTGCGCGATTGCTTCGCTTCGACCAAGTCCTTCTCGGCCTGTTCGATCTTCGTGCGCGACGCTTCGAGCTCACGCCGGCTCTCATCGCGCTCGCGGCGCGACGACAACAAGTCCACTTGAGCGAGCTCGACTGAGCGCTTCGCCTCGAACACGCCGGTTTCGGCTTGCTGCAGCTTGCGCTTCTCCGAGTCCAGATCGGATTGAAGCTTTTCGAGCTTCTCGATCGCGCCCTTGCGCATGTCGCGCTCGCGTTCGAGCTCCGGCCGCAACGCTTGCAGCTCGGACGCAGCGCGTTCGAGCGACTGGATGCGCGACTGCCCTTCGGTGACCTCCGCCTTCAAACGCACGACCGAACGCTCGGCGCTCTCAATGTCTTCACTACGCTCGTTGAACTTGCTCGCGAGCGTGCGCGCTTCGGCTTCGAGCTGCCGGCAGCGCGCGATGCTCTGATCGAGCTCGACGTTCATCCGGTCGAGTTGCCCGCGCGTCGCCGCCGCTTGCTCGATCGCTTCTTTCGTCGTGACCGCCGCCGTCGCGAACTGCTCTTCGATCGTCGCAAACTGACCGAGCAGCTCCGCTTTGCTTTCGAGCGCGTCCTTCAGCTGCGTGCGTGCATCGCCGAGCTCGCGGCCCAGCTGTGCGACGCGTTCGATCTCGACTTGCAGCTTGCCACTCACGACCGCGGTTTGATCGCCGCGCTGAGCGACGTCGTTCCCGAGCTCTACCCACGCCTTTGCTCGATCGGCCAGCTCCGCTTCGAATCGCGACTGTGCGCGCTCGAGCTCTGCCGCGTGCCGGCGTTCCGCTGCGCTGCGCTCGGTTTCGAGCGCGCTCAGTTTTTGTTCGACATCGCGCAGCGCAAACTGCGCTCGCTCACGTTCCGCAGCCGCGCTGGCACGAAACGACGCAAGCTCCTGCGCCGCGAGAAACAGAGCCTTCTCGAGCCAGGCGACTTCAGCTTGGGGTGTAGATGGGTCGGCCAAAATCGTCACTAACCATCTTAGATCGTGAGCTTGGAATTTTGAACGTACGCAGTTGTGCGCTCTGGCTCGCGACAACGTACGGCCGTGTGTGAACACGCCGAAGATCGACGACAGGTCGTGACCGGTTAAACGCGAAACGCCGAACTCTCGATGGAGAGCCCGGCGTTCGCGATGTCGTGCGCTCAGCGCGCACACAAGACTGAAGTGTTAGTTGCCTTCTTCGTATTCGGCATCGATCACGTCGTCTTGCTTCTTCTTGCCGGCATCCTTCTTCTCGCCGCCAGCGGCTGCACCGCCCGCACCCGGAGCACCCGGTGCACCTGGAGCGCCCGGACCACCGGGGCCGCCACCCGCAGCTTGGTAAGCCGCTTGGGCGATCTCGTGCATCATCTTCTCGAGAGACTCGGTGCCGGCTTTGATGCCGTCCTTGTCCTGCTTCTCGATCGACGACCGCAGCTTCGCGATCTGATCACGAATGCCCGTGACCTTCTCGGCCGGCAGCTTGTCCTTGCTCTCATCCAGAGTCTTCTCGACCTGGTAGCAGAGCTGGTCTGCACGGTTACGCTGCTCGACTTCCTCGCGGCGCGACTTGTCTTCAGCTTCGTGCTGTTTGGCCTCTTCGACCATCTTCTCGATCTCTTGCTCGGACAAACCGCTGTTCGAGGTGATCGTGATCTTCTGGTCTTTGCCGGTCGCCTCGTCGCGTGCGGTCACGCTCAAGATACCGTTCGCGTCGATGTCGAACGTCACCTTGATCTTGGGCACGCCGCGCGGCGCGGCCATGATGCCTTCCAAGTGGAAGCGCCCGAGCGTTCGGTTCAAACGCGCCTCGGCACGTTCGCCCTGCAGCACGTGAATCTCGACCTTGTTCTGACTGTCTTCGGCAGTCGAGAACACCTCTTCACGACGGGTCGGGATCGTGGTGTTGCGTTCGATCAACGTCGTCATCACGCCGCCGAGCGTCTCGACACCGAGCGAGAGCGGAGTGACATCGAGCAGGACCATGTCCTTGACGTCGCCCGAGAGCACACCTGCCTGAACCGCGGCACCGATCGCCACGACCTCGTCCGGATTGACGCCCTTGTGCGGCTCTTTGCCGAAGAACTTCTTGACCGCCTCTTGCACCATCGGAATGCGGGTCGAACCACCGACCAACACTACCTCGTGGATTTCCGTCGGGCTCTTGCCCGCGTCTGCGAGCGCCTTCTTCGTCGGCTCGAGGGTGCGATTGACGAGCACCTCGATCATCGACTCGAACTTCGCGCGCGAGATGCGGATGTTCATGTGCTTCGGGCCCGAAGCATCCGCGGTCAAGAACGGCAGGTTGATCGTCGTCTCGAGTTTGCTCGAGAGCTCGATCTTCGCCTTCTCTGCCGCGTCCTTCAGACGCTGCATGACCATCTTGTCGTTCGAGACGTCGAGGCCTTGGTCCTTCTTGAACTCTGCGACCAAGTAGTCGATCAGCGCGTTGTCGATGTCGTCGCCGCCGAGCTGCGTGTCACCGTTCGTGCTGATGACCTGCACGACGTTGTCGCTGACTTCGAGCACCGAGATATCGAACGTACCGCCACCGAAGTCGTAGACCGCGATGACTTCATCGCCCTTCTTGTCCAAGCCGTACGCGAGCGCAGCCGCCGTCGGCTCGTTCACGATGCGCTTGACGTCGAGGCCGGCGATGCGGCCGGCGTCTTTGGTCGCCTGGCGTTGTGAGTCGTTGAAGTAAGCCGGGACGGTGATGACGGCTTCGGTGACCGTCTCGCCGAGATAGTTTTCCGCGGCGCGCTTCAGTTTCCGCAGCACGTGCGCGCTGACTTCTTGCGGAGACATCTCTTTGGCCCGGACG
>DASRXR010000422.1:0-2355 GCA_035687405.1 Polyangiales bacterium
CGGAAGTTCGACGGCTCGCATCCGCGCCTGGCGCGCTGCGGCTCGCAGCTGCACGCGCTGCCGGTGAAGCGATGCGGCGCCGCGGTGCGCGTAAGCCGATCGCACTCGTGCTGGACGACGCGCACCTCGCCGACGAAGCGACGCTCGACGCGATCGAATATGCGACCTTGAAAGACGTCGCGGCTCGAGTCTGGGTGCTCGTGCTGGTGCGTCCGAGCTTCGTCGGCAGTCGTCCGAGCTGGGGAACGCGCGCGGCTGTCGCGCACAAGATCGTGCTCTCGGCGCTCGAGCCGCAGAACGCGACCGAGCTCGCACGCCGGCTGCTGTTGCCCGCGGAGTTCATTCCAGAAGCAGTGTTGCTGCGGCTGGTCGAGCGGACCCAAGGCGTACCGCGATTGCTCGTCGAGCTCGTGCGAGGTCTCAAGCGCGATGGCTTCGTGCGTCGTTCCGAGCGTGGCAGTTACTACCTCGCGACCGACGAGCTCGACAAGCTACCGGATCTACCGATTCTGCAGTGGAATGCGATCCGTGAGATCGAGGCGTTACCGCCGCAGCTCGCAGGCCACGCGCGCCTCGGCTCGGTACTCGGCGCACACTTCTCGATGCTCGAGATCGAGGCGCTCCTGCAGGTGCTGGAAAAATACGTGCTGCCCGAAGACATGCAGCTCGATGCCGCCGTCGGCGTGCAGCGCTTGGTCGATAGCGGCATTTTGATTCGCCATCGCAACCGTCGCGTCGACTTTCGTCACTCGCTGCTGCGCGACACGATCTATCAGATGTTGCCCGAGGTGCAGCGCGCACGCTTGCATCGGGCTGCATTCGAGATGTATCGCACGCTCGCTCTGCCCGACGACGAGCGTCTGCCGCGGCTCGCGATGCACGCGGCGCGGTGTGGCGAGCGCGAGATCGCGGCGAGTGCGTACCTCGAGCTCGCTCAGCGCTACACGCGAGTGCAGGCGTATCTCGAAGCAGAGGCCGCGTTCGGCAGTGCGCTCGACAACCTCGTGGAAGACGACCCGCGCACGATCGATGCAGCGAGAGGCCGCGGGCTGATGCGTTCGCGTCTCGGACGCCAAGAGGTCGCGCTCACGGATCTGCGGCGCGCGAAGGAGCAGGCTCACGCACGTGCTGCGACCGAGCGCGAGATCGAGTTGATGTTGGACGAAGCGACCGTCCTCGATTGGACGCGCGAAGCGAATCAGTCGATGGCATTGGTGCGCGAGGTCGAAGCGATGGATGTGCCGCTGTCTCCGCTCTTGCAAGCGCGTCTCGCGATGGGCTTGGCGCGTAGTCATCACCGGCTCGGCGAAGCGGAGGCGACCGTGCGCGTCGGCAGCGAAGCGGTCAGGCTCGCGGAGGCGCTCGGCGACGAAGGTTACGAGACGCGGATCATCGCTCAGCTCATGGTTGCGACCGATCTCGCGAACTCGGGGCACCTCGAACAGGCCGAGAGCAGCTTCGAAGAGTTGATCGTGGAGGCCGCTTCGCGCGGTGACTTGTGGCACGTCGCAGCTGCGTTCGGAAATCGCGCGGTGCTCTGGCACGGCCTGAAGGATCTCGATCGATTGTTCGTCGACCTCGCGCGAACCGCTCAGCTCGGCCGCGAAATTGGCGAGGCCTCGATCGAATACGTGGCCGTGTACAACTTGGCGGAGAGCGAATACGTCCTCGGTCGCTTGGGTCCGGCGCGCGAGCGAGCGCAACGCGGGATCGAGCTTTCGAAGCAGCTGTTCGGCGAGAGCAACCGAGAGGTCAGCGTGAGTGAGCTGCTGCTGGCGCGCATCTCAGTTTACGACGACGATCGCGCTGCCGCGGGCCAGCATGCGCGCAACATTCGCGAGCGCACGGCGCGTGCGCTCGCGGCAGGTGAGCGCGACGCCGAGCTGGAGCCTCCGTTGCAAGTCTTGCTCGAGATGATCGAGTTGGTGGTTCGGGGTGCGTCGGTCGAGGAATGGCAAACACTGGTCGTGCGCGCACTGACGATCGAGGTGCAGCCGATGGAAGAAGTCGAGTTGCTCGAGCGTGCGTCGCTGTCGGCGGCAGAGCTCGGTGCGCGCGAAATCGGGCGTGCGTTCTACGAGCAAGCGCTGGAAGTCTCGAAGCTCAAGCCGAATCTGATGAGTGAGCGCGTCGCGCGAAAGCTCGCGCCGTTGTTCGCTTGAGCGGTGTCCTTGTTAGCGTGCGGTTGTACTGATAGTTTTTGGCAGGTGCCGAGTACTGCACGGGATGTGGGTGATCAGGCGAGTCCGCCCGCATCGCTCTTGCGCTTCGGCGGTTTAGTCGGTTCTTCGGACCCGATGCGGCGGTTGTTCGACCTGCTGCAGCGCGCAGCGAACTGCGATGCGACGGTCTTGA
>DASRXR010000423.1:0-4300 GCA_035687405.1 Polyangiales bacterium
TTGCCTGCGCGCGACATTCGCTGCAAAGGCTCTAACTCGGCGGTGGGTGAGGGTTGTTTCACTGCGCAACGCGCTGCGTGATCGCGCCTAAGAAACCTCGGAATTGGCAGCTTCTTGGCGGAAGGATCTCGCGTCTTCCGCAGTCCTACGCGAATGTTCGATTTGCTCGCACGCCGCTACCTGGATACATTCGGCGCGTGCGGTACACGTTCGTTGGTTACGAACTGGATACGGACGCTTACAAGCTCACCCATGGCAGCCAAGAGCTGCGGCTTCAGCCGCAAGTCTTCGATGTGCTGCGGTACCTGGTTGAGCATCGCGAACGTGTTGTCAGTAAAGATGAGTTGTTGAGCGCGCTTTGGCCCGATGCTCACGTAAATGAAGCGGCAGTCACCTGGAGCATCAGCCACGCGCGGCGCGCTCTCGGGCAGACGCGCGGCGCGAAGCTGCCGATCGAAACCGTGCACGGGCGCGGCTATCGGTTTGCTGCGGACGTGCATTCGCTCGACGCCCTGCCTACGGCGGGGACGAATGCGAACGCCACGCTCAGCGACAGCGTGCGACCCCCGCCCACGTCCGCCGCGGTTAATTCGCTTCAGGCGGCGCCGCCCGCAGCGGCGATCAGCGTCCCTGCGCTTCCGTTCGTCGGTCGCGAAGAGCTGATGGCCCAGCTGCATGGGCAGCTGATCGAAGCCCAAGTCGGCGCGGGTCGGTTGTGCTTGCTGATCGGCGAGGCCGGCATCGGCAAGACGCGCTGTGCGACCGAGCTCGCCGCGTTCGCGCGAGCGCGCGGCGTGACCGTGCTCTCCGGGCGTTCGGTCGAAGGCGTGGGCGCGCCGGTGTTCTGGCCCTGGCAGCAGATCTTACGCGAGCTCGTGCAGGTTCAGCCGGACCTGCGGCCGGGCGGGAGCGCCCTCCTCGCGCAGCTGTCAGCGGCAGAGGTGAGCGACGAGCAATCGGAACCGCAGCGGCCGGTGTCGGTCACGGCGGCGGGGCGAGTTCGGATCTTCGACGAGGTCACGCGCCTGTTGCTGCAAGCGGCGCAAGCCGCGCCGCTCTTGCTCGTGTTCGACGACTTGCACTGGGCGGATGCCGGTACGATCGAGCTCTTGTCGTTCGCCGCGCCGGAGTTCGCTCGCGCGCGGCTGATGGTGCTCGGCACCCAACGCGAAGAGTTCATGCTGCACAGCGCGCGCACTTCGTCGCAGCTGTCGCGTCGAGCGCTGACGTTCAGCGTCGCGTATCTCACGCAATCGGACATCGCGAAGTACATCGCGAGCGTCACGCAGCACGGCGAGCCGAGTGCAGAGCTCTGCGCGGCCGTGTTGGCCGCGACTGCGGGCAACCCGCTGTTCGTGCAAGAGACGGTGCGTTCGCTGATCGCACACGCCGGTGCAGGTGGTTTGCGCGAGCTCTCACAGCGCGCGATCCAGCCCTCGAAGCTCGCACGCGACGTGTTGCGGATGCCGCTGCGCGCGCTCGAGCCTCACGCGCTCGCACTCCTGTCGATCGCTGCCGTGCTCGGTGAAGTGTTCGAGCTGACGTTGCTCAACCAAGTCGCCGAGCTGGATATCGACACCTTGCTCGATCGCTTGGACGCCGCGCTGACTCGCGGCTTCGTCCTCGCCGAGGCGCCGAATCGCTATCGCTTCCAGCACGCGCTGATTCGCACGATCTTGTACGACGACGTGAAGCCGACCGAACGTGTGGCGACGCATCGCCGCGCGGCGGAGCTCTTGTCGAAGTTTGCCGATCGCGAGCACCACGCGAGCGAGATCGCGATTCACTACTACCGTTCGCTCGCGTCCGGCGATCCGGGCGCGGTCACCGACGCTTGCGTGCGCGCCGCGCAAGTCGCGGAGCGTTCACACGCCTTCCAAGACGCGACGATGTTTTATCAGTGGGCGCTCGAAGCCCAAGCGCTCGACTTGTCAGTGACCTCGCGGCAACGCGCAGAGCTGCTGCTTCGAGCCGGAAAGGCTCAGCGCTGGGCGGGCCGCGAAGAAGAGACGCGGCACACCTTGAAGCTCGCGATCGGGCTGGCGTCGAAGGACGGTCACGGCGATCTGCTGGTGAAGGCAGCGCGCATTTTGCGGCCGACTCACGCGATGAGCACGTTGCCGGACGAGCTGGTTCGCGAAGCGCTGGAACAAGCGCTGCGTACGGCACCGGAAGGGCCGAGCCCGCAGCGGATCAGCGCGCTCAGTCAGCTCGCGTGTGTACCGCCGATCGCGAGCGATCTCGAGCAGAGCAAGCGCACGAGTGCTCTCGCGCTGTCGCTCGCACGCGAACGCTGGAACGCCGGCAAGCTCACACCGAGCGACGCCAGCGCTGCGGGCCGCGACGGCAAGTCGAACGTCTTCGAAGCACTGCGCGCGCGCCTCTACTCGTTGAGTGGGCCGGACGACATCGACGCTTCGCTCGCGGTCTCGGACGAGATCACCGCGCTCGATCGGCCGCTGACCGACGTGAGCTGGGACGCGCACATGGCTCGCTTCAGCGCACTGATGTACCGCGGCGACATCAAGTCCGCGAGCGTCGTGCTCGAAGGGCTCGGCCACCTCGGCAACGAGCTGCGGATGCCGGAGACTCGCTGGTACTACGATCGCCAGCGCGCGCAGGCGCAGCTTTTGCGCGGGCAATTCACCGAGGCGCTCGAGGCCTGCAATTCGCTGCACGAGAGCGGCATGCGGATGGGGCTCAGCTACTGCCGGCTATTCGTCGGCGCGCTGCGCAGCGTCGTCAGCTACTTCTCGAGCGGCGCCGAAGCGCTGAAGATGTACATCGACTTGAGCGGCGCGACGTGGCCCGCCGAGCTCCCCTCCAGCCTGTGGTCGTACGGCGTGATGCTCGCAGCCGAGAGCGGCGACCTCGAAGCCGCGCGCCGCCAGTACCAGACGCTGGCTCGGCGCGACTTCGACAACGTGCCGAAGGAAATCAGCTACCTGATGACGCTGTGCAACTCGGCTGTGGTGGCGTCGATCCTCGGCGACCGGCCACGCGCAGAAAAGTTGTACACGCTGCTGTCGCCCTACCCGAATCACAACACGCCCGACTTGATGCTGATCCATCAGGGCAGCGTGTCGCACTACCTTGGCCTCCTGGCTGCTGCGACCGGTCGAGACAATCGCGTCGAAGCGCACTTCGAGTCCGCGATCGCAATGAACGAGCGAATCGAGCACCTACCTCAGCTCGCGCGCACTTTTTACGAGTACGCGCGGTGGTTGCGCGCTCGGCCTGACGCTTCCGCGAAAGATCGTGGCCAGGCGCTGGCGCGGCGTTCGACTGAGTTGAGCCATCGCCTCGGCATGACTTGGCTGTACGAGCGAGCGCGCGTCCTGCCGTAGGCGCAGGTGCTGCCGTAGACGCGTTTAGAAGCCCGTCGTGAGCTGAAAGAACCAGATGAAGTCCTCCTTGCCGTTCGGCAAGAAGTCGACTCCGCACTCGCTCTTCAACCTCAAGTTGCGCGTCGAGCGCTGCTCGGGAAACGGATACAGCGCGACGCCGCCGAGCACACGGTGCTCGACGCCGTTGTTATCGGCAAAGTCGTACTGGGCGTACGGCTCGATCCACGGAATCGGCCGGCCCGCGACGAGGAAGTACATGCCGAACTTGTGCAGCACTTCGTCGGTGGTCTGTTCCCAGGCGAGTGCGGCTTCGCTGCGGATCGTCAGGTACTGGTCTCGGTAGGACAGATCCACGTCGCCGATGCTGAGCCGCCGGTTGCGCTCGATCGTGTAGCGGCCGCTGTACCCGGAGACACCGATGTCGAACTCGTCGATCTCGAGACCAAGCCGGCCGCCGAACGCTTTGTCGCCGTTGTACTGATCGTTGATGTTGTATCGCATCGTGCGGATCTCGCCGCCCTCCGCGACGCGTCCGTCCATCCGATTTTCGTCCGGCTGCTCCAGCCCGTTTACGACGAAGACCGCGTACGTGAGGTTCGTGATGCCCGTCAGCGCGAACCGGCCACGAAGCTGGACGCCGACCTCGGACCACAGCCCCGGGATCACGTAGCGCGTGAATAGCGGGCCGGTGCCGGTGATGCGCAGAAAGTCGGGATACAAATACTCGTTGAAGGCGCCGACCGGAACCTCGAACCAACCTGCGCGCAAGATCAACTGCTCGGCGAACTTCACGTCCATGAACGCGTGCGGCAAGTAGAAGTCGCCCTGAGCGCGGAACAAGTGCTCGTACTCGAGCGCGAACTCGAGCGAGACCGCGTGCTGAAAGGCCGCCCGAATCATCGCGACGACGTGGTGCATGTCGAAGCCGGCGGAGCTGTCCTCGCTTGCTTCCT
>DASRXR010000424.1:0-17942 GCA_035687405.1 Polyangiales bacterium
CTACACGGGCGGAGATCGCGGGATTCTCAAAGCACTGGATCAGAAGACTGGCGACGAACGCTGGCGCTTCGACACGATCCAATCCCCCGACTTCTGGAGCAACAACAGCGTGAACTCCGGTGGCGGGGCCTGGTACCCACCGTCGATCGACATCGACAGCGGACGCGTATTTTGGGCGGTCGCGAATCCGGCACCCTTCCCTGGGACTCCTCAGTTCCCTAACGGTTCAAGTCGTCCTGGCGACAACTTGTACACTGACTCGACGCTCGCCCTCGATGTGCGCAGTGGTGCTTACCAGTGGCACCACCAAACGATCCAACACGACCTGTTTGATCGCGACCTCCTCCACACGATGCTAACAGAAGTGGCTGGCGTGCCGATTGTTGTTAGTACGGGCAAAGAGGGTCGCGTCTGGGCCAATCGGCGCGACAATGGTGAGGTGCTCTGGGGACCGGTGGAGGTCGGCATGCATATGAACGATCACCTCACGGAGCTAACTGCTACAACCCGGGTGTTGCCCGGTTCGTTCGGCGGAGTTCTTACGCCACCGGCGCTCGCCGAAGGTGTCGTCTATGTTGCGATGTTGAACGCGCCCACGACGTATTCGGCGAATCAAACGGCTTACTTCGGTAGCGAAGTCGGCACGATGAACGGCGACTTGGTCGCGATCGACGTGGCGACGGGTAAAATCCTGTGGAACACGACGGTCGAAGGTGATCCAACTGGCGGTGCGACTGTCGTGAACGACTTGGTCATCACGGCAACGTTTCAGGGCAACGTCATCGCGTACCAGCGCGAAACCGGCAAGGAAGTGTGGCGTTGGAAAGCACCGGGCGGCATCAACTCGTGGATGTCGGTCTCGGGTGACACGCTCGTAATACCGGTTGGATCGGCGAGTCCTGCGGTCGTCGTTGCGCTGCGACTCAGCGGCACAAATACGATGCCTGGCTCGGCGGGTGCGGGCGGCGCGACTGCGGGAAGCGGAGCTGCGGGCAACTCCGCACCCGCGGGCAATCCCAATTCTTTCTCAGCGATCTACACACAAATCATGGCGCAGAAGTGCGCCGGCTCGGTCTGCCATAGTGGCACCGCGACAGGTGGAAGTCTGAGTCTCCAGGCAGGCAACGCCAGTGCGGTGCGAAGCTCGTTGATCAATCGGCCAGCGAGCGCCTCGGAGTGCGCGACATCGGGCTTGTCGTTGGTTGTACCGGGTAGCCCGGACATGAGCCTGCTGTATCGGAAGCTTACGGATATGCCTCCATGCGGGTCTCGGATGCCGCCCACTGGGGCGCTCACTGCGGAAGAGATCGGCCGAGTCCGTACGTGGATCGCAAACGGAGCGCTCGACGATTGAGAGCTGCCGTTTAGTAGCTGTCACCCTCACTCAACACCAGCATCCTCTGTCACGGGTGCTGGTGGCGGAACGACTGAGCAGACGTTTTGCATCGCGGTGACTCCAATGCCACCGGCCAGACCACAGGTGTAACCCTCGCGGCAATCGGCCGCGTCGGCGCAGGCTTTGTAACAAGTCCCAGTCGCACCCAGGATGCTGGCGAACGCGGCACCCAGCCCTCCCACGCATGTGCCACCTGAACCGCAGTCTGTGTTGTCGATGCAGGCCAGCGAGCAATAGCCACCGGGTGCAACAGAATTGCCGACTTGCGGTGCGCACGACATTGCAGCACCGCCGCAATCCACGTCTGCGTTGCATGCGCTTCCGACGACGTCCGCTGGTAGCGGCGCCGCACCCGGACTGCACTGCATCAAGGCGCCATTGGCTCGGCAGCGATATCCCGCGCGGCAGTCGGTGTCAGATCCACAACTCAGATAGCAAGTGCCGGCACCACCCGTGAGTGGCAGCGTGCACGATCCGTTCGCTCCGCAATCCGAATTCTCCAAACACATGCCGGTGCAATAGCCGTCTGGATACACCGTCGTTCCGCTGCCGGTCTGACAACGACCCTCTCCGCAGTCGGCCGCTTCTGCGCAGGGCGATCCGACGATCCCATCCGCGAGCTTGTTGGTTGCCGGGATCGGCTCGCATCCACTCGCGCCGAGCAGACCGCCGGTTGGATCCTGGGTGCCGGCATCTCCGGTCACTGCCATTCCGAGCGCGTTGACGCATCGATATCCGTCGCGGCAGTCGCTGGCAGTGCTACAGCTCTTCAAACAACGGCCCGGCGTCGCGCCGATGCCGCCGATACCAGCAAACGCGCCGGAGCATGCGCCTCCTTCACCGCAATCGGCGTTCGTCATACAGGCGGCAGAGCAGTAACCGCCCGGAGCTTCCATCATCACGCCGCCAAACGAGCCCTGCACAATCAGCAGGCACATGCCGTTTCCGCAGTCCTTGTCTTCATCGCATGCCTTGCCTGCAGTTTTGTCAGGCAGCGGCTCGATCGGAGCAGCGCCGCCAGTGCCGCCTCCGCCTTTGCCTCCTCCGCCGCCACGCCCGGCGCGGTTGGTCTGCCCCGCATCACTGCCACCATCATCATCGTCGCCACACGCGAATGCGCCTAACAGTGCAACCGCTATCAATGCAGTAGCTAAGACGCGATTCGCCACCGTGGCGAATGCAGGTTCACGCATCGATGACCTGCAGGGACGTGCCCGGCGGCCTGATCGGTCCGTTACTCGAGCTAACATGGAGCCTCCGTGCGATTGCCATGCCGCCATGTCCTCGAACACGGTGTGTTTACGACGCGTCTCCGAAGAAACGTTCGAAATCAGCGTGGCGTCACATGGCGACCGGCTTCGCCCGGTCGTGCCCGCTCACCGGCGGCGCCCGCCTGGGGCGCTCCCTGCGAACGAGGTCGACCAAGTGCGGATGGGACCGGAAGCGGAGCGCTGGCCGATTGAGAGCTGCTGCTAGGCGACGCCGGCGGCGTTAACGAACAACGGCTCGCGACAATCAAGTCGCGAGCCGCTGTTCAGGTCACAAAGATCTTGCAGCTGTTAGCTGCGGGAGAACACTTCCCAGCTGCTCACTGCAAGCAGGTGTTGGGTCCGTGGATCAGCGTGCCGATCGGGTTGCCGTTCGTCAGCGATAGCTTCGGGTAGTAGAGCGTGAACAGGTAGCACATCTCGTCGTTCGTCCCTTCGCCGAAGCTCGCCGGCGCGTTGTACTTGCACGTCGTCTTGATGCTGTCACCCGGCATGAGGAGCGTGCCCTCTGGATACGAGTGCTGAAACGCGAAATCGAACGGCGCGTCGTGGAGCATTTCCTTCTTGCCGCCGGCGCGCGTGATCTCGGCGGACATATAGATGCCCTTGGTATGCATGTGCGGCGTGACAGCGAGGATGTGAATCGGCTCCGTGCTCGTAGGCGCGCAGACGCCACTCGCCGCGGTGCCCGAGATAGCATCGGTGCCTAGCCACGACAAACTCGCGACGTTCTTGGGCGCAGTCGGCGTCACACAGACTTCGACTCCCGAGTTGTCCGGCGCTGCAGCGCCCGTCGTGTTGTTGTGATGTGTCTCGAGCGTATAGGCGACCGTACCGGGCATCTCGATACCGACATCAGAGTCGAGATAGAGATCCGAACCGCCGGGAGCCCACCCGTGCACGAGCTCGCCGTCGGGATGTGCGCCGATCGAAGGCCCGACACTGTCCGCCGCAGCCGCCGCGTTCTTGTAGAGAAGCCAGTGGTGGATGACATCCGCGTTGCCAGCCAACACGCGGTATGAACGTGAGTACATCATGCCCGTCCACGGCGCCTTGAATATGAAGTTCGTGTACTGATCCGGCTTCGTCGACACCGAATACGGCGTCGTGTTGTTGCCGGCCGCATGCGCACGGAACTCGTAGCACTTCATCAGCGGGTCGTTGTATTCGATCTTGGTGGTGCTCGAACCGCCGCCGGCTGACGGTGGTGGCGTTCCACCAGTCGTCGGTGGCGGTGCCGCTGCACCCGCCGCCGACGGCTGCGGCGACGCGCCCTTCGCCGTGATCGCGCACGACGGAGTGACTGCGATCGCACCCGCAGCGACCCAGTCGTTGAATGCCTTGAGGCCCACGGCTGGAATCGCCGCGCCCGACGCAGGCGGCATACGCAGCTTGATGTCAGCCGCATTGATGCGATCGGGGATCACCTGAAAGACCTTGCGTGCCGGCTGAGTCTTGCTCGCCGCCATGAAGTCTGCGTGCGCCATGAGTGGCATCGGCGCTTGGAACTTCACAGGGCTCGAGTGACAGGTCGTGCAGTTCTCACTTACGACTGCGGCAACGTCACACGGTACTCCCGGCACATTCAGCGCGCCGGCGGGCAAAGTCGTTACAGGCGTCACAGGCGCAGTCGCCGCCGGGATACCACTGCCTGCTGCACCAAATGGTGCCACGGCATTCGAGCCGGCAACGGCGCCGACGGGAGACAGCGTGGTCGGTACCGAGACGCTCGGGGGTGTTGGTTGTTCGGAATCGGCTCCACAGCCGGGAAGTACACTGATCAACATGAGCGACTGACACACGCCAAGCCACGCGACTCTTCTGCTCTGAGCTTCTTGCATCTCTTCACCGCTGCCGTGGTTCGAATATGAATGTGACCCGCGCGACCGACAAAGCTACGAAGCGTTCATCGGCGCGAACGATCAACTGTGTTTTGAATCGCGACGTGCTGGATTGTCAACATATGCTCGCCTTTGATCGACTTGGTTCGTGCACAAGTCGTGTGATCACAGCGTTCGTATTGTCTGAGCAGGACAAACCAGAGCTGCACTGGCAGAGAGAGTTAGAGCGCTGTGAAACGCATCGGTGTTTGCCGGATCCGAGGTTGCATTCGTCGCGCTTCGCCTCTCGAGGCGTGGTCGCGTTCGTACGAAGCATGTGCGCACATCGGCGTAACCATGGCCGAGCCCGCCCGCGCGGATGAGGGCAGCCGTCAGCTGCGAGCGTCGCAGACAGCTCCGCAGCGGGCGCTCTCCTTCAGGGCGCGGCGACTTCGAGGCGCCGCAGCGGACAGCGGCAAGCGAGCACGCGCCTGCCCCGCCATGGCGCCCCTCGAGCCCGGACGACATCGAATATTGGGACAGATTCCCACGCAAGGCTCTGTCCGATCGAGACCTGGGCACACGCAATTCGCCGTGATCATCTCGTCGACGCATGTGGAAGGTGAAGCTCCGGCCGCGCGTTCGGAGGCAGTGTCGGTTGGGGGGCCTGCCCTACCGGTGCCGAGACTCCGGCGGCTCCTTCGTCTGCGGTCGCGGCACCAGCAGCGCCTTCGGATCAAATCAGTGAGGCCTGCCCGCACAACAATTGCCGCACAACTCGCTCCCACTCACAGCGGCGCCGTGGAGCGCTCAAGTGGGAGACGTTCAAAACCTGCCGCAAGCGACGCAGGGATCCCACCAGACACGCGCAGCCAGTAGGAGTTGTCTCAGGCGCGTCGATAGGTTTAGAGCCCGCTCGGTTATGTCACCGGCGTCGAGCGTGGCGCACGCAAGCACCCGATCGGGTTTGCACGCGCGCCACTCCCGCGATCAGTCGAACGCGCGCGCCGCGAGGGCTTGCCGTATGTCGGCGGCTGTCGCCAGCTCGCCACCGGCTTTTCGGATTGCGTCCGCAGCGTGTGAGACCCACTGGCGGTTCGAACGTTCGCTGCCGAGCGGTGCGTCTTCGAGGCCGACACGCACATGCCCGTTGTTTGCGACGACCTCCGGAATCAAGCTCGTGAGATCGACCGAATAACCCGCGATCATCCACGGGGCACCGGGCGCATATTCCGCGAGCAGCGAACGATACGTCGACAGGGCGTAGTCGCGCGGTGGCATGCCGAACGTCATTCCATCGGAGAACATCAAGCGATAGATCGGCGTTCGAAGGTGCGGCGTACGCGCAGCCATTGCAGCTCCGAGCCGCAGAAAGCCTGGTTCGTAGATCGCGTAGGTCGGGTAGAGATCGTGTTTCGCACACAGCGTGAGTCCGGTCCGAATGTCGCTCTCGGGATTCAGATACACCAGGCCCGCGTGCGGATCCGGATTCGCGAGGGCGGCATACGCGGTGATATTCACCGAGCCCGGGTCGACAGCGGCCCATTCGAGCAACTCGCGCTGGGCCAATGTCTCGACGACTGCGTAACGCCGAGGTCCGACTGAGCTCAGCTCGCTCGTGCCTGCGCGTTCGCTCTCGATCGTCGGATACACGATGACGTCGTATTTGGCGCGGATCGCATTGCTCACGCGTGCGAAGGCATCGGCGTCCGCTTTCGGCTTGCCTGATCGTGGGTCGTAGGTGTGAACGTGAATGATCGCGGCGCCTGCGCGCGCGCAGGAAATGCCGTCGTCGATCAGTTCTTCGACCGTGATTGGGATCTTCGGCTGCAGTCGCCGGCCCCAGCTCCCGTTCAACGCCACTTCGAGCCAGACTTTGTGTGCCATCTTCGCCCTGTTTCTGACTCGAAGTGGTGTCACGATGTGTCGATTCTGTCGAGAGCGGCTTTCGGGCCAAACACATTCCGTTTTGTAGAATCGGTCTCGATCCATGACGTCACCCGCTCAACCCACCGCACGTTACTTGCTGCGAACCGAGCTCGAAGGTGTCACGGGCGCGTTCGTGACGATCGACGTGATCCGGGCGTTTACGACCGCCGCGTACGCGTTTGCTGCAGGCGCGCGCGAGATTTACCTAGTCGGTTCGATCGAAGCTGCTCTCGAGTTCAAAGCAGCCCATCCAGGTTCGCTCGCCATGGGTGAAGACCGAGGCGAGCGCCCTGCAGGCTTCGATCTGTCGAACTCGCCTGTACAGGCATCGCGACACGATCTATCGGGTCGAACGCTCGTCCAGCGTACGTCCGCCGGTACGCAGGGAGTGCTCGCCGCGCGGCATGCGACGCGGCAATGGTGTGCGAGTCTGGTGTGCGCGGCGGCGACTGCGCGAGCGCTCCTTGCGAGCGGACTCGGCCCTCCGACGTACGTGATCACGGGTCGCATGCTCGATTCGGAAGGTCGCATGACGCACGACGGCACCGAGGATGAAGTTGTCGCGCGCTACATCGAGAGCTTGAGAATCGGCGCGCCAATCGATGCCGCCCAAGTTGCGCGCGACGTGCTCGAGTCGAGTGCAGCGCGCCGGACGCTGACGCTCGGGGCCGAACATGTGGATCCGGAGGACATCGCGTATGCGGCGCGAGTCGATGCATTCGACTTCGCGATGGAGGTTACCCAGACCACATCCGGTTTGCGGCTGACGACGGCGACGGTTTAGCCAGACGTTTTTTGACGCACTGCCGCGAGCACTGCTCGGCCCGTGCACGCATCGAGGCCGAGCGCGACAGACAAATCTGGACGCGTGGCGATCAGTAGCGTGATCTACTTCACTCGTCAGCGACGCGATGACTGGGCAAGATAGGCGATTGCGTGAAGTGCCGTTCGATCGATGGAACGTCATGCGAGAGCATCCAAGCCAAACCCGGAACGGGACCGCGCCAAAAGCGCTCAGCCTCGCAACCGGCGCCGTCAGTGAAGGCGTCGAACCATCGCGCCAACCACTCACATTCGGCGACGCGCGGTTTCAAATCCTGAGAAAGCTCGGAGAAGGCGGCATGGGCCGCGTCTACGAGGCTTACGATCGACAGCGCAAATGCGGCGTTGCTCTCAAGAGCCTAGTGCGTCGCGATGCGGATGGCGTCTATCTACTCAAGAACGAGTTCAGGTCGCTCGCGGACGTGGTGCACCCCAACATCGTTCGTCTCCATGAGCTCTTCGGTGATGAACGACAGTGGTTCTTCACGATGGAGCTCGTCGACGGCGTTCGCTTCGACGAATGGCTCGGAACACCGCTTTCGGAAGGTACAACCGGGACGTCAACCGGAGGCGCGAAGCTCAATGGAGCTCGACTGCGGGCCGCTTTCGCGCAGCTGGGTGAGGGCATCGCAGCCATCCACGCGGCCGGAAAACTTCACCGTGACCTCAAGCCCAGCAATGTCTTGGTCACAGCGGAAGGTCGCGTCGTCGTGCTCGATTTTGGCCTCGCGATCGAGCCGGCAAGGCGCGGCCAGGCAGATGCGACGGGCGAGTTCAGCATTGTCGGAACGCCAACCTACATCGCACCAGAGCAAGCCGCAGGCGCTCCGGCAACGTCCGCGAGCGATTGTTATGCCATCGGCGTGATGCTGTTCGAAGCCCTGACCGGTCGATTGCCATTTCTCGGTCAGGCACACGAAGTGCTCCTGAGAAAGCAGCTACGGGCCGCGCCGAGTCTCAGGCTGGCGCGCGTCCCCAGTGATCTCGCTGGCCTCTGCGATTCGCTGCTCGCTCGGGATCCGAGCGCACGCGCGACCCTCGAGGAAGTTCGCGCCATTTTGCGTTCATCGCTCACTCGTGACTCGAGCGGAGACACCGCGTACTCGAACGCCGATCGTGACTTGTTGGTCGGCCGCGATCGTGAGCTCTCCGAGCTTCGTCACGCATTCAATGCCGCGCGCGAAGGCCGCCCCACCGTCGTGTTCGTTTCCGGCGAATCGGGTGCGGGAAAAACCGCACTTTGTAGCGCGTTCATCGAAGAGCTGCCTTCGTCCGAGCAAGTCATCGTGCTCAAGGGCCGATGTTACGAAGGCGAGAACGTGCCGTACAAGGGCATCGACAGCTTGGTCGATGGTGTGACGCAGTTCATTCGAACGCGCTCTGCCGGCGAAATCGCAGCGTTCGTGCCCAAGCAGCTCAACGCCCTTGCGCGGGTCTTCCCCGTACTCGGGCGCATCGATGGCATGACACACGCCGCTCAGAGCGAGAGCGTCGATCCGGTCGAGCTCAGAGACCGGGCATTCGGCGAATTCACAGATTTGCTTGCTTCGCTGCGACGACAGCGGCCGCTGATCTGTTGGATCGACGACGCACAGCGGTTGGATCGGGACGCCATCGCACTACTGGATCACTTTCTGTCCGCACGTGCAAATGTACCCGTACTCATGATCCTCAGTCATCGTTCCGAGAGATCAGAGTGCTCGAGCAATCTGTCGCGACTGCGCTCGACGTTGTCGAATCAGCAGCACTGGTGCCTGACGGAAGTTTCAGTCACGTCACTTTCGCCATCGGCGGCGCGTCTTTTAGCGACGGAGCTGCTCGCTGAGAATCGCCGGGGTCTCGCGGGCGAAGTCGCTAGCGAGTCGAGCGGGAATCCATTTTTCGTGCGTGCGCTGGCTCGCCATCTGAACCGATGCGACACGAAAACGCCACCCGTACTCAAGAGCGCTCTGCTTGCACAAATCGATCAGCTCGAACCTTCCGCGAGGAATTTGTTGGAATGCGTCGCTGTCGCCGGCAGCCCGCTACCAATTTCCGATGCGTTGGAAGCGACAGGATCAACTCATGTCGATTCAGACCTGTTGAGAGCGGAACGCTTGTTGCGCCGGAACGGGCACGGACACGATCTAACCATCGAGTGTTACCACGACAAGATTCGTGAGATCGTCTCACAGCTACTCCCGCCCACTCGGGCGACGGCATTGCATGAAGCGCTCTTCGCCGTGCTCGAGATGCGATCGGATGCGGATCCGAGGCTTCTCGCACTGCACGCACGCGGAATGGGCCACCACACCAAGGCAGCGATGTATGCAGTGCTCGCGGCAAAGCATGCGAGTGCGTCACTCGCATTCGACCAGGCAGCTCTGTTCTATGAGCAAGCGTTGAACAGCGCTACGTTGGGAAACGACGCTGAACGTCAGCTGAGGGTTCACCTGGCTGAGTCGCTAGCGAACGCAGGCCGGGGTGAAGAGGCCGCCGCCGCATTCGTCGAAGCCGCACGCGCGTCGTCACGCGATGTCGGGCTCGAGTTGAGTGCGCGGGCGGGTAAGCTTCTACTGAACCACGGGCACGTCGCTGACGGAAAACGACTGCTGAGCACCGTACTGCGGACGCTCAACTCTAGACTTCCCGAGAATCCTGTCTGGGCACGGTTTCTGTTCGTGTGGGAGCGATTGAGGCTGCGACTTCGGGGACTATCGTTCCGTGCGAACCATGAAAACCTTTCCACTTCGAGGAAGCGAGAGCTCGACATTTTATGGTCCAGTGTTCATGGCCTTCAAAGCGTCGATCTCATAGGCGCGGCTTGTCTCAACACCCGATATGTTCGAATTGCGCTCGACTCCGGCATCGTGGAGCATGTCGCTCGCGCTCTCGCCTGCGAGGCGTACATGACTGCGGGCGACCGGTCACTCGAGTCGCGCAACGAGACGTTGTTGTTGCGCGCGGAAGCGCTGGCCAGGCAATCGGGTGAGATCGAGACGATCGCGTTCGTGGATGTGGCTCGCGGAATATCCGCGTACGCCTACGGTGATCAACGCCGGTGTCGAATGCTCTGCGAGCACGCGATCCAGACACTTCTCAAGAACTGTACTGGTGCTGCCTACGAACTCAGCCGCGCGCGCCAGTTCAGTTTACTCGCGGCCGGCGAGCTCGGTGACGTGGTCTCACCACGCGAGGTCACGGCGCTGATCGACGACGGGTGGAAGCGCGGCGACATTTCTGGTGCAATTGCATTCACGGGACTGACGGTGTTGGTCCGGCTGTTTCAGCACGCCGACGAGGACGTGCTGCGCCATGTTGCAGAGGCACGCAAGCGTTGGCGAGCTCCGCGTTACTTCACATGGACTGACTGGTTTCTTCTGATTGCCGAGTTGTACCTCGATGTCTACACGGGACAGCTTCGCGGCGGCCTCGATCGATTGCTATCGGCTTGGCCCGCAATGGAAACGGCAGGCTTCACGCGCAGCCCCGTTCGGCCTGCGCTTTGCTTCTATCGTGGTGCGATCGCGCTCGCCGTGAGCCGCGAGGGCGGTCGTGATGCGATGCAGCTGCGATCCTTGGCGCAACAGTCCGCGCAGAAGCTGCTGTCCGTGAGAGCGCCGTTCGCCGAAGCGTACGGTCAGACATTGGCCGGATGGGTCGAGCACGACCTAGGGCGTACAGACGAGGCAATCGCGAGGTTTCGAAATGCAGTTCGCGCATTCGAGACGTCCGGGATGCTCGTGTACGCAGCGGTCGTGCGAGCCAAGCTCGCATCGCTCGTCGGGGACGACGCGGACGCGGTGCTCGAAGGTGAGTCCGAGCAGTTTGCCGCGATGCGGACAACGGACATGGGGACCGCGATGCGGCTTCTCATGCTGGGGCTTTCGTAGACCGGCACGAGGGTCGATACCTTCGTCCAATTGGCCGCGAGCGCGAGTCGCCTCATAAGTTGTTTCCACTCCGCTAGAACGCGCACCAGGCCTTGCGTTTGGGCGACGTTGGCTGAATGCACTGCTTCTCCTCAATTCATGAGGCTGATCCAGCTCGGCAGAGAACTCACGAAAAGGACTTCAGTCATGCACGCTCGCAAAACGTTTGGACTCGCGTCAGCCGTATTACTGCTCACCGTTGGCTGCAGCTCGACGAGCGGCAGCACCAAGACAGCTTCGACGACGCCCGCCGAGGCTTCCACGACCACATTCGTCTCGTCCTGGAAATCACCGACCGCACGACCATTGAACGTGCAAGGCGCCAAGGTCGCAGCCGTCGTGATCATGACTGACGTAGCCTCGCGCCGCGCAGCAGAAGACAAACTGGCCAGCGAGATCACCGCACGCGGTGGCGTCGGCGTGCCGATGTACAGCATCGTCGAGTCAGCGAACGTAGAAGGTGAACCGATCGCGCGGGATGCGCTCGAGAAGGCGGATGTGAAGGGCGTCGTAGTGCTCCATCCCAGCCCCACCGAGACGGAAACCGCGCCGCAAGCCTATACTCAGGCACCTTACAACTCGTACTGGGACGGCTATTACAGTTACGGGTTCGGTTCGCCGTGGGACAATACACCCACGGTGCGGTCGTTCGTATCCGTCGAAACGCTCGTGTATTCGCTCGCGCAAATCCAGTTGGTATGGGCGGGCCGAAGCAAGACCACGAACCCCTCGACATTGAACAATCTGATCATGGAAGTCGCGGCGGCGACAGCGACCGAACTCACCCACTTCGCGTTGCTCCCGAACTGACTGACCGCTAGACCTGCACGCGAACGCGCAGCGCCCACGGATAACGGGTGCTGCGCGACGCTCGCGCTCAGCGGAGTCGCCGCTCCTCAGCCTTCGTCCCAAATCGTTTGCATCGTCCAGGCTCCGTCGTTGCGAGGGCCGTCTTGCCCACACCGCCTGGCCCGATCACCGTCGTGACCGGCCAGGAAAGTACACTCTCCGTGATCTCCGCAAACTCTCGCTGTCTGCCCAGCAGCCGACGCGGGCGCAACGCTGGCGCGCGCGCAGGTGAATCCTCGGAGGTCCCGACATCGACCGTGGTCATGTCGTCCGTTTTAGCGACGAGACCCGTCATTCACGATGAGGTTCTGCGAGAAGCGTAAGGCTCAAAGGTCTCGCTTCGCTCGCACGAACAATGTCGCATAGCGCCCGTCGCGTGCGATGAGCTCCGCATGGGTGCCCACTTCGACCAGTTGGCCCTCATCGATTACCGCGATGCGATCGGCCTGCGCTGCAGTCGACATGCGATGTGCGATCACGACTGTCGTGCGACCCGCCATGAGCTTGATCATCGCCGCCTCCACGAGCTGCTCGGTGCCGGGATCCAAATTGGATGTAGCCTCGTCCAATACGAGCAACGGCGGATTACGCAGTGCCGCACGAGCCAACGATACGAGCTGTTTTTCGCCGGACGAGAGCCGCGACCCACGCTGATCGACGCGCGTGTCGATGCCTTCGGGCAGCGCACTAAAACGCTCGAGCACACCGATCGTTGCGAGCGCGGCTTCGACCTCGGCGTCGCTGGCATCCGCGCGACCGAGCCGCACGTTTTCGCGAATGCTGGTATTGAACAAGAACCCTTCCTGCGCGACCACCACGATGCGCTCGCGCAGTGACGAGCTGCTCGCCTCACGCAAATCGACGCCGCCGAACCGGATGCAGCCCGCGCTCGGGTCGTAGAAGCGTGCGATCAGCTTGGCTAGCGTCGATTTACCCGCACCAGTCGGGCCGACGAGCGCCAGCCGTTCGCCTTGCGCGATGCTGAGAGAAACGTCGGCAAGCACCGGCGCGAGCTCGGATCCATACGCGAAGCTGACGTGGTCGACTTCGATGTTGCCAGCCTCGGGCAGCAGCGTGCCGGGCGTACGCATGACTAACTCGGAAGGCGTATCTAGCAGCCCAAACAGTTTGCGCAGACCGGCGCCCGCCGATTGCATTTGATTGAACAGTTGACTGAACTGTTGGATCGGCTCGAACAGGTTGCTCAGGGTCAGAATGAAGAACGACACGGTACCGACAGTGGCCTGACCCCGGTACACCAAGTATCCACCGACCGCCACGACGAGTGCACAGCTGCCGGTCCCAGCGATCTCGATCACGGGCAAGTACCACGACTGAAGGTTCGTCGAGCGCATGTGTGCTCGAAAGAGGGCTTCGTTCGACGCATGAAAACGTTCGATCGCGAGCGGCTCGCCGGCGAAAGCTTGAATCACACGCACGCCGCTCAGCGATTCCTGCAAGCGTGTCAGGTTGGCGCCGACGCGATCGCGCACTTCGAGGTACGTGACACTCGATCTGCGCGCGAAGCGCACGCTCGCTGCGACCACGAAGGGCACGGCGACGAGACACGTCAGCATCAACCAGGGCGAGACGATGGTCAGCACGACGCTCGAGAGCAGCAACAACAGGCCGTTACCGAGCAGCGTGAGCAAACCGGTCTGGACGAGCTCCTGAAGCGAATCGACATCCGACGTCATGCGCGAGATCAATACGCCCGCCTTCGTGCGCTCGTAGAACGGCAGCGGCAGCCGCAGCAGATGCGCGAACACCGTCACCCGCAGGTTGCGCAGGAGGCCCTCCCCCAAACGATTCAGCACTCGGATCTGCGCGCGATGGACCAGGTAGACGACGAGGCTGATCGCTACGTAAGCTGCGATCGCAAGGTTCAGGGCGGTCACGTTTCGCTGGCCGATGCCTCGATCGATCGCCAGCTTGATCGCATAGGGTCCGGCTAGATTTGCCGCGGTCCAGAGGCTGATGAGCGAGAGCGCCCACGCAACCTGCGAGCGCTGTTTTCCCAACATGCCGATCAGACGCGCGAGCAAGACGCGAAGCGATGCGGGGGCCGGCGTACCGGCGAGCTCGTCGTTGCCGCTCATGGCGGCGACTCCGCGAGAACCGGTGCAGCGAACACGCGCTGATAGCGCGCGTTTTCACGCAACAGCTGATCGTGTGTGCCTTCCGCGACCACGCGTCCACCCGCGATCAAGACCAGGCGCTCGGCGAGCGCGATCGTCACGGGCCGGTGCGAGATCACGATGGTCGTGCGGCCCTGCATCAGCTGCGCGAGTGCGCTGCGGATCTCGTGTTCCTTTTGCGGGTCTACCGAGGAGGTCGCGTCATCCAAGATCAGCACGCGCGGGTCGGCCAGGATGGCGCGCGCGATCGCGATGCGCTGGCGTTGTCCGCCTGAAAGCGAAAAGCCGCGTTCGCCGAGGACGGTGTCGTAACCTTGCGGCAGTGCGCAGATGAAGTCGTGCGCGAACGCCAGCTGTGCCGCCCGCTCGATCTCCTGCCGCGTCGCGTGCGGCCTGGCCAAGGCGATGTTGGCGCTGACACTCTCGCTGAACAGGAACGTCTCTTCGAACACGATCCCTAGTTCCTGGCGCAGCTCGCGCACGCGCAGGTCACGCAAGTCGACACCGTCCAAACACACGCGACCTCGAACCGGATCGTAGAAGCGGGCGATCAGCTTCGCGACCGTACTCTTGCCGCAGCCGGTCTCGCCCACGAAGGCGATCGATTCGCCCGCAGTGATGCGAAGGTCGAAGTCGTGCAACACCAGAGGGCCGTCCGCTCCGGCATACCCGAAGTCGACCTGCTCGAAGTGCACTTCGCCGCCGCGCCGCGAGCGTGCCGGCAAGCGCAGGGGCCGCACCGGGTCGACGATCGCCGGCTGAGTTGCCAGGACCTGCGCCGCACGGTCGGCGGCCACGAGGGCGCGTTCGGCCTGTGCGATGATTTGCCCGAGCATGCGCAGCGGATTCACGAGCACGATGACGTAGAAGTTGAACATCACCAGTGTGCCGACGCTGATTTTCCCGTCGAGCACCAGGTGTCCTCCGTACGACAGCACGAAGATCTGACCGAGGTTCGGTACGAGCTCGAGCGCGGGTAAGAAGCGCGAGCGCACCGCGGCGGCGCGAGTGGCCATGACGTACACGTCGTCGGCTTCCTTCGCGAGCTTGCGCTGTTGGACCTCTTCGGCGCCCAGCCCCTTGATGACCCGAACGCCGGCGACTGATTCTTCCACCACGCTCGCGAGCTCGGCCGTTTGTTCTTGCAAGCCGCGCAGCGTCGGAAAGAGCGCGAGCGAAAAACGCCGGCCGAGCACGTTCAGCAGCGGCAACGAACCGAGTGCGAGTAGCGCTAGCAGCGGCTGCATGCTGAGCATGATGCCGGTCACGGCGACCACGATCATCAAGTTGCTGAGCGTGAGCGGGATCAACGTGATGAAGTTTTGGACCTGCAGCAGGTCGGCGTGGCAGCGACTCATCAGCTCTCCGACCGGCACGCGATCGTGAAAGCCGAAGTGCAGCGTCTCGATATGCGCGAACAAACGCGCTCGAAGATTGGCCTCGGCGCGCCGTCCTTCGCGAAACGCGAGATAGCGTCGCAGACCCGTGAAGAGCGCCGAAAACAGCCCGGCGAGTAGAATGTAGGCCGCCCAGCGCAGCGGAGCACCGCCCGACAACCCACGATCGATGCCCTGACGCACGAGCGCCGGGACTGCGATCTTACCGCTGGTCCAAAGTAAGCCCGAGCCGACACCCAGACCCACGCCTAGGCGCTGCTGCCACAGGATCCCAGCGATCAGACTCAAACCAGCACGGCGTTGCTTGGGTATAGCGTCGGTACTCACGCGCGCGAAGCCTGCCGGTAGCTCTCGCGCAGCGCGTGCTTCGATAACTTACCGCTGTCGTAGCGCGGAAGCTTCTCGACGAAGTCCACGCTGCGAGGACATTTGAAGTGCGCGAGCCGAGCTCGACAGTATTCGATCAGCTCAAGCTCCAGCGCGGCAGAAGCCGCGTGGCCGGGCTCGAGCTCGACGACCGCTTTGACTTCTTCGCCCCATTCCGCGTTCGGTACGCCGATGACGGCGACGTCGTGGACGGCGGGATGTGTGGCGAGCGCGGCGTCGCACTCTGCCGGGTAGATGTTGACACCCCCGGAGATGATGAGATTGGCACTTCGATCTGTTAGGAACAAATACCCATCGTCATCTAAGTATCCTAAGTCACCCACGCTGTAGTAGTCCCCGCGAAACGCGCCTTCGGTCTTTGCAGCGTCTTTGTGGTAGGTGAAGCGTGTAGCTGCGGGCGCCTTCAGATACACGGTCCCCACGGCGTCCGGCGGCAACTCGTTGCCAGCATCGTCCAAGATCTTGATCTGGTCTCGAGGTTCGGGCTGTCCCACCGTGCCCGGCTTGCGGAGCCAAGTCTCACTATCCACGAACGTGCCGACGCCTTCGGTAGCCCCGTAGTACTCGAACACCACTGGGCCCAACCAATCGATCATTGCGCGCTTCAGCTCGACGGGACATGGAGCAGCTCCGTGCAGCAGGTAGCGCAAGCTCGACAGGGCATGACTTTGGCGTCGCTCTGCGGGCAATGCGAGTAGCCGGTGAAACATCGTCGGCACCATGTGCGTGTGCGTGACGCGATGCGTTTCGATCAGCTGGAGCGAACGTTCGGCCTCCCAGCCGTCCATCAACACCACGCCGGCACCACTCAGCAGCGGAATCACCAGCGAGTAAGCGAGCGGTGCAGCGTGATAGAGCGGCCCAGTGCACAGATGAAGATCGCTGCCGGGAACATAATCGCCGCGGTAGATCTGCGACGTGGCCGCGCCGGCTGGAGGCGCAGACGCGCGAGCGACACCCTTGGGTTTACCGGTCGAACCCGAGGTGTAAAGCATATTTACGCCCAGCACCGGGTCGGGAATGTCGTCCGAGGAATACGGCTCGACGAGGGCGCGGTACTTCTCGAACCCGGGAATGTCACCGTCCACCGAGATGCGGGTGTGAAGCTCCGCGATGCCTTGCGACGCACGCGCGGCCACCTCGGCGAAACGCCCGGCGGCCACGAATACTTTGGCATCGCAATCCCGCAGGATGTACGCGACTTCGTCCGCACCGAGATGGAAGTTGATCGGCGTCAGGCGCACGCCGATGCGGCGCGTCGCTGCCACCGTTTCGACGAGCTCGAAGCAGTTGTGACAGAGCAGCGCGAGCGTGTCACCTGCACGCAGGCCGCGTTCGCGCAGCAGGCGTGCGAAGCGGTTACTGCGTGCGTTGAGCTCGGCAAAGCTCAAGCGACCTTGTTCGCCGATCAGCGCAGAAGCATGCGGTGAGCGCTCGGCCCAATACCCGACATACATCCCAGTCGCGACGGCTTCTCGATACGCTGGATCATCCTGGTGCTGCGACATGACGCGCCTCCTCGCCCGCGGGGGATGCTACTGGGGAGGCGGTCAGAGCGCGAGCGGCACGCGCGACGTGACGCGGCAGTATCGAATCACGTCACGCGCGCATTGATGAGCCATCTTTAGCCGTGCGTCATCCCCATCATCTCTTCGAAATTCCCGCGGTAGAACTTGTCTTTTGCGGGCTCGTCGAGATCCGTCATCGTGCGCTCGAAGCGGCCGAGCGGGTCCTTCGTGCCTTCCGGATGTGGGTAGTCAGTCGAAAACATGAACAACTCGGGCCCCGCGTCCTTAATCATCAGCCCTACGTCCTCACCCGGGAAAGGCGTGAACCTGACCGCGCGACGCAGGTACTCGGACGGCATGAGTGGCAGCTGCTTCAGGTACGGGTCGGTCCGAGAGAACGACTTGTACGCGAGGTCGAGCTGGCGCAAGAAATCGGGGACCCAACCTGCGCCGGATTCGATCACACCGCCGCGCAGCAGCGGGAATCGGTCGAATACGCCGTCGTAGATCATCGCGG
>DASRXR010000425.1:0-2481 GCA_035687405.1 Polyangiales bacterium
GCCGAGAACCACGACACTGAGCGGTCCGCTCGTCGCGTCGCGGCTCGAGTCGCCGCGCATCCGCAGGTCCGGCAGCACGTCTGCAGTCGTAACGAGTGGCATGATGTCGCCGCGGTACTGGACGACGTCATGTGTGCCGCCGACCTCGACCTGCGATGGATCGAACGTCTCGAGGCGGCTGACTTGGTCGAGTGGGACCGCGAGTCGCGTGTCGTTGGCGCCGCGGATGAGCAGTAGGGTGCGACCACCTTCGTTCAGCGCGCGTGGATCGCGATGTTCGATCACGACTTCGTCGCGCGTCTCGGACACGAGTCGCGCACGCGTCGCGATGCCGAGGACGTCGAGGATCAGCGCGACGCGACCGTCGCCGAGGAGTGTCGCGCCTGCAAAGGCGCCGGTTTCGCTGAGTAGGCGGGGCAGAGGCTTGACGACGATCTCCTGCTGATCGAGCACTGCGTCCACGACTAAACCAAACTGTCGACCTGACGCTTGCACGACCGCCATGAACCGCCCGGGACCTTCGTCGTCGTTGTCATTGGCAGGCGCGGGCGGCATGTCAGGTAGCCCGTGTGGCACGGAGCCGCCGAGCGCTTCTTCGAGGAACACGATCGGCAAAAGTTTCGCGCGCAAGCGATAGACCGGCGCGCCGTGGATGTACTCGAGCTTTTGCTGATCGCGGCCTTGGCCGATGCGGACCAGCTCGATCACGTTCACCTGGGGTACGGCGTAGCGATTTAGACCGCAGCGCACGATCAATGCGGGCACGATCGCGAGCGTCAGCGGGATCTTCAACGTGAACGTCGAGCCGGTGCCTTCGTGCGTTTGCACCTCGACCGTGCCGCCGACTTGCTCGACGTTCGTTTTGACGACGTCCATGCCGACACCGCGGCCAGAGACGTTCGTGACTTGATCGGCAGTCGAAAAACCCGGCAAGAAGATCAGGTTCGCAACTTCGCTATCGGACAACATCTGCGCGCGCTCTTCCGTGAGCAAACCGCGGGAGACCGCTTTGCTACGAACCTTGCCGAGCGCAATGCCTCCGCCGTCGTCCGCAACTTCGATGTGGACGAGGCCGTTTTGGTGATACGCGCGCAGTACGACGCGACCTTCCGGAGATTTGCCGCTTGCTGCACGCGCGCCTGGAGCCTCGATGCCGTGATCGACGCAGTTGCGGATCAAATGGGTGAGCGGATCTTTGATCGCTTCGATCAGAGACTTGTCGAGCTCGGTATCGCCGCCGTCGAGATCGAGCCGGACTTGCTTGTGGCACGTGCGCGCGAGATCGCGAACGACGCGCGGGAATTTCGCAAATAGCGTCGAGACCGGCTGCATGCGCATCCGCATGATGCCGTCTTGCAGCTGAGCCGTGACGAAGTTGAGGCGCTGGGTCGCGGACGCGAGCGCGGTGTCTTCGCGACCTTTCGCGAGCTGCACGATATGGTTGCGTGTCAGCACGAGCTCGCCCGCGAGATCGACGAGGTTGTCGAGCAGGTGCACGTCGACGCGGACGTTTTCGGGAACGATGCCGGCCGGACGGGCATCGTGATCGCCTGCGCGCGCGGCCGCTTGCGCGGCGAGTACTTCGCCAAACGCATCTCCGAGGGCGTGTCGCGTGCCCAGGTCGTTTACGGGCGCCCCGGCCATCTCGTGCGAGACCGCGTGCGGGTTGAGTGCAGTCGACTCGAAGGAGTTCATCGGAACTTCTTCGGTGATCGGGCCGGGCTCGTCGCCGCCGTCCGCTGCAGGTGGAGCTTCGGGATCTTCCGGCGTCGACTGATCAGCGTTTTCGTCTGCAGCTTCACCGCGACACAGCTGGTGAAGCCGCTCGGTCATCACGCTGTAGTCGCCGTCGCCGTCGTCACCGCCTGCTTCGACTTCGCCGAGCATGTAGCGTACGGAGTCGAGGCTCTCGAGGAGCGTGCTCGTGATCGTGGGGTTCGCGACGAGCTCGCCGTCGCGCAGCTTGCTCAGCAAGTTCTCGCCCGCGTGTGTCAGCTTTTCGAGCTTTTGAAAGCCGAGAAAACCAGAGGTGCCCTTGATCGTGTGAAAACAGCGGAAGATGCGCGCGAGCAGCTCTTTGGCTTGCGGGTGCTCTTCGAGCTCGACGAGATCGCGATCCAACGAATCGAGGCCTTCGCGGCTCTCGATCAGGAACTCGGCGGTCACGTCATCGAATTCACCCATTGTTTACCGTGGTTCGCATTCGGTTTTTTCTTCTCAGTAGCTTGAGTCACTCGCCAGGCGGCCGTAAGGGCCGGCTCGGAATGCGCAGTGCACCCACCGTCACGACAATCAGCGACACGTCATCGCCAGCACGCACCGTGCCGCGATAGTCTTTCAGCTCGTCGACCAGCCGATCGAACCCCTCTCCTGCTCGACCCGGCTTCGACAACGCAGCGGATACGCGATCTTGTCCGAACAACTCACCGGATTGATTCTGTGCTTCGGTGAGGCCATCCGTGTAGACGAAGATCTCGTCGT
>DASRXR010000426.1:0-8864 GCA_035687405.1 Polyangiales bacterium
CCAGAAATCGTACTAAAAGTGCGTCGTGAGGACCCCGCACGCGCCCTGATGGATCGGTAGGAGGGATGCGCTGATCCGAGGCGCCGGCGTTGGCTCCGTAGGCTGCGGCAGAACCGTCCATACGGCCGCACCGAACACGGCCGCTGCGCCGACGCCGAGCGCAACGTCCGCGATCAGTCGATGGGTCTCGAAGCGGCTCTTGTCCGCATCGGTACATCGCGGGGCACAGTCATGCTTCAAGTCGTCGTATTCACTCTTCGCGGCGATCGCAAAACCCCCAAACACAGCGAGCGACGCGCCGCCGGCCGCGGCCAAGATCCAGGCACCCGCCGGTACCTTGAAACCCGTTTCTCGGTTCGGGGGCGCCGACTCCGGCGATGGCGGCGGTGCCGCGACGACGGGTGACGGAAGATCAATGCTGACCAATCTCACCCCTTCCGATTCGAGTACGAGCAACGTCTGCTCGATCGGCGCGCGGTTTGGGACGAGCACCGTGAGCTGACGTTTGCCCGGGTTCACGGGGTTCGGACGGCCATCGAGCGCGATTGCCGCCCCGTCGATGTTGGCGCGAGCATCCGTGATATCGCGGTGGGAGTCATCACGAATACGCAGGACGATACTCGGTATCCGCGGTTCGAGCTCATCCAGCCATTGCACACAGGTGCGACGTACGATCGCCGGACATGCATCTCGCGCGCATGCGAGCATCTGCTCTCGAGCCTCGAGCAATCGTCCGGCATCGCGCTCGAGTTGTCCTGACGACGCGGCATCGACGCAGGCAAGTTTGATCTCGCCTGAGGGCTCCGCCTCTTCCAGCGGTTGAGCGCTCGCCCGCCCGCACATCGTGAGTGCAGCAAATGCGAATGTGACAGACTTTCGCACCGAAATGAGGTCCTTCCTCCTCTTGAGTTAGGGGGACAATCGACTCCGGTTACTCCAGCGTCAAGTGACTTCGCCCACACTGCATGACGCGTAACCGCTATATGTAAGTTTGGTGGCCTGCCAACCTTCCATACTGCTTTGCGAGTCGGCGATGGACCGTAGCAAACTGAAAAGCCAACACGTGCTGTCCCGGGACGATGAGGACCCGGAGATGGCTTCGTTACTGCGGAAGGCCGCGCGCGTGAGCGAGGAGCTGCTCCCGCTGCCGCGACTCGGTCAGATCGTCGGTGACAAGTATCGGATCGATTCGCTGCTCGGACGCGGCGGCATGGGCGCTGTGTTTCGAGCGACACATCTGGTCAGTCAAAAGCCGGTCGCACTGAAATGGATGCTCGCTTCGGGATCAGACGACCGCGCGCGACTGCGTTTTTTGCGTGAAGCGCGGATGTCGGCGCGGATCAACCACCCGAACGTAGTCGACGTGTACGACGTGGGAGAGCAAGACGGCTGCTGGTACCTGGTGATGGAGCTGTTGCATGGCGAACCGCTGCGCTCGCGCATCAAGGCGGGGCCGCTGTCGGTCGACGAGGCTTTGGATCTGCTCGTGCCAGCGATGCACGGTGTCGCGGCGGTCCATCGAGCCGGGGTCGTGCACCGCGATCTCAAGCCCGACAATATCTTTTTGTGCAAGGGCAGCGACGGAGCACCACGCGAAGCCAAAGTGCTCGACTTCGGAATTTCGGCTGCAACGGAACTCGCACTCGATATTCCGACGCTCACGGAAGAAGGCGCGCTTCTCGGAACGCCGGCGTATATGTCGCCGGAGCAGCTGCAGAACGCGCGCGACATCGACGCGCGCGCGGATGTCTACTCGTTTGGTGTGATCCTGTATGAAGCCCTGACGGGGCGCTTGCCGTTTACGGCGACGACGTATGCCGCGCTCGTGCTCGCAGTCATCCACCAACAACCGAGGCCGCTCGCCGAAGCCTGTCCGGGAATTTCTGATGCGCTGAGCCGGATCGTTCTGCGCGCACTCGCGAAATCTCCGGAGGATCGCTACTCGAGCATCGGCGGTTTGATCCAGGCGATCATGCCGTTTTCACGCGGTGCCAGTATACCGATCCCGACGCTTGCACTACCGCGCCGCACCTATCTGCCTGCGATCGCCGCGGGCGCAATCGTCGCAGCCGTGCTCGCGGCATGGCTGCATCCACGTGCGGGCGTCGATCGCGAAGAGACGAGCCAAAGTGCCGCGCAGCCGCGCGACTTGCGATTCAGCGCGAGCGCGGACATGCCGACGTGGTTTGAACCCGCGAGTCGATGGAGCGAGCCATTCCGTCCAGCAGCCGAGCCAGCGCCGATGTGTCGGGTTTCGGAGCGGAGCGAGGCGGCTGTGACCACTTCCGCGCCACCACCGCCGGCGCGACCCATAGCTTCCGTACGAGGGCCACGCGTGTCCGGACTCTCCCGTCCGACCCAGCCGATGCCCGTACAGCCGCGCGAACCTGAGCCCAAAAACAAAGCCGCGGCCGGCCACGAATGCGAGCCGCCCTACTCGGTCGACGGGTTGGGTCACATCCGTTTCAAGGTCGAGTGCCTGTGAAACGCTAGCGCACGCACTTTTTTCGTCACAACTCGTGACTGCGCGCTCCATGCCCAGGCGCACTCGCTTACCCGCGCTGGCGCGTAGGTCGGAGGACCATGTCCGAGTCCAGGGTTGAAACCGAGCAATCGATGCGGGAGGCGTTTGACGCCGGCCACTTCGAAACTGTCGCTCACGTTGCGCTGGCGACGTACGGGCAAGAGATTCTCAACTTCATGACGTTGCGCTTGCGTGCTCGAGACGATGCGCAGGAAGCCTTCTCGATGTTTGCCGAGGATCTCTGGCGTGGCCTGCCCGACTTCGGCTGGCGATGCAGCATGAGGACATGGGCGTACACGCTCGCGCGCAATGCGGCCACTCGCTACGGCAAAGCGCCGCAGCAGGCGCGCGCGCGCAATATTCCGTTGTCCCGTCCGGGTGTGTTGTCCGAGCTCATCGAGCGCGTGCGGAGCGCAACGCACCGCTACCAGAGAACCAGAGTCAAAGATCGGTTCCGCGAACTGCGCGAGAAGCTAGACCCCGAGGCTCAAATCTTGCTCGTGTTGCGCGTCGATCGCGGCCTAAGTTGGCGCGATCTCGCGATGACGATGAGCGGCGACGTCGATCTCGACGACGAAACGCTCGAGCGCGAGTCCGCACGGCTGCGCAAGGCTTTCGAGCGCGTGAAAATCGAGCTCAAACGTATGGCCGAGGACGAGGGTCTACTGAACTCGCACACGGGCGGATCGTCTGCCTCGCTGCCACGGGCGGGCAAGGAGTGAGCGCTTTGTCCCGCTCAATGAGCCCGACGCTGCGCGTTTTTGACTGCGCAACACGCACGCTCGAGGTTTTCGCGTCACATCGCATTTGCGCGTTCTCCGATCCATGGATTTTCGAAAGGACCGCATCGTGACCTACATCGCGTCGAATACGTCTGAGCCCTTGGTCTGCACTCCGAAATCGCTTCCCGAAGACGAGCGTATTGGCGCCGCCGAGCACGCGCTCGCGATCAATCCCGCGAATCAACCGCATCCGCTGCTGTTGGCAGCGGCAACGCTCGACCGCCCGATGCCGCGCGCGCGGCTCGCGCTCTTCGTCTCGAAGCGTTGGCAGAGCTGCGGGGTGCGACTCACCGTAGGCTTTCTCGACAACCCGCCGGCCGAGCTGCGCGCGCGCATCCTCGCCCATATGAACGCGTGGAACAAAACTGCGAACGTCGCGTTCGTCGAGACGAAGACCGATCCGCAAGTACGCATCGCCTGCGCGCACGATGGCCATTGGTCGTATCTCGGCACCGATATCCTGCGCCGACCGAAGCACGAACAGACCATGAATCTCGACGGCTTCACGATGAACACGCCCGAGTCGGAGTTCTTCCGCGTCGTGCGGCACGAAACCGGCCACACGCTCGGCTTCCCACACGAGCACATGCGCAAGGAATTCGTGAGCCGTATCGATCTAAACAAAGCATTTGCGTACTTCGAGCGCACCCAAGGCTGGGATCAGGAAGAAGTTCGCCATCAAGTTCTCACGGCGCTCGAAAGCCGTTCGCTGCTCGGCACGATGAATGCCGATGCAAGCTCGATCATGTGTTACCAGCTGCCGGGCGAGATCACGACGGACGGGCGGCCGATCCTAGGCGGAACCGACATCGACCTCACCGACTACGAATTCGCGGCCTCGGTCTATCCGCTCGCGTGCATCGAAGCCGCGACGCGCTGATCGCGTTCAGAACGCGACTCCAACTCGAATTGGAGGCGAGCCGACTCCAGCTCGGCTTGTCGCTGCCGTCAGGGCCGCGCAACCCGGGCTGGCACACGAGCTCCTAGATTCTTGAAAATCTTTCGCGTTGGACGTCACAGCCGTCGAACGCCGAACTCTACCGGGCCTCGCCATTCTTTCCAGGAGAGCCAAGTCGATGCGGCCATGCAAATTCTCAGTGATCTCGTTGGGGCTCGTGTTGGCTTGTGCCGGTAGCCCATCCACGGATGCGGATGTGGTCGACGCGACCGCCAGCGCGCTGCGAACCAGCAGCTTCGATTTCGACGCCAACTTGCGCGGTAGCGGTAACGTAACCATTCACGCCAACGTCTACAGCAACCCTCAGCGGCCGTTCGGAGAGACGGTGCTCGCCATCCACGGGTTGGCCGAGACCGGCAGCGTGTACGGCCCGCTCGCTCGCGCCGTATCTGGACAGCAGCCCTTCAAAAAATATGTCGGACGCGTGATCGCGATCAGCCTACCGGGCCACGGAGACAGCGGCTTTCCAGAACACCTCCCGAGTGGAGTGAACTTCGGCCAGCTGACGATCGAAGACAACGTCGCAGTGGTGTTGCAGGCGCTCGATGCGTTACGTGCGCGCGGCACGCCTGCCTCCGTCATCGCGGGTCACAGCATGGGCGGGTTGGCGGTTCAGGCAGCACAACAAACGCTGCTCACGCAAGGCTCGAGTCTGGCCGCTCGAGGCGTGCGCCTCGCGATATTGCTCGCGCCGGTTCCGCCGCACGGACGCCCAGGGACCCAGCCACCACCGAGCGACCTGTCAGCCTTCGTCGTGCAGGATCCCGGGCGCGGACCGTACCTTGCGCTGAGCAACGAAGTCTGGCTCGCCCAGGCGTTCGGCACCCATGCAGGCAGGCTCGCGCCGAACGCGCCGACACCGGACGAAGTCTCTGCAGCCGGCTACAACGGCCTCGAGCCGCTGACCGTGATCCTGCAACTGCTCGAGAGTCCAACTGTGCTGGCGGACGGAAGCACGATCACCGTGCCGCGACCAAGCGTGGAGGGCGGCGCGTTTGCTCGGGCGAAAGGCACGCGATTGGTGCTGTTGTCGTTCTCCGAGGACGTCTTAGTCCCGGCGGCCGATCTGGTTGATCTATATGGATATCTAACACGTGACAGCGGCGCCGACGGCTTGCGTGAGATCGTTGCCGACGATGCCGTGCACAGCATGTTCATTTCGAATCCACAGGAGCTGGTCGATGGATCGCTCTGAGCGCTTCCGGCGCATCGTGTGCGCGTCAGCTTTTCTCGTAGCAGCCTGTAGTGATGCGGGTGCTGCTAAGCCGTCCACGCATGACGCAGGAGCAGGCGAAGACAGAACGCCAGAGCGCGCGGGGCCGGCACGCTGGACGATGTACGGTCACGACTTGAGCAATACGCAAGCCGACGAGGGCACAGGTCTCGTCAGCCAGGAAAACATACCGAGGCTCGCGGAGAAGTGGCGTGCGCTGGTCGGCGGTGGAGCGACGAGCACGCCGATGGTGGCGGATGCGAGAGTCTACTTCGGCGCCTGGGACGGCTTTTTTTATGCCGTCGACAGCGCGACCGGTGAGCCGCGCTGGAAGAAAGCGCTCGGCAAGCAATTCGTGCGCAGCTCGGCGCTAGTGACGCAAGACCGAGTCTATGCCGCGGCTGACGGGTCGCTCGTAGCTCTCTCGCGTTTCGACGGCAGCGAGATCTTTCGGACTGTGTTGATCGAGCATCCCCAAGGCTTCATCGAGTCTTCGCCCAAACTCGCCGATGGGGTGATCGTGCTGGGGCTGGCGAGCTACGAACTGAACTTGAAGAAATCCGACTACGACTTCGAAGGAAGCGTGATCGGGATCGATTCAGAAACAGGTGGCGTCTTGTGGACTGTTCCTGTCACGGGTACCGCCGAAGGAGTCTGCAAGGGAGGCTCGGGCGTGTCGGTCTGGTCCTCGGCCGCGATCGACCGCGAGCTGGGTCTTGCGTACATCGGTACCGGGCAGACGTACGAGGCGCCGGCGAGCACGTGCAACGATTCACTGCTTGCGCTCCATTACAAAGCTGACCATCAGGGCGAACGCATCGCCTGGAAAGCTACGTACACTGCCGATGATGTGTACGTGGCCGCAGGCGGAGGAGTAAACGGGCTCGACCACGACATTGGCGCGGCACCCAACCTGTTTCTGGCAGGAGGCGTGAAGGCGGTAGGCGCGGGCGACAAGGGTGGCACCTACCGGGTGTTCAATCGCCAAACGGGTGATCAGCTCTGGCGAGCTGACTTGAATCACAGCAACCTGGCTCAGCTCGGTGGCGTGATGTCCACTGCAGCTGTCGCCAATGGCGCGGTATTCGTCGCGTCCAACAGCTGGATGGCGTTCGGCTTCCTCTCGGGAATGCACGCGGCCACTGACACCTCCACGCTGTACGCACTGGACGCTGCGACCGGAGCTACGCGTTGGAGCCAGTCGCTGGACGCGCCGGTCTTCGGGTCCTATGCCGTCTCGAACGGCATCTTATTCCACTCGACCATTCGCGGTGTGCTCTATGCGCGCGATGCAGCCACTGGCGGCGAGCTCTGGAAGGCCGACACCGGCGCACCGATCGGCTCGGGGATCACCATCTCCGATGAAGGCGTGTACGTCTCGGGCGGGTTTTCGCTGGGAGCAGGCTCCAGTAGTGGCCAAGTCGTGGGCTACGCTATTTCTCCCGGCGCCTCACGTACTCTAGACATGCGAGAGCCGGTATTTGCGTCGATGAGCGTCGCAGAGTGTAACGAGTCGCTCGCCACTCTGCAGCCCGATGCGCTCTGCCGCAGCTGTCTGTGTGATTGCAACGCCTCCACGACTGGCGCGTGTCACGCCGGTTGCTGGGAGCAAGCCGCCTGCGTGGTAGAGAATTGCGCGAGCATGTCGGGTGGTGGGCTGACCGCTTGTTACACCGAGCATTGTTCGTCCAAGTTGCTGCCTCCCAACGTGTTCCAAGAAAGCCTTCGTTCCGCCGCGTGTGTCCTCACGTGCACGTCTTCGTGCATGTTCGAATAATTACTCGCACGCAGCGAGCTGCAAGGAACGTCACATCCATTGCGGGCTCACTCAACCCGTGAGGCTGCGTGTACTCACTGAGAAGGCCGCGGTCTGTCTAACTGCCATCAAAGGAGAAATCATGACTGAACTGACCGCCGAACCTTTCACTGCCGCGCAACAAGCCTTGCTCGATGTTTGGCTCAGGCACATGTCCGCCGAGTTTGCCGAGCACAATGTGCAGGCGGCGCTAGACACGATGACAGAAGACGCCAAGGTCAATCATGTGCCGCTGGTGATCGGTGGAGTGGGCAAGGCGGCCGTCGGCCAGTTCTATGCGCAGTATCTGCTCGCCCAGCTGCCGCCGGACCTCGAATCGTCGTTGGTCTCGCGTACGATCGGGCAAGATCGCATCGTCGAAGAGCTGGTGTTTCGGTTCACTCACAGCATGATCATGGAGTGGATTTTGCCGGGTGTGCAGCCCACCGGCAAACGCATCGAGATCGCGGTGGTTGGCATCATCCAATTTCGAGCCGGCAAGATCGCCCATGAACGTCTGTACTGGGATCAGGCCTCGGTGCTAGTTCAGGTGGGGCTCGTAGATGAGCGGATGTTGCCGGTGGTCGGGCCGCAGGCGGCGCGACGACTACTGGACTCCGACGTGCCCATGAACGGGTTGTTGCGGCGTACGAAGCACTGACCAGCTGGCGCACACGTTGCATATACACGTTTTATCTAACTAGACACGGCCCGCGCGGCTCGCTAAGCACGACGGTTGGCGGTGAATAGTGCAAACGCGCGTCGCGGTGAAACAGGCCCGATCTTGGTGCGCATCGAGTGTCAATCGGGTGCTAGCCTGCAGCTGCCACCAGGAACCCGATTGGAGGGCAGGCAGACTGTATGGGCCGAGGGAGCGCACACGACGCCGACGAAGAGGCATCACCGACAACCGGCGACATCTTCGATTCGATGCTCCGAAAAGCTGCGCGCGTCGACCGCTTCACGTTGCCCGCTGCGTTGCCGCACATCCAACAGGTTATCGGCGGCAAGTACCGGATCGAGCACAGGCTCGGTCGCGGGGGTATGGGGGCGGTGTTTCGCGCGACCCATATGGTCAGTCGGAAGTCGGTGGCGCTCAAATGGATGTTGCGTTCGACGGCCGATGAAAACGCACATCGCCGGTTCCTGCGTGAAGCGCTAGCCGCTGGACGGATCGATCATCCCAACGTCGTCGATGTCTACGACGTCGGCGAAGAGGGCCCGTGCGCGTATCTGGTGATGGAGCTGTTGCACGGCGAAGCCCTGCGAGCACGCCTGGGGCGCGGTCCACTGCGACCGAGGCAGGCCGCGACGTTACTACTGCCAGCGATGCGCGGCGTGAGCGCGGCACACCGCGCCGGCGTGATCCACCGCGATCTCAAGCCCGACAACATCTTTCTGTGCACCAGTCCAGATGGCGCGGCGCGCGAAGCCAAGGTGCTCGACTTCGGAATCGCGAGTGTGCTCGACGACGAGCGCGCCGATCCGACTCTCACCCGGGACGGTGCGGTGCTCGGCACACCCGTGTACATGTCTCCCGAGCAGCTGCAGGGCGCGCGTGACCTCGATGTCCGCACGGACGTGTACGCGTT
>DASRXR010000427.1:0-8388 GCA_035687405.1 Polyangiales bacterium
GGGGCCGAGCTGCGCGAAGGGCCGGACCGCCACGCTCGCCAGCGCGCCTTGGCCCACGAAGGAGTGAGCGCGCGCGTTCTCGCCAGCGACGGCAGCTTCGTCCGCGTAAAAATCCCAGGCGGTGCCGAAGGTTGGATGGCACAACGTGACCTCGGTTTACTCGAATAACAGGCGCGCATGTTGCATTGACAGCGTGCCAAGAGCAGACGAGGATCGGTCGCGCCATGGCGAATAAGAGCCAAAAGAAGCCCACGGTTCTCATAGCGGACGACGACCTCGAGATCTTGACGATGGTCCGTACCTTGTTGCGTCGGCGCGACGTCAAACTCCTCGAAGCAAGCGACGGCGAGGAGGCGATGAAGTTGATCCGCGAGAACAACCCTGACCTAGTGGTGTTGGACGTGATGATGCCCGGTCAGAGTGGCTGGGAAATCTGTAAGGCGATTCGCGAGGACGAGCAGCTGAACCGCACCGGCGTGATCATGCTGACCGGTATCGGCGAGCGCTTGAACGAGATGACGTCGCCGCTCTACGGCGCGGACGCGCACTTGGACAAACCGTTCGAGTTGCAGGCTTTGGATGCGGCAGTGACACGCGTGCTCGCCGCGCGAGGGTACTGACGCATCGGTCCAAGTGATCGAGCTCGGCTAGTGTTGCGAGTGTTTGCGAGTGTTCAAGGCACGGACTTGCGGGTCGCGCGTGAAGTTGCCTGGGTGAGGCAGCCTCCCGCGAAAGGAGACGACAGCAGAATGGTCGGTCGATTCACAAGCCGCGGCTTTTCGCTCGCGCTCGCGTGCGCAATCCTCGCCGCTCCGAGCTGCAACAAAGAGCAGAAGCAAGAGAAGCCGGTCGTTCGTGAGGTCACTCCGCCGGATAAGAAGTTCGGCCTCACGCCCGAGCAATCCGGGCAGACGCTCGTGAAGGTCGGCGACACGACGATCACGCTCGGTGAGTTCGCAGAGCGTCTCGGCGGCCAGTCGCCGTACTTGCGCGCGCGCTACAACAGCCCGGAGCGCCGCCGCGAGTTCTTGGACAACATGGTTCGGTTCGAGCTGTTGTCGATCGAGGCGAGCAAGCGTGGCTTCGACAAGACCGACGACGTCGCTCGCATCCGCAAGCAGATGATGGTCCAGCAGATGATGCAGGAGCTGTTCGACAAGCAAGGCGTAAAGCTGTCGGACATCGGCGACGCTGAGATCAAGACCTACTACGACAACAACAAGGCGGAGTTTCAAAAACCCGCTCAAGTGCGCGCGAGCCAGATTCAGCTGAAAGACAAAGCCACTGCCGAGAAGGTGCTCAAGGAAGTGAAGGCGAAGCCGGCCGACATGGAGCTCTTCCGCAAGCTCGCCCAGCAGCACAACGAAGACCCCGCGACCAAAGAGAGCTACGGCGACCTGCAGTTCTTCTCGGCGGAGAAAGACGACACCGAGGGCAACGAAGCGCCGCGGCCCGTCGCCGTGCGTAAGGCCGCGTTTAGCCTCGAGAAGGTCGGCGACGTCTACCCCGAGGTCGTCCAGAGTGAGGCCGGCTTTCACATTCTGAAGCTGACGGGTAAGCGCGATGCGATGAACCGGACGCTGGACGACGCCCGCCGCCTGATTCAGAACCGCCTGTGGCGGCAAAAACGCGAGGAGGCGATCGAGAAATTCGTCTCCGACCTGCGGACGAAGGCCAACGTGAAGGAAAACCTGGATCTTTTGGCCCAAGTTAAAGTACAGCCCGGCGCCAAGGCCGCTGCGGCGGACGACGATGCAGTACCGACCGATGCGAAGACCAAAAAATCCGATGCGCACGCGCACTGAGCGCGCGATTGCAGTTGTCCTGCTCGCCGGCGCGATGCTGATGGCGGCGGAGCGTCCCGCCGTCGCGCGGGCGGAAGTCATCGAACGCGTGGTCGCGGTCGTGAACGACGACGCAATTTTCTTGAGCGAGCTGCGCCGGCGCGCCGCACCGTTTCTCGAGCAGGTGCTGTCGGGCGCGAACGAGTCCGAGCGCCAGCAGCGGATCGACAAGCTCTACGATCAGTTCCTGCGCGAGCTCGTCGATGAGCAACTGATCGAACAGGCCGCGCGCAAGATGAGCATCGCGGTCTCGAGCAGCGAGGTCGATCAAGCGATCGAAAACGTCCGCTCGCAGAACAACCTGACCGCGGAGAAGTTCTGGGAAGCGGTGAAGGGCCAAGGCTTCACCGAGAAGCAGTACCGCGCGGACGTGCGCAAGCAGCTGTTGCGCTTGAAGGTCACGAACCAGCGCGTGCGAACTCGCGTGAACGTGAACGACGCCACGGTGAAGGAAGAGTACGAGGACCGCGTGCGCAAAGCGCGCCGGCGCCAACGCTTCCACGCCGCGCACGTATTCATGGCGTTGCCGCCGACGGCGTCAGCGACCGAAGTGAGCGAAGCGATGAAAAAGGCGAACTCGCTGCGCGCTGCGCTCACGGCCGATAACTTCGACACGATGATGGCGACCCACGGTGGCGGCGATCTCGGCTGGCTCGATCAGGGCGACTTGCCGGAGGCACTCGAGAACGCGCTACTCGGCTTGGAACCGGGTCAAATCGGTACCCCAGTGCGCGGTCCTTCGGGCATTCACATCTTTCAGCTGCGCGAGCGCCAGAGCGGTGGCGCGCAGTTCCCGCCGTTGGAAGAAGCGAAGGAAACCATTTACCGAGAGCTTCTCGATCGCGCGATGGCACGGCAGCAAGAGTTGTTTCTCGCCGAGCTGCGTCGTGGCGCGGTAATCGAAGTGCGGCGTTAGTCAGTCCATGGCTTGGTGCGGTCAGCGGCGCGATCACACGCCCGATCATAGTTGCCGACACTCTCACCACATTCCGCCAACAACCCTACGCGCACTTTTGTGGTTGAGTGCTCCTGTCGTTGATGCTCGCTGCGGAGCTTGCATCGTCGGCGTGGTCAAGTGCGGTCGATGTTCGCTGCGAAGCTTGCATCGTCTGACCCGCCCGAACTTTGCCGGGGCACTGACTCGTGGACGCGGCGCCATGCTCGACGGGAATCCTGGAACGGTCCCGAAGGGCTGGTGAATGGCTTAACCGCCGCGCGTCGAGCTGGTTTCGAGCAGGGGAACGCGATGAACGAAGCACGCGCCTGGGTCTTGAGTATGGCGGCCGCGGGCGTGGTGCTGATCGCGTGCGGCGATCCGGGCGACAAAGGCGCGTACGCCAATCGTGGGAGCGGCAGTGGTGGCGGTGACCCAGTGAGCGCCGGTAGTCCGGCAGCAGGCGTTTCCGGTGCTGCAGGCAGTGCAGGTTCATCCGAGCCTGTCGGCCCCGCTGGCGCGGCCGCTCCAGCCGTGGGAACCGGTGCCGCAGGTTCAGCTCCGCTCGTTCCTCCGCCGAGTGCAGGTGCGCCCGCGATGCCGCCGAGCACCGGAATGGTGCCCGCAGCTGGGAGCGGCGCCGTCGCGATGAACCCGGCGACGTGTCCTGTCGCACCGGCCGATGCACCTGCGCAGACTGTCGCTGCGCTCGCTGCGGTCAACAACTACCGCGTGCCGGCTGGCTCGGGATGCGCAACGATGATCCCCGAGATCAACACGGCAGCTGCTGCGCACTGCGCGTATTACGGGACCTACACGATGGGCGACATGTGCGTCGCAAATCCGCACTTGGAAGTCATGGGTTGCGGCAGCTTCACCGGCGCGACGCCGGGCGACCGCATGAAAGCTGCGGGTTACTCGAGCTCCGGTGGCGGCGAGGTCATGGCCTTCGTCAACAGTGCCCAGGGCTCGGTCGATACCTGGGTCAACTCGGTCTGGCACCGCGTTCCGATCCTCGACCCGTGGACGACACATCTCGGATACGGCAGCTCCGCGCGTTGCGACACGATCGACTTTGGTCGCGGCACGCCCGCGCCTACAAATACAGTCGTAGTCTATCCGTACGACGGGCAAACGGGTCTGCCGCTCTCGTTCAATGGTGCGAACGAGGGTCCGATGCCACCGACCCCGAGCTCGGGTTGGCCGAGCTCGACACCGATCAGCGTCTACGCGCAAAAGATTCTAGTGACGGAGCACGTGCTCACGAAGGACGGCGACGCGACGCCGATCGAACACGTCTGGCTGGACGCGAACGCCGAGATCGTCGCGGAAGACATGCGCCGGTCGCTCACGAACGTAGTCTTCATGTATGCGAACCTGCCGTTCGAGGCGAACACGAAGTATCGCGTGAAGGTGACAGGCACGTATTCGGGAGGCCCATTGACGAAGGAGTGGGCCTTCACGACCGGTGCAGCACCAGTCCGCGGCGGCAACCGGCCCCCGCGAATGTAGCTGGCTCGCCGCTCACGGCGCATAGGCGCCGCGCTCAGCGCTCGCGCCAGACTCGCTTCAAACACGTCTGCAGCTCGCCGCTGCGCCGCTCCAGCTCGCCCACGAGCGCGAGCTGGGCGCGGGCGCGATCCAGGTTTTGCCCGGGCCGCGCGATCGCGAAGTACGTGTCGCCCTGCAAGTGATCGGTCAGAAACCTCAGCGCGAGCTCGAGGCAGATCAGCGCAGGGCCTTTCGCGAGCGCCTCGCACTCCGGCTCGGTGAGCAGTCGGCTCTGGGCGCCGAGATAGCCGCGCGCGAGTTGTTCGACGTAATCGAGGCGAATCTCGATCCGGCTGAGATCGCGCGCATCCTCCGCGAGCAGACAGGCCGTAGTTCGCACCAAGTCGCCGAAGTCGTAGAGCGCGTAACCGGGCATGACCGTGTCGAGGTCGACGACGCACAGCGGCTCGCCGCTCACCGCGTCGAACAACAAGTTCGACAGTTTCGCGTCGTTGTGCACGGTCTGCTGCGAGAGCTCCCCTCGGCTGCTCGCACGTGCGCAGTACTGCGCGAGCTCGGCGTGTCCCTCGAGCTGCGCCTGCTCCGCTTGCAGCTCCGAGCCGCGGCCGACCGGGTCGCGCGCGAAAGCGGCTCGCAGCGCCTCGAGCCGGGCCGGCGTGTCGTGAAAACCAGGGATCGTCTCGATCAGCGCCTCACCGGGCAGATCTTCGAGCAGCGAGACGAACCCTCCGAAGGCGGCACCGGCTGCGAGCGGCTGTTCGGCACTTGCGACGAGGTCGAATGCTTCGGCACCGTCGATGTAGACGAACGCGCGGTACACGCGTTCGCCCGCGCGAAAGAACAGCGCACCATCCGGCGCCGGCTGCACCTGCAGCACCCGTCTCGCCAGATCGGGTGCGCCCGCCGCTTCCAGCTTCATGCGGACGTGGTCGGTGACCCGCAGAATGTTCCGCATCACCGGCTCGGGATCGCCGAACACATCCGTGTTGAACTGCTGCGCGAGCAAACGGAGACTCGCACCGTGGCTCTGCCAAGTGAGCGCGAACGAGTCGTGGATGTGCCCGGTGCCGTGGCGCCGAACCTCTCTGACCTGTCCACCGAAGTGCGCTTCGAACGCGGCTTGAGCCTCGACCTCCGAACCGGGCGTTCTCACCCGATCAAGATACCGAACTCCGGGCCGTCCCGTATACTCGCGCGCACGTGAACGCTCGGACTCGGGACAGTGCGCTGTACGCGGCAGTGGTGTGTTCGGCGATCGGGCTCGGGTTATTCCTGCACTGGCCGAGCCTGGATTCCGGGTATCGCGGCGACGATTTCCCCCAACGCGCGATGCTCAAAGGCGAGTTCGCAGCGCCGCGCGAACCGCTCGACCTATTCAGCTTCGCGTCGGGCGATCCGCGCGACGTCGCGCGGCTCATGGACTTCGGCTACCTGCCGTGGTGGACCGTGCCGAACCTGCGGCTGCGCATGTGGCGCCCGCTCGCGAGCGCGCTGATGGTGCTCGACCAACGGGTGCTCGATGCCAGCGCAGAGTTTCAGCATGCGCACTCGCTGTTCTGGTACGCGTGTTTGGTACTGGTGGCCTCGCGGTTGTTCCGGCGCTGGCTCAGTCTTCCTGCCGCTGCAGTCGCAACTGTCCTATTTGCGATCGAGGAGGGTCACACGGTTCCAGTCGGCTGGCTCGCGAACCGGAGCACACTGACGGCGACCGCGCTCGGTTTGCTCACGCTCGAACTCCACGCGAGCGCGCGTGAAGCGAGCCTCGAAACGCCGCTCACTCGCAGTCTCGAAACCGGCCGGGCGGCTGCAACTGCGCTGTGTTGCGGCCTCGCACTTCTCGCCGGCGAGTACGCCTTCACCGCCCTCGCCTACGTGTTTGCGTACGAGTGCCTGCGCAGCGAGCCGCTCCTCGAGCGCGCGCGGCGATCGCTGCCGGTCATCGTGCCGACGATCATCTACCTCGCGGTCCACAGCTGGATCGGCAGCGACATCGTCGGCTCGGGCTTTTACCTCAGTCCAATTCGCGAACCACTCGCGTTCGGCAGCGAAGCGCTGTTGCGAGTGCCGGCCCTGTTTGCCGACCTCACGGTGGGCCTCCCGGCGGACTGGTTCAACGGCAGCGGACCGCTGCGCAACTGGTTCCTCCAGCAGAATCACTTCTCGCCCGAGGTGTGGCGCAAGTTCCCGGCGTGGCCGGTCTGGCACGCTGCGCTCGGCTATCTCTCGATCCTGCTGTTTTGGCTGTTCGTGCGCGAAGCGCTGGCGCGCGCGCCGGAACGCAGCCGCCGTCCGCTGCAGGTGATGGCACTCGGTTCACTGCTCTCGCTGGCCCCCGCCGCCGGATCGCTGCCGGGGGATCGACTGATCGTCGCCGCAGCCATGGGCGTCAGCGGCGTCTACGGCAGCTTGATCGTGCACGCGCTGCCACGGCCGGGTGCCCTCAGACCTCGAACGATTCTCGCCTGGGTCGTCGCATTTGTCGTCGCCGGTCCACTCAGCATCGACCGCGTCTATGACCAGGCGCGCGGCTTCGCGTTCAGCAGCGAGGGCCAGCGCTTGTGGGCCCGCGCCGCAGAGCTACCGACTGGTGAATCCGCGCACGCTACGCGCGTGTACTTGCTCTCGACCGCCGACTTCATGACCGCTGCGAACTTGCCCTGGGCGCGCCTCAGCGACGGGAATCCACTCCCGCAGACGTACCGGCGCTTGAACCCGGGCGCGATCCCTTGCGACGTGCTTCGCACGAGCGATCGCAGGTTACGAATCATGCAGCTCAGCAGCGACGTGCACTACAGCACGATGCCCTCGCTCTATCGCGGCGAGTCGGCGCCGATGCTCGCAGGCCAGATGGTTCGCATGCCCGGCCTCGACGTCATCGTCGAGACGGTGCGCGATGGCAATCCCGCGCGAATGAACTTTACGTTCGATCGCTCGATCGACGATCCCAACTTGTGGTTTCTCGAGTCCACCATCGACGGGCTGAAGCGCATTTCGATGCCGAAGATCGGCGAGACGTTGCGTGTGCGCCGTCCGATCTACCGCGACCTGCGCATTCCGGTGGACGACCCGTAGCGCTCCGATAACAGCTAGAACCCGCACGCCCAAGGCGAATCGCTCGTCATCTCGCACGGGACTTCGATACGAGCGAAGTTGATTCCGGCGAGCGAGCCGCCGCGCGTGTAGACGATCCCGCGCTCGGGCCACCAGACTTCGCGATACTCGCGGACTTCGCGCGCAAGCGAGAACGCATCGCCATTCAAGAACTTCAGCTCCAGGCGGCCAAGCCCAGTCCCAGGATCGACTTGCCGGACGTACACGACTGCAGGCGACGATCCCGGGAATACGAAATTGAATCGCGCAACGTCTGCGGCCCGGAGCAGCGTCACTTCGGCATTCGAATCGCGCAAGGTCAGCTCACCATCGAGCAACCAGGCGAACGCGCGCGATGCCTGGACGATCGAGTCTGCTCCAGCCACGACCGTCTCCGGTTCCGCGCTCGGAACCGTATCGGTGAGGCGATACAGCGTGAACGTCTCGTCGTCGTTCTGGATTTGCATCAACCATCGCCCGCCGCGCACCGGTGTCACGTTCGACAGCGAGAAATGCGGAAGCTCGATCCACTTCATCGGTTTGTTCGGTTCGCGAGCGAAGGCAGTAAAGACGGCCGTCATCATCGTCTCCGCGTCGTCGTACGCGATGAACAACTGACCGCGCTGCGCGGTGTACGACGCCACGTTCGGTTCGTACGAGATCGCCGTACCGACCGCAGGCTTGACCACGAGCCGCCGCTCTTCGCACGGCGAGTAGTATGAAATCGCACCTGGAATGAACGCATCCAGACCGCGGGCGGAATTCGGACACACGTCGTCCGCGATCAGCGTCGACTTGCCTGCGCGCTCGACGATCAGCTTCCCTTCATCGACGTAGGCGAAATCTCCGTCCCCGCCAAACGACATAAACTGAGTGACGGACTTACCGACCCGCCGCCGTTCGCGGCCGGTGAAATCACGCTTGACGAGCACGCCTCCCTCGAGGAACCAGGCCCCGTTGTCCGTCACCCAAACGTTATCCACGTTGTGCGCGATTTGGCTGACGCGG
>DASRXR010000428.1:0-3463 GCA_035687405.1 Polyangiales bacterium
TGCCGGTTCCATCGTCCGCGATGTAGCCGTGTGTTCGATCTCCGAACACGACATCGACTGCTTGCGCATTGGGCGCCCAGACTGCGAAGCGGAACCCGTAGTTGCCACCCTTTGCATCCCGAATCTTGCGCGCACCGAGACGGCGAACGTGCGTCAGGTAGTAGCGTTGCGGCGTCGTGCCGTCCGTCAGCTTGAACTTCACGTACAGCGAGTCGTGTCGCAGGCCGGGCTGTTCGGTGACGATGCCATCGCGATCGAGTCCAAGCGGCCCGTCCAACAGGACGCGCCACGAGAAATCCTTGCCCACTTCAGAAGTCTGGAGCGTTACGTCGGCTTCGAACACGTTGGCGCCGTCGGGCCCCACGGTCTCCTCCATCGGGCATTCGGTCCAGTTGTCACTGTAGAGCCCCGAGGAGTCCCAGCTGCCGATCAGCCGGACGTTGCGGAACAACTTGCGGCGTAGCCCGGTGTCATAAATGAATTTCAATGCATCGCTCCTTCGAGCAACATATGCGCAAATGGCTGAAGTCGACGGTCGAGGACCGACGATTTCACCGAAGCGCTGTGGCGTTGCGCAGAAAGTCCTCGAAGTGCACCACGCCTAGAGACACATTCGCACCGGCGGGCACCAGCGTACCTTCCGCGACGACCGCGCCCGAGTAGAGCGCGGTCGGATCGCTCACGACGTTTCGCGGGTCGTTTTGCGCACGAAGTACCTTTCGAATCAACTCGTCGAGCCGGAACTGATCGGGCCCCGCGATCTCCAAGGTACGATTCAGCGGCGCACCCAGCGCGACTTTGCAAACCTCGCTCGCGACGTCGTCCGAAGCGATCGGCTGAAACAACACGGGCGGGAGCCGCACGTCGTTGCCTACCGTGGACATAGCCACGATGCTGTTCACGAACTCGAAGAACTGCGTCGCGTGCACGACCGAGTACGGAATCGAGCCGCTCTTGATCAACTTCTCTTGGACGATCTTGGCACGGAAGTATCCGCTGTCTTGCCGTAATGGTTTCACACCGAGGACCGGCGAGCACACGGTTTTGTGACTCGAGTTGTCGTCGATAGCGTCACTCGTCGCGGGCCGTCACAGAAACATCGCGGCTGTGGTCTTTGCGGCGTGTGCAATCGAACCGTTGCACTTCACGAAAGGCCAGCGATGCAACGTCGACGACTGGCTGATTGCCGAACGAATCCTCGTGCGGCACTTTCAGTGAGAGGCAGCAGTCCTCAGCGAATACGTCGTGTCGCGCGCTGCTCGGGCGCGACGTATTCGAAGGTCGGTCCTGCCGTCTCGAGTCCGTCTTCGGTCGGCATCCGCATCAGCGCTTGGGCTTGAGTCTTCAGCTTGAACATCGTGCCCAGCCCACTCCCGAGCACCCGCGGGCTTCCGTCGACCGTCTGGTCGAGCTGCTGCAAGAGCGTGCAGTAAGCCTGATTGAACGCTTCTTGTGCCATGCGGATCGGAGTGCCCGGAGCAGAATCGGCGCAGCGCGGATTGGCCCGCATGTTTCGAACGCCGTTCCAATCGATCGAGATCGCGGCACCGGTCGGACCGGATTGCGGAGTGTCGCCGCAGCAGTAGCGCTGGCCGAGAGTTGTCGATCGCGTCGAGGTGCGGGCGGCCCGCGCCGAATAGGGCTCCCGTCACCTGTCGGATCGGGTCGCGGCAGAAGACTCGAGCCTCACCGAACTGAACGCATAACTCGCGCAATCCGTCTTCGATCGCCTCGTAGAACTGGCTGATCGTTTCGTAGTGATCGTCCTGAGGCGGAGCAGTCGGCAAGTGACACCGAGCGCCGCTGTCACAAACCGCTTCCGTGCCCGGTCTTAGCGAAACAACGGCCGGTCGCTGCGAATGCGCCGGCATCAAAGGAAGGTGGATCATGAAAATCGTAGTTATCGGTGGCACCGGGCTGATCGGGTCGAAGGTCGTCCAAAAGCTGCGCGTGCACGGTCACGAGGCCGTGCCCGCGTCCCCCGACTCGGGCGTCAACACTCTCACGGGCGAGGGCCTGCTCGAAGTGATGCAAGGTGCTTCGGTCGTGATCGACGTGTCGAACTCTCCGTCGTTCGAGGATGACGCCGTGTTGAAGCTCTTCGAGACGTCGACGCGCAATCTGCTTGCGGCGGAGCTCACAGCAGGCGTGAAACATCACGTTGCGTTGTCAGTGGTCGGCACCGAACGGCTCTCCGAGAGCGGCTACTTTCGGGCCAAGATCGCTCAGGAGAACATGATCAAGGCGTCGGCGATGCCGTACTCGATCGTCCACGCGACTCAGTTCTTCGAGTTCGTCAAGAGCATCGCAAGCGCAGCCACGAGTGGCGACACGGTGCGGCTGGCGCCGGTGCTGATTCAGCCGATGGCGGCAGACGATGTTGCAAATGCAGTCTGCAGCGTCGCGGTGGGCGTGCCGGTGAATGGGACGGTCGAAGTCGCGGGTCCTGAGCGCCTGCGTCTGGATGAGCTGATCCGGCGCGGGCTCAGCGCCCGTAAGGATGCCCGCGAAGTCATCGCGGATCCGAGTGCGCGCTACTTCGGCGCGCAGTTGAGTGAACTGACACTCGTGCCCGGCGATGACGCGAGAATCGGCCATACGCGTTTCGAAACCTGGCTGAGCCAGCCCGCACCGTGACCCGCAACTCTTACATCATTCAAAGGAATACAGACAATGAGCACCATCAAGACCAGAGACAATGCCAGCATCTTTTACAAGGACTGGGGCGACGGTCAGCCGGTCGTCTTCAGTCACGGCTGGCCACTCAACGGCGATGCTTGGGATGAACAAATGTTCTTTCTGGCGTCGCATGGATACCGCGTCATCGCGCACGATCGGCGCGGTCATGGGTGTTTCAGAAGTAGAGGATGGAGCCAGCGTTGCGGCCGGAGCCGCGGAGCTCGAGCCAAACGAGTTTCGTGTCGCTGACGTGCCCCCTGGGACGGCCGTACTGTTGGGGGATGTGGCCGTGTTCAACGTGGGCGGGCGTCTGTGTGCCTCGCAAGCGCAATGCACGCACACGGGCGGCCCGCTGCACGAAGGCAAGCTCGAGGGTTCGACGGTGACGTGCCCATTCCACGGCGCGCAGTTCAACGTGTGCACGGGTGCGGTGCTGCGAGGACCGGCGACAGAATCACTCGCGCTGTACCAAATCACGATCGAAAACGGAATTGGGCGAATCGAGCTGGGTTTCGAGGAGTGATGCTCTGACGAAGCGATCGGACGCTGCATTCCGGCGGTGGTTGGTGCGGCATTCACGCACCCGAATGTGTGCACAACGGCTGCAACGAGTCTCATGGACGCCACGAGATCTCATCACGCGAGCGCGCGTGCTGGGATCTCGTGGCCACGCGCGCCGGCGAGCAGCTTCGGACGACGGGTACGCGAGTCTGAGTTCGCGCGCGTCGGCATCCGTTGCGCTTTGCCGATCGAAAAAGCGCGCGTGTAGGGCGGCGTGCGGTGT
>DASRXR010000429.1:0-5096 GCA_035687405.1 Polyangiales bacterium
GAGAGTCGCAAGACTTGCAAGACGCTCGTCGCCTGTCCGGGGTGATGGAGGATGGCGCTGCGCTCGACGCGCGGGTTCGACTTTTCGAGCATCTGCGTCGCACGCAGAGCTACGTCCGGAGTCAGCAGCCGACATTGCCGCCAGTCAGCCGCGATCACGATGCGGGTGGGTTCCGGGGCGCGGGCGAACTCCGCCGCCATCATCGCGATCATCTCGTCGACGTCGCCAACGCTGCGATATCCACCGCGAACTCGGATCTCGAGCAGCCGTCCAGTATGGATGAAGCAAGTGTTTCGCGGGCTCATCGAGAGAGTGATCACGATCCTACACAACTATGCCCGCAGCCAACAGCGGCGGCTCGAACGCGATGGCTGCCGGTGTGGGTAGTGCGCTCAGCTTGGACGACCTGACGTCGCTACGAGCGGCGACCGAATCGCATCGACTAACACAGTTGGTCTAACAGTTTATCGACCTCAAAATGAGCTGCGCATCGCCACGCGCGCAGCGCAACCAAAACGACAAACGTCCTTAGCTGGGAAGTCTGCCCGGCACTCCAGGCGTCGTAGCTTGCTCGCAACAGAGTGCCCACGGGAGGCTTCATGCGAGCGCGGACGCGGTCGTGGAGCGTTTGGCTGGTGCTGGTTGCGGCGTGTTCGGGCTCGAACGAGGGCAACACCTCCGGAGTCGAACGTTCTCGCGATGCAGCCGCTGACAGCGGCGAAAACCCCGGTTTGGCTGCCGATAGCGGCGAGAGCCCAGGTCTCGCTGCCGACGGCGGCGAAGCAGCGGACGCGGCAGCGGACAGCGGCGGTTCCACCGCGGTGGGCAGCGGCCCCGTCGCGGACGCAGCAGTCGATGGCGGCAGCGCGGCGTCCTGCGACGATTGCGTCGAGCACGCGCACTGTGCCAACGGCGCGAAAGACTCTGGATGTCAGTGCGACCCCGGCTACAGCGGCGATGGCACCTCGGCTTGCACGGACGTCGACGAGTGCGGCTCGAACGCCGGCGGCTGCGGAGAGCATGCGACCTGCACGAACACAGCAGGCAGCTTCACCTGCGCATGCGCTGCAGGTTGGAAAGGCGACGGTCACGACTGCGCCGACGTCGACGAGTGCGGCTCGAAGACCGACGACTGCGGGGAGCACGCGACCTGCACGAACACGGCAGGCAGCTTCAGCTGCGCGTGCGACGCCGGCTGGAGTGGCGATGGCCGGAGCTGCGCTGATGTGAACGAGTGCGGGACTACCAAGGCGAACTGCAGCGCTGACGGCGTCTGCACAAACACGGACGGCAGCTTCGGCTGCGCGTGTAAGCCAGGTTTCACCGGCGATGGCGTTAGCTGTACCGATATCGACGAGTGCGCGAGCGGCAGTGATAACTGCGCGCAAGACGCCGAGTGCCTGAACACCTCAGGAAGCTTTAGCTGCACATGTCACAGCGGCTACGACGGGGATGGCACCACCTGTACCGACCGCGATGAGTGCGCAACCCAAGCTGACAACTGCAACGTCAACGCAGTCTGCACGAACTCCCCGGGAAGTTTCGCGTGTGCGTGCAACGCGGGTTTCAATGGGGACGGCGTAACCTGCGCGGATCTCGACGAGTGTCTCTTGGGCGCAGACGACTGCGCAGCCGACGCTGACTGCTTCAACGGCGAAGGTGGCTTCGCTTGTCTGTGTCGCGACGGTTACGAAGGTGACGGCGTGACTTGCACCGATCGCGACGAATGCGCGAGCGGTCTCGCGAGCTGCAACGGAAACGCGACGTGCACCAACACAGCCGGCGCGTTCGCTTGCACCTGCAAAGCGGGCTACCGCGGCGACGGCTTCGACTGCGCCGACGTCAATGAATGTACCGACGGCAGTGCCAACTGCGCCTCGACCGCCAGCTGCACGAACTTGCTCGGCAGCTTCAGCTGCACGTGCCGCACCGGTTACAGCGGCGACGGTGTGACCTGCCGTGACGTCGACGAATGCGAAGCGGGGACGGCGAACTGCAGTCCAAACGCCGGCTGCACGAATACGCCTGGCAACTTCAGCTGTGCGTGTCGCAGCGGCTACACCGGCGATGGCGCGACCTGCAGCGACGTCGACGAATGCGCGACCAACCAGGACAACTGCAACGCCAACGCGACGTGCACGAACACTCCCGGCACTTTCAGCTGCGCTTGCAACCGAGGCTATGCTGGTGACGGCGTCACATGCACGCCCGATGAAGTAGACGAGTGCACACAAGGAACCGATAACTGCAGTCCGAACGCGACTTGCACGAACACGACGCTCAGCTTCACTTGCGCCTGCAACGCGGGCTATAGCGGCAATGGCGTGACGTGTAGCGACGTCAACGAGTGCACCAGCAACTCGGACAATTGCAGCTCGAACGCGACTTGCACGAACACGACTGGAGGCTTCACGTGCATGTGCAACGCGGGGTTCAGCGGCGATGGCATCACGTGCGAACGCGCCGCGCAGACCTGCGACCTGACGGGGACATTCGGCATGCTCACGGAGATCGACGTCGAGTGGGATGCAGTGAGACTCCTGGGCATCACAGTCGTCCAAGGCGGCAGCGATACGCTGTATTCATGGTCGTTGCGCCGTCAAACACAGACTGGCAACGGCATTCGCTCCGAAGCGCAAGCGTGTGGTGACACCGCGCCCGATCTGTGCAGTCCGTTCTTGGGCCAAGCGGTAACGCAACGAATACCAGACAGCACCTACGACGCATCGAGCATGCCTCGCGCGGTCTCGACGTTCACGCTTCCGAAAGCGCCGGTTGCAGGCGATCCCTATGTCAGCGGCATCGAGGCGACATTACTCGGGCTGCAACTCCCCACGCCGGATGCATCGTGGCCCGCCGAGTACAACGACCCCGCGATCACCTGGCGTGATCACGACGGCGACGGTCAGCCAGGAGTCACCTCGGTCATTCCTACCGACGGCCGCTCGACGCGATGCAACTTGCCGTATGGCGGATTGCCCATCCCGTCGGACGGTGAGCTTGCGAGCCGCATCTACGCGGGGAGCCGTTCACTCGCGAGCCTCGACGGAACGATCCTCGACTGTGACACTATTCGAGGCGACGTCCGAGGTCCGAGGAACGGTGTGCCTCAGCTCGAAGGTCACGTCGTCGGGTGTCTCAAGGCCGACGGCCAAACATGCACGGCGGCCGAGACCGCTTCGATCGATGACGGCGTCGCGAGCGGCCAGCGAGTGTTAGGAGCGCGCTTCACGTTGGTGCGAGTGCCTGAAGCGACGAGTTGCTCGCAACTGAGAGCGTTGGACTTTCCCTAGCTGTAGCGAAGTGTCCGCGATCGCGCTCGACTCGTTGGAATAGCCCTTGCGTTAGTTCCGACTGGGGCCGATGAGAAACGTTCTCGCGCATCTAGGACTGTGTGTGGTGACGATGGCAGTGTGTTTCGGCCCGCGCGTGTTGCGCGCTGACGACAGTCCTGTGGTGCAGGATTCACAGAACCAGCCGAGCTCCAACGACCAACCTCCAGTGCGGCGCTGGCAGTATCCCGATCCCGAAACGGAGCGGGCACCATCGTACGCCGCGGAGGCCAAACGTCCGCGGCAACGCTACAGCGGTTGGCTGGCGCTCGGATATCTGAGCGCGCCCGCGCTCGGGCTCGGGCTACCGTTGCTCGTTGAAAGTGCTTCATCGAACGACACGTTGACGGCATTCGTGTTCATCACGGGGTTCGTCACGGCCGCTCTCGTGCCGGGCATTGTTCACGCGGTCCATGGCGAGACAGGGCGTGCGCGTCGAGCCTGGGTCGGGTTTCCGATATCAATGCTGGTGGGGATCGTACTCGGTGCTGTGATCGGTTCACTGATCGGCGTGAGCCACAAGGGTGATCCCGCATTCGACGGTGACGCGCAGTTGAGCTTCGGGATCAAAGGCGCGTTGATCGGCACCGCGGTCGGGGCCGCAGGCTTTGCGATTTTCGATTTGGCGACCTGAACCGACGTTGGACCGAAGCGATCAGCCGTGCGTTGGTGGCGGCTTGCGATCGCTCCCGGAGTTGCTTATGCCGTCGCCCCACTATGATCAAACTCGAAAAAACTGGTGCGATTGCGACCCTGACACTCAGCCGGCCTGAAGCCCTCAACGCACTCGGCGAACCGGGCGACGGCGAAAAGGTCGCCGCTGCATGTGCAGAGGTGAACGCCGACCGCGCGATCCGCTGCGCGATTCTGACCGGTGCCGGAAAAGCGTTTTCAGCGGGCGGCAACGTCAAGGCGATGCAGAACCGCACGGGCGCGTTCGGCGGCGATCCCGCGAGCGTTCGCGACGGCTACAAGGGCAACGTGCATCGACTCGTCAACGCGTTGTTCAATCTCGAGGTGCCGCTGATAGCTGCTGTCAACGGCGCGGCCATCGGGCTCGGCTGCGATGTCGCGTGCCTCGCCGACATCCGCGTATCGTCCGACACTGCGAAGTACGGCTGTACGTTCTTGAAGCTCGGTTTGATCCCGGGCGACGGCGGCGCCTGGTTGCTGCCGCGCGTCGTCGGCTTTAGTCGCGCCTGCGAGCTCTTGTTCACGGCTGATGTGATCGACGCGAAGACGGCGCTCGAGTGGGGCCTCGTGTCCCGCGTCGTGCCGGCCGACCAACTGATGCAAGAGTCGCTCGCGCTCGCGAACCGGATCGCCAAGCAGGCACCAGGTGCAACCCGCCTCGCGAAGACGTTGCTGCGTCAGGGCCAAAGCGCCAGCTATCAAGCGGTGATGGAAATGTCAGCAGCGGCTCAAGCCTTGATGCATCACACGAAGGACCACGAGGAAGGTGTCGCAGCCATCCTCGAGAAGCGCGAGCCAAACTTCACCGGCCAGTGACGCCGCTGACAGCTGCAGAGCCGTCCAAGGCTCAGCGCCTCGCGCGCGGCGCGTCCACGGAGCGTCCACCAAGCGTCCTTACATTCGAGTTTTAGTCGCAATGCATGCCTGACACTGAATCGGCAGACTGACATTGCGCGTGAGCCGCAACCCTTTGTGGTCAGTTGGCGCAAACTCGATTGACCGATGCACCTGTTGCGACATAGTAGTTAACCCATTGGGTGAACCGGATCATTGGCCGGCATGCGGCAGCCG
>DASRXR010000430.1:0-4326 GCA_035687405.1 Polyangiales bacterium
CTGCCGCCGCGAGCTGCGCGAGCCGTTCCCGCAAGAACATCGCGGCTCCGGGATCCGCTCGAATCACGACCTTGCGCGCGCGGCGCACGCGAGTCAGCAGCGGCTCGATCAGCCCTTGGATGGCCGCCGGTTCGTGTTCGAACGCGTGCGCCGTGAGCTTGCCAGCCAGAATCAGCGCAAGCTCGCGCAGCTGCCGCTCTTGCTCGCGCAGCGCGCCGTCCCGCGCCGTCGCGATCCCGAGCAGCTCCCGCGCGGCCTGGGCAGTCCCTTCGGCGTGGCCACGCTCGTAACCCGCCACCCGCTCTCGTTCGATGTCGGCAGCGGCTGCAGCCACGAGCTGCGCGGCCTCGCGAACCGCCGCCTCGCGCACCTGCGCCGCTTCCAGCTGCGCAGCGTAGACCTCCGCCTGCACGACCGCGGGGCCCCTCCGTTCGGCTCGGATGATGCGAGCGAGCGTCATCCGGAGCTCGACCGGCGCGCGCTGCGGGCGAGCAACGCCAGCAACATCGGTGAGGGCGTGTAGCCGGGGCGCGGCGGCTGCCCGTTTGGAGGCAAACGGGTCGGCGCTGCCGTTGGGCGCGGCGCCTGGGTCAGTTTGCGAATCCGCTCCCGCCGCTCCGCCTTGGACAGGCGCTCGAGGTCGCGGGCCAACCCACACCACGCATCCGACACGTCGGGCCCGAGCCCGATGTGGGCGTCCTTAGCACCCGAGTCGCGGGCGATCGTCGCGGCGAGCGCGAAGCCGGCTTGCAGCGCTTCGGTCACAAACATCCCGATCCGCATACCATTTTTTGTCGAGCCAGGCAGAGGCTGGGCTGGACACAGCTCAGCGACTTGGCGCGAAAGCTTTTCTGTTACTCTTGGCAACTCGTGAGGATCGGGTGGGGGGGTTACGAGCGACACTTGCAGTCCGATGGGCGTCGCGGCGCTGGCGAGCAGGTGAACGAGATGCAACGTGAACAAGCGATTCGTTTTTGGCCCAAGACGGACGTCGGACGCGTTCGGGACGGAAACGAAGACAGCTTTCTCGTCGATGAGAACATCGGCTTGTTCATCGTGGCAGATGGCATGGGCGGGCACGCCGCTGGCGAGGTCGCCAGCAACGTAGCAGTCCACACCTGCCGTGACACGATCTGGAAGGAGCGCGAGCTCCTCGACAAGTTCGAGAGCGGCGTCGACACCGCGACGCGCCAGGACGTACTGCGCGTGATGGAGCAATCCGTTCAAAACGCGTGCACGGCGGTGTTCGCGGAAGCGCAAAAAGATCCGAGCAAGCGCGGCATGGGTACGACGCTCGTCGTGCTGCTCGTGATCGGCACGCGCGGCTTCATCGCGCACGTCGGCGATTCGCGGATCTACCTCGTTCGCGCGGACTCGGTGCATCAGCTGACTGAAGATCACTCGCTGATCAACGAGCTGCTCAAACGCGGTCGTTTGAACCCGGAGCAGATCGCCAAGCTGAACATGAAGAACGCCGTCACGCGCGCAGTCGGCGTGTACGAGAGCGTGGAGGTCGACACGCTCGACTTCGACGTGCTCGCGGGCGATCGGTTCTTGCTGTGCTCCGATGGTTTGTCCGAATACGTGCAGCCGAACGATCTGCTCAAGACGTTTCGCGAGCGTCCGGACGAGGTCGTGTCTGAAGCGCTCGTCGATCTCGCGAACGAGCGCGGCGGGCAAGACAACATCACCGCGCTGATCGTGAAGATCCCCGACACGCGCGGGCTCGATCGCCTGGCGAGCGAGGTCAACCTCAAGCTCGAAACCTTGCACTTGATGCCGCTGTTCCGGCACCTCACCTATCAAGAGCTCGTGCGCGTGATGAACATCACCGCAGTTCGCAGCTACCGCAGCGAGGAAAAGGTTCTCGACGAGGGGGAAGAAGGCGACGAGATGTTCATCGTCTTGAGTGGCAAGGTGCAGGTGCACTCGGGCGACTCGACGTTGACGACACTCGGCCCCGGCCAGCACTTCGGTGAGATGGCGCTCGTCGACAAGTCGCCGCGCAGCGCGAGCGTATCGAGCGACGGCGCAAGCAAGTTGATGGTGATGAAGCGGCGCGATTTCTTCGACATCGTGCGCAAGGATCACGACGTCGCGGTCAAGTTGCTGTGGTCGTTTTTGGGGGTGCTCACCGAACGCCTGCGCACCACGTCGCGCGACTTGGGCGAGGTGCGCGAGCAGCTCTCGCTGCGAACCTCGGAGGACATGTTATCCGAAGCCGACCTCGAAGAGGTCTGAGCTCAGCGCGAGTCTGGCTGGGCTTGAGCTTGAGCTTGAGCTTGAGCTTGGCGCTCGCATGCACGCGTGAGCCCGCGCGCGAGGAGGCGAGCACACGTGAGCCCCCGCCCGCGCGCGAGGCAGAAAAACGCGACGCGACCCCGCCGCCGCCCCCAGCTGCGAAGGCCGTCCCGCGCGGCCCGCAGTATCGGATCGCAAAACAATCCGGCGCGGTGCAGGTGGAACGCGCCCCACTCGGCGTGCGCCTCGACGTTCCAGCGGATGCCGAGCTGAGTCTCGATCTCGTGAATGGCGCGAGAGTGCAGCTCGAAGCCGGTAGCCGCGGATGGCTGCTGGACGCCGAACCTGCGACGGTCGTGCTCGTCTCGGGCTCGCTGTTCGCGCAGCTTCCTCCGCAGGGCAGCGCCGCCGGCCGCCCTGCGCTGCGGGTCGTGACGGCGGGGTACGCGCTCTCGATCGCAGTCAGCGCCGAGGTATGGTTGGCGCGGCCTGCAGCCGCGAGCGGCGGGGCTGCGGCGCGCCCGCAGTACGTCGCCGTGATCGCCGGGCTCGCCGACCTCGAACACCTGCCCGCCGACGCGCAGGCCCCGATCGGGAATCAGCAGCTGCTCGCCGGATCAGCGTTCAGCGGGCCGGTCCCGGGCAAGGAGATCTCCGCCAAGGGCCCGCGCACGCTCGAGCTGGCGCGCGCCGCGCACCTGGGCCTGCGCACCAGCACGAAGCCGGGAGCACACGGAGCTGCACCCGATCCGTCTGCTCGCCTCGAGAGTGCGCTCGCCACGTGGAGCGACGCGGAGACGCGCGGGCGAACGATCCTCGAGGCACAGCGCACCGCCAAGGCGAACGGGGACGCTGCCGGCGTATCCGCGCGCCAGACTGAGCTCGTCGCGCTGGCACGAGAAAAGCTCGCGATTCGGGAGCGCGTGCGACTCGGATACGAGCTCGCTTGCGAGCGTGCGCTCGGGCAGCTCGGCGATGCGAACAGCGACCTCGCGAGCTTCGAGGCCCGTTACGCCTCGAGGGTGATGCCTGCGCTGCCATCCGGTACGTAGCGTCCCGCGCCCACGTGGCCGCGTGACCACGTGGCTAAACGAGGCAGTCGGCATCAAACCGTGTTATGCACGCCGTCTCGCGTGCGCCATGCTGGGTCGCGTCGGTCAATCACCGCTCCGTCTCGTGATCTGCAGCCTCGCGGTGGCCGGTTTCATTGCGGGCGGTTCGGCCGGTTTGTCGCGCACGGCGGCTCAAGACAAACCCCCGTACCTGTTTCTCGAACCGACCGAGTACACGGACGTGATCGACGCGTTCGATGGGCCGGACGATCCGATCGACTTCAACGTGCGGCTCAGCTTTGGCCGGTACCAGGAAAACTCGTCGATCTCGCGCGAGCGCAACCCGGCCGGCGCGTTTGCCGTCGACCGGGTGCACGTCGCCGACTATCAAGCGGTGCGCAGTCAGCTGGTGATCGGCGCCGACATCGGCCTCTACAAAGACTTGATGTTGTACGGCGCGTTGCCGCTCGTGTTCAGCGACACGCGCGAGTTGCAGCTGCCTGCGGATGCGCGTTGTGACTCGCCGGCCTGCCAGCATCGCGCCCGCACGATCGAGACCACGTTGAACGATCCGCCGCCCCAAAGCGATCCGAGCCCGGTGTTCAATCCCTCGCCCATGATCGCGGGCCGCACGCGCTCGGGGGTGCCGGCGGTCGACGTAGGCCTCGCGTGGGGGATCACGAATCAGTATCGCGAGCCCGGGCTGCCGACTTGGGTCGTGATCGCCGAGGGTCGCTTCAGCGTCGGCTCGCCGATGCGGGCGTGTCTCGCCGAGTCGGAATCGAAGTGTGATCCGGGCAAGAGCCGCGGAACGACGCGCCTTCTGCTCGGAACGCGCTGGTCCTATCGCTACCGATTCATCGAGCCGTATCTCGGGTTCGATCACGCGTTCGAGTGGGCGAGTGGCGCGAGCGAAGCATTCGAGCCGCAAGGCGAGGGCCACTTCTTTGCGGATACGAGCTTGCCGTCCGTGACTGGCCTGACGATCGGGGGCTCGATCGTGCCGTGGGAGCACCGCGGCCGGTTCCAGCAG
>DASRXR010000431.1:0-2398 GCA_035687405.1 Polyangiales bacterium
GAGGAGTTCGTCGCGCTTCACGGGGGCAAGGTTGCGAGCACGCCGGCCGAGGCGGCCGCCGGAGCGAAGATCGTCTTCGTGTGTGTTGGCAAGGATGATCATGTGCGCGACGTGATCCTCGGACCCGGTGGCGCGTTCGAGACACTCGCTGCTGGGGGCGTGCTCGTGGACCACGGCACCAGCTCCGCAGACCTCGCGCGCGAGCTCTCCCTCGCCGCCATCGAACGAGGCTGTGGCGCGGTCGATGCGCCCGTCAGCGGCGGGCAAACGGGCGCCGAGCAGGGGACCCTGACGATCATGGCGGGCGGCCGGGACGCCGACTTCGAGCAAGTGCTGCCCCTGTTTCGCAAGTACAGCCGCCAGGCTCGGCTGCTCGGTCCCGCTGGAAGTGGACAGCTGGCGAAGATGGTGAACCAGATTGCTATCGCTGGTTTGATCCAAGGGCTCGCCGAAGCACTGAACTTTGCCGAGCTCGCGGGTTTGGACCCCGTCGCCACGGTCGACGCCATCTCGCAGGGCGCCGCCCAGTCGTGGCAAATGGATCACCGTCACGCCGCCATGATCGCGGATTCATTCGACTTTGGATTCGCCGTCGAGTGGATGCGCAAGGACCTCGCGCTCGCGTTCGACGAAGCTCGCCGCAACGGAGCCGCGCTGCCGGTTACCGCCCTCGTCGACCAGTTCTACGCCGACATCGTGGCTCTAGGCGGCCAAAGATGGGATACGAGCAGCTTGATCAGGCGCCTGCGTGTGCGCAGCTGATCACTTTACGTACCGTCGATCGCAACGGGTGGCCTGCCGACCTGCATCAAAGCAGCAGTTGGTTGTGTAGGACACTACTGCCTAGCCCTTTCTGGGGCTACGATATTGCGCCGCGCTAGGACCTGCGCAGTTTGAGTACATAGACTCCATAGATTACAGGATTCTTTTGGGTATCGAACCGACAGAAGGTGCTGCGATGAGCGAAGCGACGAAGCCGGGTGTCAGCGGGATGAGCCTCTACGTGCCGCGGCTGCGGGTGCAGCTAAAGGACTGGTGCGGCTGGACTGGCAACTCCTGGGACAAGATCCAGACCGTCGTGGGCTCCAGCTTCCGCGTGCCTGCGCGTCACGAGAACGTCTACACGATGGCGGCGAACGCCGTGCTGCGGTTGATCCGCCAGTACGACATCGATCCCCGCAACGTGGGCTTCCTCGGTCTCGGGACCGAGTCCAGCACCGACAACGCTGCCGGTGCCGTGATCGTGCGCGGCATGGTCGACCGAGCGCTCGACCGATACGGCAAGCCCCGCCTGTCGCGTCACCTGGAAGTGCCGGAGTTCAAACACGCGTGCCTCGGCGGCATCTACGCCATGAAGGCTGCGCTTCGTTACGTGTCGTGTGACGCGGGCGACAAGGTCGCGATCGTGGTCTCTGGCGACGTCGCCGAGTACGAGCGCGGCAGCACCGGTGAGCAGACCCAGGGTGCCGGCGCGGTCGCGATGCTGATCACGAAGCACGCGAAGCTGTTCGAAGTCGACCTGGTCCACGGCGGCTCGGCGTCGGACTATCGCGGTCCGGACTTCCGCAAGCCGTTCTCGCGGCACTTCACGAAGGTGTATGCGCCGAACACTCAGCGCATGAGCGACTTCCCGGTGTTCAGCGGCAAGTATTCGACGTTCTCGTATCTCGACGAGACCGTCCACGCGGTCGAAGACATGCTCCGCAAGCTGAACGTGTCCGCTGGGAAGTATTACAACAGCGTGCACTCGCTGTTCTTCCACCGGCCGTACCAGATGATGCCGGTTCAAGCGATGTCGTTCCTGTATGTGCGTGGCCTCGCGCGCGGCGACCACCACCAGGACGAGCTGCAGGCGCTCTGCAAAGAGGCGGGCGTCTCGGTGGAAGACGTCGTTCAAGAAGCGCTGTCGACGCCGGATTTGTACGCACAAGTTCGCGAGCACGGCGAAGCCGTGGCCGACCCGTATAAGGCGACGAGCGCGATCGCCGCCATCCTGCGTAAGAAGCCGGGCTTCCGCCAGCTGCTCAATCAGAAGATGAGCCTCGGGTCGTCGCTCGTGCAGGACTTCGGCAACTTGTATTCGGCGGCGTTGCCTTCGTGGCTCGCGGCGGGGTTCGAGGAAGCGGCAAAGCGCGGTCTCGATCTCACGGGTCGTCCGATGGTCGCGGTCGGCTATGGCAGCGGCGATGCGGCGGAATCACTGCCGATCAAGGCAGTTCCGGGCTGGGAGCAGTGTGCGAAGCAGATTCAGCTCGCACGTGCAGTCGAGGACTACATCGACCTGACGCGTGAGCAGTACGAAGCGCTGCACGACGGTCGCGACGTGAGCGGCATCAACTACGAGCCGACTGAAGAGTTCGTGATCACGCACGTCGGCGAGAAGTACGACCCGGCGTTT
>DASRXR010000432.1:0-11651 GCA_035687405.1 Polyangiales bacterium
GTCGAGACCGCGCACGCCCAAAGCACCCCTGAAAGCGCTCAAACCAAGGGTGCTGAGCAACCCACTGGCGGTCACGACTCGAACTCGCTCAGTCAACAGGCGACCGACCCGACGGCACCGCTGCTGACGATCAACTTGATCACCGACTTCACGCTCTCGATTTGGGGCGAGGACGATCGCCGCACGGTCTTCAAGATCCAACCCGTGGTGCCGTTCAAGTTGTGGAGCCTTCCAAACATTGCGCGCGTCATCCTTCCGTATCAGCTCGGCGGGCCGGGACCGGAAGGGATGGGTGACGTCGCGCTGTTCGACATCGCGGTGATTCCTATTTCAGGAGTGCGCTTGGCACTCGGCCCGGTGTTCAACTTCTCGTCGCGCGAGAGCTCGAACCCGTCGAAGTTTGCGCTCGGTCCCGCAGTCGGCATCATCGTTCCAGCCTCGCCTTCACTCACGGCTGGACTGTTCACGCAGTCACTCTTTAGCCCCGACGTCCAGCTGACCCAACTGCAACCGATCCTCGCCTATCAACTCGGCGGGGGCTGGTCGGTATCTGCCGGCGACCTTCAGTACACGGTCGACTGGTCGACAGGGCGCTGGTCGAACATTCCAATCGGCGCTCAACTCGGCGTCGTCTGCCCGGTCTTCGGGCAACCAATTCGATTCTCCGTCGGCCCGCAGTACAACCTGATCGACAACGGCGGGGCCGATCGATTCAAGGTGCTCGTGGGTGTCGCACTGCTCGCACCCAAGGCTTGAACCGTTCAGTCGGCGCTGTAGATCTCGGCGGCGGCTCGATTGGCCCCGTTCGCCGCGGTCGCGTTCAACAGGCGTGGGTCGCCTTTGATCACAGCCTCTGACGTGAGCGCGTAGCCCCCTGAGTGCGCCGCCCAACGCTGGCGGATCGTCGTTTCGTGCAGCGTCATCGTGTCCATCGCGTACCAGCTGTACGTGACGATCGCGTTTGCGTGCTCCGCGTCGGATGCGATTTGCACGTGGACGATTTCGGTATCCGCGAGTTGGATGTCGCTGCCCCAGCCTTGGTGCGCGGCGACGAACGCGTCGCGGTACCCGGGTTCGACCAACAGCGCAGCGTCACCGATGCGACCCCAGCGAGTGTTTTCATTGAGGTCTTGAACGCTGTCGCTGATCTTCTTGGCCGGCGAGGTGTTCGCCATGAAGCAGCCGCTCATTCCGAACACCAGCAACAGGGCCCACGTGCGCATACGCGAATGGTGGGCGTGCGCGACTCGGCAGGTCAACCGGCTCGCAGCTGAAGGCGGCAACGAGCCTGCGACGTATACGTACCCACACCTTCATCGATGCGGCGGCTGTTCGCGGCTACTGCATTCCGAGGCGGCGTTTTGCTTCGATGTTGTCTGGCTCGAGTTGCAGCGCAACTCGCCATGCGACCTGCGCTCCGGCGGCATCTCCTGCCGACAGCCGTGCATCACCTTCCAACACACGATACCCGGCGCGGCGTGGACGCTTCTTCACGATCAGCTCGGCGTAACCGACAGCATCGTCGCCGCGACCCATCGCGATCCAAGCGCGCACCAAGACCTCCATCGCGTGGTGGTCTTCTGGGTCCGTCGTCACCTGACGCAACATCATGTCAGCTGCGCCCTTGGCGTCGCGCGACTTGAGCTTCTGACGCGCGATCGCGACCATCTTCTGCGCGACGGCCCGATCGCCTTGTTGTGTCGGGTTCGCTTCGTCATCGACCTCGTCGGCCCCCACAGCGGTTCCAGTCGGCTTGATCGCCCCGCCCGGAGCTGCGGCTGATGGCTGCGGCGCGGCAGAAGGCGCAAACGCTGGTGCAGTCGCGCTCGAAGCTGGATGAGCGGCTGCGCTCTTGGGCTGCATCGCGGCGGCAGTCGCTGTCGCTGCTGGCACTGCGGCTGCGGGTTGCGCTGCGCGCGCCGGTGAGGGGAAAGCCGAAGTTTCCGGAGGAGCCAGCGGCGCAGGCGTCTCGTCGCCTGGCAGCATGCTCCACGACCTCGGAGCGCTCGAGTAAGGCGCGACGGCTCCGGGAGGCGGGTTCAATTTGATCGCGCGCGTCGCGAGTGAGGGCGCGGTTGAAGCGGCGCCGAGTGCGCGGGCTGTCGGCGCGCTTGCAGGTGAGCTGGCTTTCGCAGCCGCGGGCGTTGCTGCCGGCGAGTTTGCTGCGACTGTGGCGATCGCTGCTCCCGCCCCGAGCGCAGTAGTCGCGGATGCCGCGACCGCGGGCGCGTTCATCACTGGCGCAGCTGCAGGCGTTGCTGAAGGCTTGCCGAGCGCCACCGTGGTCGCACCGTTTGGTGTAGGCGCGTTCGTCGCTGAAGCGGCCGCGGGCGTTGCCGACGTCGTGGTGGGCGCGGCCGCCGCGGTCGCACCGTTTGCTGCGGGCGCGTTCATCGCTGCCGCAGTGCCCGGACCGGGCGCAGCCGCCGCGGTCGCACCGTTTGGTGCAGGCGTATTCATCGCTGGCGCAGCTGCAGGCGTTGCTGAAGTGTTGCTGAGCGCCGCCGTGGTCGCTCCGTTTGGCGCTGGCGCGGGCGGCACGGTCGTTCCGCTCGGTGCAGGCGCGGTCAGCGCTGAAGCAGCCACGGGCGTTGCTCCATTCGCGCTGAGCGCAGCGGGCGAAGCGCCATTTGATGCAGGCGTATTCATCGCTGAGACAGCAGCCCCGGGCGGCGCAGCTGCCGGCACCGCCCGATCAGCAGCTGGCTGCTCGGCTGCGCTTGGCACTGCCTCTTCGGCCGTTGCTGGTGGCGCTGGATCCGCCGCTGTCGGCTGCGCCTCGACTGCAGCCGACGGCTGCGCCTCCGCTGCGAGCGGCTGCGGGTTCGCTGCGGCTGCCGCCGCCTTCGCTGCCGCGGCCTGCTCCGCCGCTGCTGACTTCGAATCCGCCGGCATCACGAGATGCGGCTGACGACCCCGCTCCGCATTCGACAACGACGCCTGCGCGTTCCCGATGCCCAACATCGCTGCAGCTCTCGGCGGCAGGTTCCAAATCCCAGCCTCCGCGAGCCCCAAACTCAACGCACCGACCAACAACACACCCGCAAATGCGACCAACGTGATCCTCGCCGGATCCCACACGTGCTTGGCAGACGTGGTCGGCGGCGGCGGCAGATGTTTCGCCGCCTTCCGGCGAGCTGCCCGCCGCGCCTCAGCCCTACGCTCCTTGCCGGAACGCGGACGCTGACTCGGCGACTCACCTGTCTCCGGCGGAAACGACGACGCCTCCGCAGCCGCACCCGGCCGCATCGAACTCGACGTTCCCGCACCGTTTGCGCGCAACGAGCTAGGCCCGCCAGCAGCGGCTTGTGTCGCTGCACCACTCGTCCGCAACGGCGGCGGCCCACCTGCACTCTCGGCGGCTTGCGCCGCACCGTTCGTCCGCAACGAGGGCGGCCCACCCGCAGCATTCGCGCGCAACGAGCTCGGCCCACCTGCAGCATTCGCGCGCAGCCACGCGGCGCCCGCGGCATCTTCACCCACCGGACCCGACTGCGGCCGCAGCGAGTTCTTGTCCACGACTGCCGAGATCGAGGCGCGACCCCGCGGAGATCCCGACTGCGGTCGCATCGAGTTCATGTTCGCGGCTGGAATGTCCAAGTCCAAACCACTCGGCGCATTCGTATCGAGCTCGAGCGTTCTGGTTTGCTGCGCTGCAGCTTCCGCCGCCGCAGCTTCAGAATTAACGACTGGCTCCGCAGCCCGCTGCTTCCGACCTTCACGCAGCGCACCCGCCGGCAGCGAGGTGCGGCGTACCGCCGTCCGCTGCACGGGAATTGCAATCCCATCCGGACCGACCGCCGGCCCGCCCAGCGCACCCATCGGCAACTTCCGCTGTGGATCTTTCGCCCACGGCGCTTCCGGCGCAGGCGGCGCCGCACCGAGCATCGTCACCGAGCGCTTCTTCGGCTCCGGCCACGCACCACTCGAACTGGATCCTGTCGCAGCCGTGCGCGGCGCTCCAAAACTAGGCGCACCCCCCGCTGCCCCGGCGAGCGCCGCTTGCGCTGCCGCTGTCGGCTGCTTGCCCTTCGACCCCGCGGCCCCGGCCGACGAATGCTCCTGCAGCGTGTTGCCGGGCTCATGCCAAAACGCCGCCCGCCCAGGTTGCGGCGGCGGACCCATGCTCGGCACCGGCCGCGCATCATTCGAGAAGAGCGACGCAACCGCATCTTCCTCGACCTGAACCTCGGGCAATCGCGCGATCACCGAGTCCGTGAACACGCCCTTGATGTCCGGCGTGGACGCGCGCGATCGTTTGGGAGCTCTGAGCTCACCGTCCCCCCAGTGGAGACCCTCGGGCGGCGGGTTGTTCTTATCGTTTGGCGGTGCGTTATTAGACAGGGCTACAGCTCCTGACGAAGTCGGCAGACAAGCCAAGAGTCCAGTAATAACGCAATATTATACGAATCGGGCCTCAACAGCAAACCCGAATCATTCCGTAGCTTTGGACACCCAGGCCTACGCGCTGGCGCGACCTGCGACCATCAGCGGCGCCGCAACCTGGTTTCGGCCGTTGTTCTTGGCCGCGTAGAGCGCTCGGTCAGCCGCAGCAAATAAAGCCTGCTTGTCCTTGCCGTGCTCGGGGTAGGTCGCGATGCCGAGCGAGGCCGTCACGCGCAAGTTGCCCTGTTCCGTCTCGAACGCGGTGTGCTCGAGCTCGTGCCGCACGCGCTCCGCGAGCTGAAACGCGCCCTCGGCGGTCGTTTCTTCGCAGAGCAGGCAGAACTCCTCGCCACCGAATCGCGCGACGACGTCGGTCTCACGCTTCAACCGGCGCAAGACTTGGCCGAGCTCCTGGATCACGACGTCACCGGTGTGATGGCCGTAGGTGTCGTTCACGGTCTTGAAGTGATCGAGGTCGACGATGATCAACGAGAGCTTGCGACCGAAGCGTTGCGCTGCTTGCAAGCGCTGCTTGAGCTCGTCGTTGAAGTAGCGCTTGTTGAAGCAGCCGGTCAGACCATCGGTCGTCGCGAGTTCCTCGAGCCGCGCTACCGATGCCGCGTTGCTGAGCGCCACTGCGAGCTGGTTCGCGAGCAGCTGCAGCGCGGGCCGCACCTCCGCTCCGAACGCGTCGCGACGGCGCGCTGCGAGTGCGAGCGTGCCGATCGCAGCTTCGCGAACGACGAGCGGCAGAATCAACAACGACTGCATCCCGGACAAGTTGCGATTGCGCGTGTAGACGACCTGGCTCTGCGCATCGAAGTCGCCGCGATACGGCAAGTAGTGGCGATTGTGCACGGCCATCGCGGTGAGCGACGTGTTGTCGCGAAACGAGAAGTGCGAGAGCTCGGCCGCGCCTTCGCCGATCGCGCGCTTGATCGAGTGTTGCCGCGTCTGGCCGTCGTACTGGCTGACCGCCGCAAAGTCGTAGCCGACGATCTGGGCCGCGGCGCCGAGCGCGGCATCGAGCACGGCTTGTTCGTTGACGGCTGCACCGAGCGCCGCCGACGCGTGATACAGCACGTGATGCTCGCGCTGACTGCGCTCGAGCCGGACGAACACGCGCTCGTTCTCGAGCACCCGAAGCAGGTGCGCGCCCGAGTCCGCGAGCGCTTGCTCTTCTGCTGGAACAAACGGCCGGTCCTCGACGCGATCGGCACACAGCACTCCGAGGGTCGTCCCGTTCGACTTGATCGGCACGGCCACGAACGAGCGCACCGGCGCGGGCTCGGCGTAGTAACAAAGGCCCGAGTAGCCCGGCCGCAAGTGCTCGAGGTTCATCGCGAGGCCGCGCTGGTAACAGGCGCCGATCGCGCCTTCGCCGGGCGAAAATGGCCCGGGGCGCAGCTCGGGGTGGTCGGTCACCGCGAGCGCGATGTTCAGCTGACCATTCGACTCGTCGAACAGGAAGAGCACGGCGCTGTGCAGCTGCTGCGTGCGCTTGAGCAGGTCGAGGCTCCAGTGCAGGGCGTGCCGCGCTTCCTCGACGCTGGCGTGAAAGATCTTTTGGTCGCTCGCGGCCTGATTGGCCTCGGGATGCTGGGTCTTCGCGAGTCGCAGGAGCCGCGCGTCTTCTTGGACGCGGCGCTTTTCCTGTACGCGCTCTTGCTGGCCGCGCAGGCGAGCGCGGGTGAGCTCGGTCTGCGTGAAGATCAGGTTCATGCAGCCGAACAGCGCGAGAAACACGGCGTGCAGCACGAATGCCCAGACGTCGGTCTGCGACTCCGTCAAAAAGTAGAGCGGCGCCTCGAAACCGATCGCCGCCAAGACGTACGAGCGCGCGACGTGCCGTTCTGCGAACGAGCCGATGAACGCGGCTAGGAGGTACAGGGCCGGGTATCCGACGGACGTGACGCCACCACAGAGCTGCAGGAGCGCGTGCGCAAATGCGAGGAGCAGGAGCGCGTGGTCGAGCTCGAACGGTTGCGCCTTGCGCGGCGTGCGCGAAGGAAAGATCCACGTGGCGAACGAGAACCCACCGAGGTGGAGGGCGGCTTGCGATCCGAGCACGCACAGTGCGGCGCCGAGGACCACGGCGTGCTCTGTTCCGAGCCGCTCGCGATCACGAAAGATGCCGAACAGGTCGAGGAGAGCGAGCCCGGCTGCGGCGGTGTACGCCAGCGAAGCTCGAGCGCTCTTGCGAACGCGGAACGCTGCCTGCAAAAGCGACGTCATGATCGGTTGCGCGCCACGCGCGTCACCGATAGGCAATACGGGAAGACCCCTTTGGCGGTCAAAAAATCGGGCGAAGCTCGAAGCGAGATTCCACGCGTAAGTTACTGTGGGAACTGAAAGATTAGCTCGTCCGATCGAATCATTCCGAGCTCGTCTCGCGCGATCCGTTCGACTGCTTGGGGATCGTCGCGCAAGCGGCTGACCTGCTTCCGCAGCGCCTCGACTTCGCGCGTCAGTTGCTTCGCGTTGTTGTCCGAGCGCTCGAGCTCCGCCTTGAGTGATTGGTAACGCGGGAAACTCTTTTCATCGAACATCAAGAGCGGCACCGCGACCATCGTGAACACCAGAAGGCCGAACGATACGAACCATGCCGCGGAGCTCTTCTCACGCATGACTGGACTCTGCATCGAGGGGCGCTTGGGGGGCGAATTTCGTACAAAGTAGCGAGCCGCGTTGCGCAGCCCGCAACTCTGCGGACGCAGCTCCTGCTTCCTCCGTGGGGCCTATCCGGATGCATGGGCGCCAGCTGCCCCACCCCCGTGCGACTTCAACGTCCGAAGAAGCCGGCATGGAGTCGAAGCGCACGCGTTCACGGCACAGGCACTGAACATCGGAGCCGCGCACTAATGCTCATGCAGCAGCAACTCCCCCAGCGCGAACAACCCAGCTCCGAGCGCGAGCCCGATCGCACCGCTCTTCCGATCATGCCGCAGCAGATGGGTCGCGATACCGACGCCGACTCCGGCCGTGACCCCTGCCGCGACGCCGAGCGCATACCCGAGCACCGTCCGCACTGCAAAGATGGTCAGGCCTCCGAGGAACGACGCCGCAGCTACGAGCAGCACACCGCTGCGTGCCCGCTTGGCTTCGCCGCCGCTCGCGTAAGTGAGCGCTGCGGCGGCCGCGCCTTCGGGAATCTTGTGCAGCACGACGAAGAACGCGACCACGAGCCCGAGCTCTTGCAAGCTCGCGAGCGCCGCGCTGACTGCAACACCATCGAGCAGTGCGTGAAGCGCGAGGCCTGAAACCGCGAGGCGCGCGTCGTGGAGGGACAGGCCCGCATGTGCGCCTGTGTGGCCGTGGCTCGTGTCCGTGCTCGCGCGGGCGTGCGCGTGAGCGTGATTCGGGTGGCTGCTGGCGTGAGCGTGCGAGTGCTCGCGACTGTCGGCCGCACGTGCGGTGTCGTGCGCGCGATCCTCGTTCTCGCGGGAGTGTCCGTGCGAATGACCCGCTCCCGGCGCACCGTCCGCAGCGTGATCAGCTTCGCGATGACCTGCACCATGCGCGAACAGCACGGTCAAAAACGCCGCGAGTGCGAGCCCGCCGCCGATCCAGATCGACCCCACGCGCTCGCATGCATCGGGCAATGCTCCGAGCACGCCGAGCGCGATCAAAAAGCCCGCGCCGACGCCCGGCCAAACGCCTTTTGCGCTCCTTCGAGCGAGCGTGTCGCGGCCGACGAAAAAGCCTCCGGCGATGATCCCGGCCGCTCCCAAGAGGCCATACAGCGCAGCGGCCCAATATGGGATGGAAACGTCGGCGGGCATTGCGGGCGCGCTCCTTTAGCGCTCCGGGAGCACACACTCAACCCCCCTCGCTCCGGTGCGGGCACACTACGTGCGATGATGCGGGCGGAACCAAGTGAATTGTTCCACGAGCCCATCGCGGTTTATCCTGCCGGACCTACAGCTACTAGACGTGCCTCCGTGGCCCCGAACCGAACTGCTGCATCGTGAATAGCAACAACGACACATCCAAAACTCCCCCCGCCCCCGGGGAAGAGAAGAACAAATCTGAAGCGCCGGCGGCTGCCGGAGAGCCTGGGGAACCCGCCGGCGATCCGAGCGGAAATGGTCCCGTGGGCCCTGTGGTTGCGGCTGTCGTCGATTCGGCCGCAAACGAACGCGACCAGCTGAAAGACCAGCTGCTGCGGACGGCGGCGGATTTCGACAACTTCCGCAAGCGCGCCCGTCGCGAGATGGAGGATGCCAAAGCCCGTGGCAAGGACGAGGCGATCAAAGAGGTCCTACCCGTCTTCGACAACCTCGAGCGCGCGGTCGCAGCGGCGGAAAATGCGCAGGCCATCTCATCGGTAATCGAAGGTGTGAAGATGGTGCTGAAGCTCTTCGAAGACACAGCCGAGCGCATGGGCTTGCAACGGATCAAAGCGTTGGGCGAACGTTTCGATCCGGCGGTGCACGAAGCCATTCAGCAACAGGAGACCGACGCGCACGCGCCTGGTACGATCCTCGCTGAGGTCGTGCCCGGGTACATGTTTGGTCCGCGACTCTTGCGCGCAGCGATGGTCGTCGTTGCACGCAAACCGACGAAGCCCGCGACTGACGTCAACTCCGGTGCGAACGGCGAAGCGAAGGGAGGCGGGGCTAACGCATGAGCAAAATCATAGGGATTGACCTCGGCACGACGAACAGTTGCGTGGCGATCATCGAGAACGGTGAGCCAGTGGTCATTCCCAACACGGAGGGCGCGCGTACAACGCCCTCCGTTGTCGGTTTTACGGAGTCGGGCGAGCGGCGCGTCGGACAAGTCGCAAAACGCCAAGCGGTTACGAACGCAGAGAACACGATCTACGGAATCAAGCGGCTCATGGGCCAGAAGCTGGATTCCGATGTCGCGCAGCGCGTGACTGAACACGTGCCGTATCGATTGGTCGCTTCGCCGAATGGCGATGCGGCGGTCGACGTGCGTGAGTCGGTGTTCAGTCCGCCCGAGATCAGCGCGATGGTGCTCGAGACGATGCGCTCGATCGCGGAGAGTTATCTCGGGACGACGATCAGCGAAGCAGTGATCACGGTGCCGGCGTATTTCGATGACGCGCAGCGCAACGCGACTAAAGCCGCGGGGCAAATCGCTGGGCTCGACGTGAAGCGCATCATCAACGAACCGACTGCGGCCGCGATCGCGTACGGCTTCGACAAGAAGAGCAAGACTACCGAACGCATCGTCGTCTACGACTTGGGTGGTGGCACGTTCGACGTGTCGATCCTCGAGATCGCATCGGGCGTGTTCAACGTGCGTGCGGTTGCAGGTGACACACATCTCGGCGGTGAAGACTTCGACAACGCGGTGATCGATTTTCTCGCGACGAAGTTTCGCAAGGAGACCGGGATCGACTTGCTCGGGGATCGGATCGCGTTGCAGCGGTTGAAGGAGCAAGCGGAGCGGGCGCGTCACGAGTTGTCGTCGTCGCTCGATACCGAGATCAACCTGCCGTTCATCGCGTCGGATGCGACGGGGCCGAAACACTTGGTGACGACGTTCAAGCGCAACGAGCTCGAGTTGCTGACGGAGGACTTGGTGGAGCGGACGCTTGCACCGTGTCAGCAGGCGCTCGATGACGCGCAGTTGAAGGTGACCGATATCCACGAGGTGATTTTGGTCGGCGGTATGACGCGGATGCCGCTCGTGCAAAAGCGGGTGCAGGATTTCTTTCGGAGGGCGCCGCACAAGGGCGTGAATCCGGATGAGGTGGTTGCGATCGGCGCAGCGATTCAGGGCGCAGCGCTGGACGGTGAAGTCGAGGAAGTGTTGTTGTTGGACGTGACGCCGCTGTCGCTCGGTGTCGAGACCGGTGGCGGGGTGTTCTACAAACTGATCGAGCGGAACACGACGATCCCGACGCACAAGAGTGAGACGTTCACGACGAGTGTCGACAATCAGCCGTTTGTGCCGATTCACGTGCTTCAGGGTGAGCGTGAGATGGCGGCGGACAATAAGACGTTGTCGAAGTTCGAGTTGACGGATATTCCGCCGGCGCCGCGTGGGTTGCCGAAGATCGAGGTGAACTTCGATATCGATGCGGAGGGGATCCTTCACGTGTCGGCGAAGGATGTTGGGACGGGGCGCGAGAAGGCTGTGAAGGTGGTGGCTTCGAGTGGTCTCACGCAGGATGAGATCACGCGGATCATCGACAACGCCGACAAGTTCCGACAGTCCGATACGAAGCGGAAAGAGCTCGCGGAGCTTCGGAATAATGCCGAGGCGTTGCTCTATACGAGTGAGCGAGCGGCGGAAGAGTGTGCTGAGTTGGTGAGTAAAGAGATCATCGATCAGGTTCGAACGGATATTGTTTATCTGCGGGATTTGATCGGTGGTGCGGGGGATGCGATCGCGATTCGCGATGCTCTCGGTCAGCTCGAGGCTAGTGCTTACCGGATTGCCGAAGCGATGTACGGGGAAGCTTCGCCGCAGCCAGTGGAAGAGCAGAAGTCGTAGCGATGCTGACTTGAACCTGTTTGGTCAGGTCTCGGGGTAGTCGACGCTCGCCGCACGCTTACGGCCCTCTCGGGGTCCGGATCATCGCGCTCGGGACACGGCGGCTTGCAGATGCACCGGCCCGCGCTGCTTTCTCTACGGTGCAGCAAGCCGCCTCTCGCGCCGTGCCAACGAACAGCCTACGCATCCGGCGTCGGCACGGCGCGACGGTCCCGAGCACGATGATCCGGACCCCGAGAGGACCTCCCGCCCGAGAGAATCGGTCGCGCCGCTCCGAGGAACTTCGTATTGAAGTGGCCGGTCGCGCTGGGGCCGTGCGGGCTGAGCTCGGGATGGCTGCGGCTCATGGGGGGATTTTTGGCCGGGATTCGAGGCTGATTTTTAGGCCTTGCAGGGGTGGAAAATTGTCTTGAATAACAGACGATGTGATGCGAGCTTTGCCTCCGGTGGGTGTTTTCCCATTTGCCTCAGGAGAGACCGCAATGACACTGCGAGTTCCAACCACGACGCTTCTGCTGCTCGCAGCGGCAACAATCGTCTCTAGTTCCGCCCACGCCGAAGACAAACCGGGCGTTATCCGGATTGGGTTTCCTAACGTTGGCGTCGGCAATCGACCCATCTCGACCACCAGCGCACTCGCCACCGCTCACCTTCGCGGATCGCTCGAAGACGAATTCAAAGCCGACGGGATCAAGATCCAGTGGAACTTCCTTCGCGGCGCTGGACCCGCCGTCAACGAGCTCTACGCCAACGGCTTGCTGGACTTCTCCACACTGGGAGATCTGCCTTCCGTC
>DASRXR010000433.1:0-5420 GCA_035687405.1 Polyangiales bacterium
CCAAGACATGATCCGCGGCGTGATCGACACCCGCAACATCATCTACTTCCTCTCGGTGATCGGGTTCAGCTTGCTGCTGGCATTCCGTTCGCTCGAGAGCCGGCGTTGGAGCTGAGTCATGGCCCAATCAAAACGATCCCGCGCAGCTAGCGAATCGGTAGCGTTCCTCATCCTCGCCGGCGGCATCTTGGTGCTGCTGAACGTGCTCGGTCTGTTCTTCCACGCGCGCGTGGATGGAACGCAAAAGGAGCTCTTCTCCCTGTCGGATGGCTCGAAGCGTCTGGTTTCGACGTTGAAAGACCGGATGGAGATCGTGGCGTATTTCAGCCCGGATCTGCCGCCGCCGCACAACGCGACCGAGCGTTACGTGCGCGACTTGTTGATGGAGTACCGCGATGCCTCGAAGGGCAAGATCTCGGTGCGCATCGTGCATCCGCAGAAGGATGAAGAGAAACAAGCGGCCGAGCGCGACAACGTGCAGCGCGTGCAAGACCAGAAGCTCGAGTCCGATAGCTTCAGCGTCCAAGAGGGTTACCGCGGCCTCGCGTTTCACTACCTCGGCGACACGAAGGCGATCGGCTCGGTCGATGACACCGATGGTCTCGAGTACGAGATCACGCAGATCATCAAAGAGATGAGCGGCGAGAAGGTGAAGATCGGTGTGGTCGCCGGTCACAACCCGCCGGAGCAGCAGAACCCGATGCAGATGCAGATGGGGATGCCGCCGCAGCCGTCACCGAAGGTGAACTCGCTCAAGAGCTACCTGCCGACCTACGACGTGCAGGAGGTCAAGGTCGACAAAGAGCTCCCGAAGGAGCTCAAGGCACTCTTGATCGTGCAGCCCGAGCTGCCGTTCAACGAGACCGAGCTGCGCTACATCGATCAGTTCGTGATGCGTGGTGGATCGCTCGCGATCTTCGGTGGCGAGTTCAAGGTCGACATGAATCAGCCTGCGCCGACTGGCTCGGCGATCGACAGCGGTTTGAACAAGCTGCTCGACAAGTGGGGCCTGCACATGGAAGGCAAGATCGTCGCGGACGCGCAGTGCGGCCGGGCGCGGATGCCGACGAACTTCGGCATTCCGATCGCGGTGCCGTACCCGCCGGTGCCGATCATCACGTTCGACGCCGCACAATCGAAGCACCCCGTGTTGTTCCGGCTCGATCAGTCGGCGCTGCCGTACGCGACTCCGATCACGCTGAAAGACACGCTGAAGGGCGACAAGGACGTGAAGCGCACGATCCTCGCGAGCTCGACCAAACAAGCGTGGTTGATGGAGGGTGATCCGGTGGACCTCAAGGCGCGCGAGCGCTGGCAGGTGCCGGGTTACAACGGTCCGTACGTGGTCGGCGTCGCGCTCGAAGGCAAGTTGCCGTCGGCGTTCGCGGCGGTCGCGGCGAGCACACCGGAAGCGGGCGATGCTGCAGCTCCGAACGCGATCAAAGCGCCGGAGCGTGCGGAGAAGCCGGTGCACGTGCTGGTGTTCGGCAGTGGCTACTTCATGCGCGACGAGTTCATGCCGCAGCCGCAGCAGGGGCAGCGTCGCGTGCCGGGTGGTTCGGTTGCGTTTGCGTTGAACGCGATCGACTGGTTGGCGCAGGACAGCGACTTGATCGGGATCCGCGCGAAGAGCGTGGAGGATCCGTCGCTCGAAGTGCCGATGAACGTGAAAGAAGCCGAGGCGACGATTCGCGAAGCGATCGATCAGCAAGACCAGTCGAAGGCAGACAAGGCGTTCAAGGAACGCAAAGATGCGATGTCGGCTTGGGACCAGAAGAAGACCAGCTACCGCTGGGGCAACACGCTGGGCTTGCCGCTCGCCTTTGCGTTCGCCGGCATCATTCGCTGGCGGATCCGCAAGGCGAAGCGTGCGTCGTTGAAACTCTGACCCTCGAGGACCTGCGATGTCTGGCAATCGACTTTTGACTTCAATCGCGGTGTTGGCCGCGTTGCTCGCGCTCACGGTCTGGCAGTTCAACAAGCGCGATTTGGATGATGCGAAGGCGCCCGAGGTGAGCGTGAAGCTGCCGAAGGTAAAGAAGGAAGACGTCACCGAGCTCACGGTGTCGGCGCCGGGGAAGAAGCCGGTCTCGTTCAAGAAGGACGGCGATGTCTGGAAGATGACCGCGCCGGTCGCGTCCGATGCGGACAAGGATGCGGTCGACACGGCGCTTTCGAAGCTCGCGGAGCTCGAGGCAGTGTCGGTCGCGGCGACGAAGGTGGAAAACCACGATCGTCTCGAGGTCACGGATGCAAAGGGCGTTCACGTCGTCGCGAAGCAGGGCGACAAAGTCCTGACTGACGTGCTGATCGGCGCGTATTTGAGCGGCAATACGATGGTGCGCGAGGTCGGTGCGACGAACGTCGCGACGGCGAAGGGCTCGATCAAGTTCCCGTTCGACAAGGACGTGAAGGAGTGGCGTGATCGGTCGATGGTCGATGTGCCTGCGGAGCAGGTGCAGGCGGTCACGTTTGCGAACAAGAACGGAACGTGGAAGTTCGTGAAGGCCGATAACGCATGGGCGCAAGCACCGGGCGAGAAGGAAATCCCGAACTTCGATGCGTCGAAGGTGAGCAGCGTCGTCGCGAATGCGGCGTCGATGCGCGCGAACGACTTCGCAGCGGACGGCGTCACGGCGGATGCGGCCGGCGTCGGTGCAACGCCGAATGGTACGGTGACGTTGACGACCAGTGATGATGCGGGCCCGAAGGACGTGCTGCTGAAGATCGGTACGAAGCAGGACGCCGGTTACTACGCTGTGCGTGAGGGCAAGGAGCCGATCTACGTCATCTCGGAGTACACGGGTGAGCGGCTCGTACCGGCGGCTGCTGACAAGTTCGCGAAGGACGCGCCAGCAGCGCCCGGCAAGACTGTGGATGTCTACCCAACCGGCAAGAAGCCGCCGGCAGGTGGCATTCCGCCAGGTCTCGCCGAAGCAATGAAGGCGCACGGTCACTGAAGTTACGGCGCTGGGTGGTCCGCCTCAGGTGCGGACCACGGCGCGCCCTTCGCGCGTGAGTGGCGCACACGCGACTAGCGTAGTTGCTGTTCGGCGACAGCCGAAACGTAGTCGCGCAGGCCGTCCATCGGCAGCCGATCGGCCGTGACACCTTCGAGCAGCATCGACGCATTCACGGCATCGCGCTCTGCCAAAGAACCGATCGCACGATGGACGCGCCATTCAGGCTGGTCGCGCTGTCCTGCGGGCAACCCAGCCGCTGCGCGCTGCACATCCGGGTCGCTCTTCAGGAGCAACAGCACCGGTAGCCGCAGTTGCGTTCCGCGCAAGACGCGGCCGAGGAGGACCGTATCCCGCTGTAGACCCGAGTCGGGATCCAGCAGCTCATTGAGAAGGAACTCCACGTCGAACTGAACCAATGCCTGTTCACGGATCGAGGCTGGTAATAACGCAGCGATCGAAGCGCTCTCTCGAAAGCGCTCGCGAGCGGCGACAGCATCGCGCCACGTCGTGAGCAACCCATCGCCGCTGGGTGCGCCCAGCGGCTGCTGCATCCGCCCTGGCTGATCATCGGTGACCGGCAAAACATCCGAGGTGAGAGCCCGCAGATACGGCGCGTCGCCGATAAACAGCGCGCCTAACTGCTGCGGCAATTCGAAACCAAGATTCGCGAGCTCGGTCTGGACTGAGGGTGTTCGCCATTGCTGACTGAAGCGGAGGTCGTCGACTGGGCCTCGTGCATCCCGCGTACCCATCAACATCAGGTTGCGTCCCGCGCCATGCCACAGTGAACAGTCTGGGAATGCGGCACAAAAGCTCGCGACTAACGATTTGGTGGTGGTTTCGGAGATGTTGATCACCGGCAACCAATACGTCGCGATCCCCCCGGGAGCGAGTCGAGCTCGCATCAACTCGAAGTATTCGGAAGTGTAGAGATGAACCACTCCGGCCATGATCGGTGGTGGTGGCTCGGCGGTGATCAGATCGTAAGAGGCGGAGCCACCTTCCAGGAAGAAACGACCATCCTCGATGTGCACACGAACGCGAGGGTCATCGAGGGGCGAACGACCGTTCGCGACTCGCAGCGTACGACTCTGATCCAGCATGTCGCGTGAGCTGTCGACGATGTCGATGGTTTCGAGCTCGCTGCTGTCAGTCAGCGCTTGGGCAGTATTTCCAATGCCGTAGCCTATGACGAGTGCGCGACGCACGTGTGGATGCACCGCGAGGGGTAGGTACACGAACAACTTCATGTAGCGACGGCCGAACCAGCCGTTGACCGACATGGAGTACGCGTTGGTCGCGATCTGGTCGAACAGAGGAACACCGTGCCGATGGTGAACCACGTGCAACATCGTCGCGGACGTGCTTTCCCGGACATCAACGAGCTTGCCCTCGCCTTTTGCCCAGCGCTGGGCAGATGCCTGCATGAATTGATCGCGCGCCTTTCCGAATGGAAAGAACGCGAGCGCAACTGCGAAAGCCGCCGCCGTGCCATAACGTACAACCCGGGGACGTGGGCTGCGCCAGGCGAGTAACGCGCCCATGACGCCATACGCAGCAAGCGTGCTCAACAACGCGAGCTCCATGCCCAGATGGGGCAAGAGCACGAAGCCACCCAGCAACGAACCCAGCGCGGCGCCCACCGTATTCGCGAGGCTCAACCGTCCAGTCGCTTGGCTGTCCGAGTTGCAGACATCGCGTACGTAGGCTCCGAGCAATGCGAACAGCGCTCCCGAAGCGAGCGACGTCGGCATGATCATCGGCGCCCCGAGGCTCAGAATCCTCGATGCTGATTGGTACGGTGGGAAGACCCCGTGCAACAGTTTTGGGAACAGCAAGTATCCGGCGAATCCTAACAGTCCGCCGGTGTAGGCGACGATATACGCATGCTCGAAGGCGCGCGGGTAGACACTACTCCACAGCGAGGCCAGCAAGCTCCCGAGCGCGATACCGGCCAACACGAGCGCCAGCACCAGTGCGAATGCCAGCGGCGTGTCGTTGAGGAACAGCATGAGGAAGCGCAGCCAAACGACCTCGAGGCACAGCAGCAGCAACCCAGCCAGAAATCCCACTGTCAGCAGCACTGTGTCTGTGCCGCTCTTGGCTGCGCCGCGACGCGGGGTGCTTTCTGAAGCGAGCGTCGACACGGCCTGACCCCGCGTCCTCGCCACGAGCAGTGCTAGAAGCGCGGCGGTGAGATTCAGCGCGCACGCGAACTGCGCGCTGCCGCGAATCCCGAAGCGATTGATCAACCAGATTTCGCAGCCAGCCGCGCCGAGCATCGCACCCAGCGTGGTCGCTCCGTAGAGCAACCCTAGGACGCGACCGAAGTTGGCATCCCAACCACTGACTACGCGGACGAGCAGCGGCAACGTCAAACCCATCGCGACCGATGGTGCGAGTAGCAAAACGAACGCGCCCCAGAAGCGCACCAAACTCAACAGCGCCGGCTGATCG
>DASRXR010000434.1:0-12558 GCA_035687405.1 Polyangiales bacterium
GAGCACTGCCAAGCAGCTCGGGGTGAAAAACGGCGACATGCTCCGCTTGAGCAAGGGCGATGCGGCGATCGAGATCGTCGCGTGGGTGCAGCCCGGCGTCGCCGCTCGCAGCGTCGTCCTGCCGCTCGGCTGGGGTCGCACGCTCGCAGGGACGAACGGCAATCGGAAGGGCTTCGATGTCTATCCGCTGCGGAACAGCACTTCGCCGCACTACCTCGCCGGCGTGCAGCTCGAGAAGCTCGAGCTGCGGCGCTACCCGCTGTCGCAAACGCAAGAGCACGACTTCATGGAGGGCCGCCCGATCGCGATCGAGGCGACGCTCGACGAGTACAAAGAGAAGCCGAACTACACCGAGTACGAGTCACCGGACCCCGCGTTCACCCCGCTCTGGAAGACGGCGGACTACAGCCAGGGCAACCAGTGGGGCATGTTGATCGACCTCAACACGTGCACCGGGTGCAGCACCTGCGTGATCGCGTGTCAGGCCGAAAACAACATCCCGATCGTCGGCAAAGACCAGGTCGCGCGCGGTCGCGAGATGGCCTGGATTCGCATCGACCGCTACTACGTCGGTGAGAGCGAGGACGAGCCCGAGGTCTCGTTTCAGCCGGTCGCGTGCCAGCACTGCGAAGAAGCGCCGTGCGAGAACGTCTGCCCGGTCGCCGCGACGTCGCACAGCCCCGAAGGCTTGAACGACATCGCCTACAACCGCTGCATCGGCACGCGCTACTGCATGAACAACTGCCCGTACAAGGTCCGGCGGTTCAACTTCCTGAACTTCAATCAGGACATTCCCGAGACGCGCCAGATGGGCATGAACCCGAACGTCACGGTTCGGTTCCGCGGCGTGATCGAGAAGTGCAGCTACTGCGTGCAGCGCATTCAGATGGCGAAGAGCAAGGCGAAGCAGCAGGGCCGCCATGAGCTGCGCGAAGGCGAAGTCGTCGTCGCGTGCCAGCAAGCCTGCTCGAGCAACTCGATCGTCTTCGGCGACCTCAACAATCCGCAGTCTGCGATCAGCAAGCGCTACCGTGCCGACCGCAGCTACGGGCTGCTGGCCGAGATCGGAACGCGGCCGCGCACGCGCTTCCTCGGTAAGATTCGGAATCCGAACCCCGAAATGAAAACGGTGAAGGCATGAGTGCGAGTAAACCGATCGCGGAGATAGGTGAGACTCCGCTCGTACCGGCGCACGTCGACGCGGCCTTCGTGTCGAACGAGGTTTGTCGGGTCACCGAGAAGCCCGCGCCGATCGGCTGGTGGCTCGTGTTCGGGCTCGCCCTCATGTTCTTGGGTGTGCTCGGCGTCAGCGTCGGGTGGTTGTTCTGGAACGGCATCGGAAGCTGGGGCAACAACAGCCCGATCGCCTGGGCCTGGGACATCACGAATTTCGTCTGGTGGATCGGTATCGGTCACGCCGGCACGCTGATCTCCGCGGTGCTCTTCTTGTTCCGGCAGAAGTGGCGCACGTCGGTCAATCGCTTCTCCGAAGCGATGACGATCTTCGCGGTCATTTGCGCGCTCCTGTATCCGACGATCCACGTCGGCCGCGTCTGGGTGCTGTATTGGGCGCTTCCGCTCCCGAACCAGATGAGCATGTGGCCGAACTTCAAGAGCCCGCTCTTGTGGGACGTGTTCGCAGTCAGCACCTACTTCACCGTATCGCTGTTGTACTGGTACCTCGGCTTGGTTCCCGACTTCGCGACGCTCCGCGACCGCGCTAAGAATGTGCTTCGCAAGCGGCTGTACGGCGCGTTCGCGCTTGGCTGGCGTGGCAGCAATCGCCACTGGCGCAATTACGAGCGCGCGTACTTGATCCTCGCTGGGCTCTCGACACCGCTGGTGCTCTCAGTGCACTCGGTCGTTAGTTTCGACTTCGCCACCTCGGTCATGCCAGGTTGGCACACCACGATCTTCCCGCCGTACTTCGTCGCGGGCGCCGTCTTTTCGGGCTTCGCGATGGTCATGACGCTGATGATCATCTCGCGGCAGGTCTACGGTCTCAAAGAGCTGATGACGATGAAGCACCTCGAGATGATGAACAAGATCATGCTCGTGACGGGCTCGCTCGTCGGTTACGCGTATTCGATGGAGTTCTTCATCGCGTGGTATTCGGGCAACGAATACGAGAAATACGTGTTCATCAACCGCGCGACCGGTCCGTACTGGTGGGCGTATTGGACGATGATCACCTGCAACGTGATCTCGCCGCAGCTGTTCTGGTTCAAGCGGTTCCGCACGAGCATTCCGGTGATGTTCGCGATCTCGATCGTGATCAACATCGGCATGTGGTTCGAGCGCTTCGTCATCATCGTGACGTCGCTGCACCGCGACTACCTCCCGTCGTCGTGGGGCATGTTCAGCCCGACGCTCGTCGACATTGGCTGCTTCACCGGCTCGCTTGGCCTGTTCTTCACGCTGTTCTCACTCTTCATTCGCTGGCTGCCGATGATCGCGATGTTTGAAGTCAAGGGTGCCTTACCCGACGCGCAACCAAGCCATGGCCATGCGCACGCGGACGGCGAACACGTCGCGGGTGCACATGGAACGCTGGCGGCAAAGGAGGCTTGAAATGGACCAACCAATTCGCAAGCGTCCGGTTCTGTATCTCGCGGAGTTCAACACTCCGGACGAGGTCACTCACGCGGCCGAGAAGGTGCGCGACGCCGGTTACGAGAAGTGGGACGTGCACACGCCGTATCCGCTACACGGCATGGATAAAGCGATGGGGCTCACGGACTCGGGCCTCGGCTGGATCGTGCTGCTGTGCGGCCTGACCGGTCTGACGGCCGCTGTCACGATGATGCAGTGGATGAATGGCTACGACTATCCGCTCGTCATCGGTGGTAAGCCGCCCGACGCGATCCCGTCGATGGTTCCGATCATGTTCGAGCTGACGGTTCTGTTGTCGTCGTTCGGTGCGGTGTTCGGCATGTTCGGGTTGAACCAGCTGCCGAAACATCACCACCCGGTGTTCTATTCGGAGCGGTTCGAAGCTGCGTCGAACAACAAGTTCTTCATCTCGATCGAGGTCGAGGACAAGCGCTTCGATCAGCAGCGGACGAAGGAGCTGCTCGAGTCGTCGCATCCTTCCTACATCGAGCTGGTCGAGGAGGAAGTCACGTGACGCACTTAGAGTTGGTTCCTCGCGCGGTGTTGTGCGCGCTCTTGCTTGCCGCTAGTGGCGTCGCCGGGATGGGTTGTCGTGGTGAGACTTCGAGCTCGCCGCCGATCGTTCCGATCCGCAACATGTTCCACCAGCAGCGCTACAACCCGCAGGCGCGCAGCCAGTTCTTCGCGGACGGCCGCACGATGCGAAAGCCGGTCGAGCACACGTTCGCGCGCGAGATGATCGTCGAAGCCGAGACGGCGAACGGCGAATTCCCCGATGGCAGCGGGTTCGTCCCGACCACGCCGGCGAGTGTGTTGAGCCAGCTCGGCGGGATGGACGCAGCCGTTCATCGTGGACAAGAGCGGTACAACATCTACTGCCGTCCCTGTCACGATGGCGCGGGCACCGGCAAAGGCACTGCGGTCAAGCGTGGGATGGCAGCGCCGCCGAGCCTGCACGAAGACCGCATCCGCAAGATGCCGGACGGTCAGCTCTACGCATCGATCAGCAACGGTGTGCGCAACATGCCAGCTTACAACTATTCGATTCCGGTCCATGACCGCTGGGCGATCGTGAACTACGTGCGTGCACTCGAACTCAGTCAAGTTGGGGAGCAGTGACCGTGAACGACGTTCATAACAAGCCTAGCTCGCGTTCGTTCCGAATCCCGGCGGGTAGTGTGTGGGACAACGCCTGGAAGATGTCGGCTGCGATCGGCGCGCTCGGCGTCGTCGTCGCCGTCGTGGGCGCGACGCTGCAGTCGGAACGGTTCGCGTTTTCGTACCTGTACGCGTTCGTGACCGTGATGACGCTGTGGCTCGGTTCGGTGTTCTTCGTGCTGATTCAGCACCTCACCGGCGCGGGTTGGAGCGTGAGCGTCCGCCGCACGTCCGAGTTCTTCGTGAGCGGCGTCGTCGTGCTGCCGCTCTTGTTCCTGCCGGTGCTGACGCAGCTCGACAAACTCTACCCGTGGTGGAGCCATGACGACAGCGGCACGGCGCACGCGCAAGATCACGTGCCGGCGAAGACGCCTTCGTCAAACCACGATGATCGCCACGTCGTTCACGAGGTGAGCAACCAGAACGGCGGCCATAGTCAGGCCGTGCTCAATAACGTGAGTCACGCCGAACACGGTCCGCACCACGAGATCGAACAGGCAGCGCTCGCGAAGAAGAAGCCGTTTCTCAATCACACTTTCTTCTTCATTCGGTTGTTCGTCTACTTCGCCGTCTGGTTGTGGTTGGGGCTGACGTTGTTCGGCAAGTCGGTCGCGCAAGATCGCACCGGCGACAAGCAACTGACGGTTCAGCTACAACGGTTCGCGACCTACGGAACGTTCGCGTTCGCGTTCTCGCTGACGTTCGCCGGCTTCGACTGGATCATGTCGCTCGAGCCCGGTTGGTACTCGACGATGTTTGGCGTTCGCATCTTTGCCGCGTCGGCGGTGACGTCGTTCGCCGCGATCATCGTGACCGGGCTCGGCTTCAAGCGAGCAGGGCTAGTCGGCGACGAGATCAACACCGAGCACTTTCACGACCTCGGAAAGCTGATGTTCGGCTTCCTGATCTTCTGGGCGTACATCTCGTTCAGCGAGTTCTTCCTGATCTGGTACGCGGCCATCCCCGAGGAGACGGTCTATTTCCATCGCCGCTGGGACGACAACTCGTGGCGCACGATCAGCGTCGGGATCGTCGTGCTGAAGTTCATCGTGCCGTTCTATCTGACGATGTCGCGCAACGCGAAACGCAACAACGCGATGATCGGCTTCGGTGCCTCGTGGATTCTCGTGATGCACTTCGTCGAGATCTACTACTGGATCATGCCGTACTACCGGCCGTTCCAGCCCGTGCAGTGGGGCGGCATCTGGCTCGAAGCGGGTTGCGTGATGGCCACGCTCGGCATCTACCTGACCGCGGTGTTGTGGCGCATGCGGAAGCACTCGCTGATCGCAGTGGGTGACCCGCGGCTCGAACGCGCGTTGGATTTCCAGAACGCCTGATCTCGCGGCCAGTCTGCGAGACCTGCGACACGGCGCGTGACAACCACGCGCCGTGTTCGCGTTTAAGCGCTTTCTCGCGTGGGCAGTCGTTCGGCCGCTTGACTGGCGGCGTTTCGCAGCTATTCTACTGTTTAGCTAACTAGCGAAATGACGACCCATGGACCAGCTCAGCCTCACGTTTGCCGCGCTTTCAGACCCCACGCGCCGCGCCATCGTCATGCGGCTCGCAGAGGGCGAAGCCACGGTGAACGAGCTCGCGGCGCCGTTCGACCTCCAGCTTGCGACGGTGTCGAAGCACCTCAAGGTGTTGCAGCAGGCCGGGCTCGTCACGCAGACGCGGCGCGCTCAGTGGCGCCCGTGCCGCCTCGAAGCCGCAAAGCTGCGTGAGATCGCGGAGTGGGCGGAACGATTCCGGGCGAACTGGGAGGACCGCTTCCAGCGTCTGGATGTTTTTCTCGACGAGGTCGAGAGGAAGGAAACGAAACGTGGAAAGACAACCTAGTGGAAAGGCGAAGCTCACGCTTCCGTCGGATACCGAAATCTTGATCGAGCGCGAGTTCAACGCGCGCAAGGCGAACGTCTTCGACGCTTGGTACAAGCCCGAGTGGATCAAGGAGTGGTACGGCTGCGCCGATCAGGAGCTGGTCGTGTGCGACACCGACTTCCGTGAAGGCGGCGCGTGGCGTTGGGTGCTCCGGTCGCAAGGCGCAGTCGACCACGCGTTCTCGGGCAACTATCGCGTGATCGATCGTTCGAATCGGCTCGTGTTCACCGAACGCTACGAAATGATTCCGGGCAGCGACCACCTCGTCGCGCTCACGTTCGAGGAGCAGGCCGGTGGCGTCACGAAGCTGTCGATGCGAATCGTTCACGAGTCGAAAGCCATGCGCGACGGGCACCTGCAGAGCGGCATCGAATCGGGCATTCAGCTCTCGCTCGACCGGATCGAGGAGCTCGCGAGTTCCGTCGACGCAGGTCGGTCGTGAGTACGTTCACGCCTAGGCGTGTGACGGTCAGCATTCCAACCACTGACTTGCGCCGCGCGTTCGCGTTCTACAAGCAGGGGCTTGGGCTGAAGCTGGCTGCCGACGTCGCCGAAGGTGAAATGCCCGAGCCAGTGCAGTTCAAGCTGGACGAGCGCACGAACCTGATGCTGGTGCCGACGGGCGGCTTCAAGTGGGTGCTCGGCAAAGATCTGAAGGTCGCGCCTGCGGGCGCGTCGGAGTGCGTGATCGGTCTGAGCTTCGAGAACGAGGCAGAGGTGAATGATCTCGTCGAACGCGTCCGCGAAGCCGGAGCCGAGATCAACTCGCCGCCCGCGAAGATGTCCTGGGGCTACTCAGCGACGATTCGCGATCTCGACGGCCACGTCTGGATGTTCACGACAACCATGAGCTGATTCTGTTGTCACGCGGCGGCGCGCTCGCCGTCGCGCGACGTCTGCGCCGTGCGTGTGTCGCTGCTTCTGCAGGAGCGGCTATTCACCGCAGCACGGCCAGTCCCACGACTTCTGCACGATTGGCCGCGCCGAGACGCCGGCGTGTTTCGGTCAGCAAGTTGCGCACGGTATGCGCCGACAGTCCGAGCGCCTCACCGATCTGACTGTTGGTGTGACCCAGCGCAACGCGTTCCACGATCTCGCGCTGACGCGGCGTGAGCCGCTGATCGAGACAGCGCAGGCGCGTCGGTGGACCGTTCGGCGCCTTGTCGGTTAGCGTTTGCTGGAACGCATCGCCGATCGCGATCGCGGGCAGTAGCGTTTGCACTACGCTCTGCTCGCGCTCGGTGAATTCCCGCCCAGTGCGCCGACACAGCATGAGCGCCGACACGATTCGTTCGTTCACGATCGCGTGGCCCATCAACACACTCTGCACGCGCCACGGCTTGCAGACGCGCTCGCGCCAAGCGGCCCGCGCACGGGCGTCGCGCGCAAATGCCTGCTGAGCGCTCGCGACACCGGCTCGAGTCAACGCGAGCTCGCGCAAGCGCTCGAACAAAACTGCGTTGTCGTCCCAAGTGCCGAGCCCCGCAGTGATCGTAGCGAGCTCGATGCCGCGGACAGCCGCGCGCGTCAGCGGTACGCGCGGCGAAAACTCGTGGAACAACGCCACCTCGAAGCGCACGAGGTCGTGCACCAAATCGAGCACGCCTTCGCGATAACTCACGAGATCGGCTGAGCGCTGCCCGAGCTCGCACAAACTCAGCACGGTCTGCAGCAGCTTCGGATGTGTGAGCTCTGTTGTCTTCACCAGCGGGGCAGCCTAGTGCCGAGCGGTTAGAGTCGCTGACCAGTACGAACGTACCATGTCGCGCCGAGCGAGCGCGGGGCAGATCGAGCCCATGGAACTGATCACGACAAAGCCCACCACCGAGCGATCCAGCGCCCTGTCTCTACCCGAGCCTGCCTGGCTGGACCGCAGCCTGTATCCCTTCAAAAGCCGCTTTTTCTCGACTGACGAAGGGCGGCTCCACTACGTCGACGAAGGTCAAGGCCGACCCGTTTTGTTCGTGCATGGAACGCCGTCCTGGTCGTTCGAATGGCGCCATGCGATCGCGAGTCTGCGTGGTGAGGCACGTGCGATCGCGATCGACCATCTAGGCTTTGGATTGTCGGACAAGCCGCTGGTGGCGGCGTACCGGCCAGAGGATCACGCGCGTCGTCTACTCGCATTTGTACGGGCACTCGATCTGCAGGACGTCACGCTCGTGGTGCAGGGGTGAGCGCGACCCCGCGTTCGGGCTGCGCTACCTCGAGCGTTGGCAAGCCGCGATGCCTGACGCCCGAGTACACCGCCTGCCCAACGTGGGGCATTTCCCGCAAGAAGAAGCGCCGCAGCAGCTGTTGGCGGCGCTGCGTGACACACTCGTCGCAGGCCTCTAGTCTCGCCCTCCGGCATTTGATCTGTGCGCTGGCAAGAGTACGTTCGGCCATGTCTTTCGATCCCGGCAGTCGCGCGGTCCTCTCTCCGCGCGACCTCGAGCGCTTCTCTGGGCCGACCTTGTTCGACGCGATCGCCCGCGAGGTCTGCGCTGCTCACTGCTTGCCGCGCAAAGAGCTCTACGAGTCGTGGGAAGTCGCGCGGCGCGTACGCCGGCATTTTCGTGGCGGCCGCGTCGTCGACCTCGCATGTGGCCATGGACTGACGGCGTGGATCCTGATGATCCTCGACGGCTCGAGTCCGCAGGGGGTGGCTGTGGATCAGCGCTTGCCGCCGAGCGCTGCACGGCTCGACGCCGTGCTCGCGGCGCGGTTTCCGCACGTTGCAGCGCGAATCACCCGCAGTGATCGCGAGCTCTCCGCCGAACCACTCCACGCGGAAGATGTCGTGGTCGCAGTTCACGCGTGTGGTGCACTGACCGACCTCGTCCTCGCGCGCGCAAGCGCGGTACGCGCGCGAGTTGCTGTTTTGCCGTGCTGCCACGACCTACGCGCGTCGGATCTGGCCGGCTTGAACGGCTGGCTCGAGCCGACGCTCGCGGTCGATGTGGCGCGTGCCTCGCGCCTCGATGCAGCTGGGTACCGCGTCCGCACGCAGACGATTCCAAGCGCGATCACAGCTCGAAATCGCCTGCTGCTCGGAGAGCCACGCGACCCGCAGCCCGCGCGAGCTCGGGACTAAACAACTGCCACAGGACGGAGGTCCTCGGTGCGCGAGCCAGAAGCCGCGGTTTGGGTGGTGGCTACGGCAGCTGGAATCGCTTCAAGAACGTCCAGGCCGTCAGCGCGTCCGCAGCTTCACCGGCCGGTCGCGTGCACGACACGACCTCAGTGCCGCCGCTGCAGGCTGCATGGCCTCGGCAGCTCGATCCGATCGACTCAGCTGGGCCGGAGCATTGATCGAGCGCTGCCCAACGCTCCATGGATCCGACCGCACCGAGTGAGCTGAACCTTCGATTGAGACCATTCACCGGCCTGAGCTCACCGGCTGCATACGGGATCGCAGTATCCAGCATGTCGCGAAGCGCCAGGACGGCGACCGGCCGCGATGGCCGACAGTTCGCGGCGACCTCCGACAACAGATCGAAGTCTCGGGTTGCGACTGCCGCAAACACGTCGGCCGCGCGACACGCGAGTTGCTGGGCTAGTCCACCGCCGGCGGAGATCCCTACCGCGTAGACGCGCTTCGAATCGATGCAATCGGCTGCGCGCAGTAGTTCGACGAGCGCTCGGATGAACGCGACGTCGTCGACGGGCGCGACCGAACAGCAACCATCATCGCCCGTGCTCCACGCCACGTCCAGTGCTTCGGGGTAGGCAACGACGAAGCCTTCGCTCTCTGCGAGCTCCGCGAACCCAGACGTGGCGCGCTCGAACGCGGCGTGAGTCGAGAGCCCGTGGAGATCGATGACGAGTGGCAGGTTCGCCGTTCCCGACTGCGGCGCGGACAGCAGATAGCGGCGTGTTGTTCCTCCGACCTCGAGCTCGCGATATTCAGCTCCAGCGACTGCGGCGAGGCAGCTCGGGCCGCCCGACGCGCTGTCGGGAGCTGCGTCGATCGATGAGTCCGGTCCGGCATCGGGTGCGGTACTCGGGACTGCCGAATCTAGCTCGTCCACCGCAGCGTCTTTCGTACGTCTAGCCGCTGCGCGACCAGCAGTGGCAGCAGCGCGTGCACCTCCGCTGCCTGTTGTCGCCGACTTCCCCGCGGCGCTCGGCGCGTCGACGGTTCCGACTTCAGCGCTCGTCACCCTGCCGGCGCGCTCGCTGCAGCCCGCGAGCGCGAGCGCGAGCGATGCGAGTAGACACAACCTAGCCTGTGAGAACGGACGCATGATTACTGAACCAGCTGCTCCCAAACATCGAATCGCGCCGTCTCCGCCCAGAGAATGTCGCCGTGTCCGTACCCGGCTAGCACGTTGTCGACCACGTTCGCATTTCCGGCTTCGCGAATGAGCTGCGCGCCAAAGCGGTGTGGACCGTAGCCGTACTCGGTGTTGATCCAGATCACGGGCTGGCGAATCGCCGACCAATCCAAGGCGTAGGCAGGGTCGCCCGCAGTCAACGCCCATACGTCGCGCTCGAGCGCGACTGCGATGAGACCACTTCCAACCGCATCGACCGTCGCAAAAAACGTGGGAAAACGCGTCCGCGTGAATGCGTAGCGATCTTCGCGCGCGGCGTCCGCGAAAACGTAACGCCCCGCGAGCACGCCCTTCACGAGCAGCCAGTCACCGGGCAGGCCCGTGATCGCCGTGTGATTTCCAGCCAGCTGCGACGCATCGATCATCGTCGCAAAGAGCAGGCCTTCCACCGTGAACGTTCCGGAATGTCCGTGGTCAGTCCGCGAGACGCCGGATTCGAACGACGGTGTGGCTTGCGCGAGAGCTTTGACCGGGATGAGGAGCGCGTAGTCGTTGTCGACGTACTCACCGCGTTGCATCAATTGCACGTGCGCTTGGTAGGTTCGCACAGCGTCCTCGCGCGCGCTCGGTTGCGCTCGAACATCGAGCGAATAGATGTCGAGCGCGATTACGCGTTCGGGTACGACAGCGTCCGAATAACGCGCCGCGTAATCGAGCGCGGTGATCGCGCCGTACGAATGGCCGAGCAGCTCGTAGGGTAGGGCGAGTGCCGCTTGAAGTCGCGTCACGATCGACCGCACGTCGGCGCTGTGCTTCTCGAGTCCCCATTGTTCCATGAATCGATAGCTCGTGACCGAGCTCGGGACGCTGTCTTCGCGCGGACTGACGCCGACTACCAAGTAGCCTTTCTCGCAGAAGAACTGGGCGAGGTTGCGGTCGTTCGGCGTGAAGTACGAGCCGGCAAAGTTCGTCGAACCGCCCGGCAACATGTACATGACCTTCGTGGCTGGTGTGACACTGCTACCGACGACGTCGATCGTCAGCGGGTACGTCTCGTCGCGCACTTGGAACTGCAGCCAGGTCCAGGTCGGTCGTGACACATCGCGCGTCCGCGTCGGCGCCGGGCTCACAGACTCGAGCGTTTGCGCGACGCGTTGCGCGAGCAGGCTGCCGAGCTCCTGACATTCTGCGGTCGAAGGCTGCAAAGCGAGCAGGACCAGCGCTGCAGCGTGCGCGAGCGCAGCCGAGCTGCGCGCGAGGATCGAAACGAATGTCACGCGCCACGTTTACATCAGTTTTGTTGCGGAAGAAGTGCGATCGCGAAGCCGTCACGTCTGACGGCCACAGCTTGCGACTTCCTGCCGCTCATGGCGGCAGTCGTCACGGCGCGCTGAAGCTGATGGAAGTGGCGTAATAGGAGCCGGAGGGAACCTGCGATGGACTCACGTCGAGTCGCACCGTGTTCATGCCGGGCATCAGAGTGGCATCGAACGTGTGAGGTGCCACGAGCGCGCCCGGGCACCAGTTCCGCGGGTCGCCCGATCCATTGTTCCGAAAGATGCCTGGATTGCCGTCGGGACTAAACTTTGCGAATGGTGCGCAGTCGATCGCGGTGTCGAACGAGCCGACCTCTTTGCCATTTACGCTGACTATGTCAGCCGTGCTCAGATACTCGTCGCCACCGGCCTCCGCGCCGTGCCCGCTGACGATCACGCTGACACGGCCTTTGAGCTCGCTGCTCGCGGTGAACATGCCGTCGATTGGAATACGCATTCGCAGACACGTTGTAGAGCGCAGTCAGCGTCGTGCTCGCGCCACTCGCGAGCGGCTTCGTCGACGCGAGCTCTAGCGAGTACAGGTATCCGACCTCCTTGAACGAGGCGGGCTGATTGGTGCTCGTACACGGATCGCCGTCGTACGGATTCGAGCCGCCCCCGATGCCGATCCACAGATCTTGCGCGGGGTCGGCGAGCGTGTTCTCGACCAGCTGCGCCCGCGTCCCGAGGCGCCGCGCTTACGCCCGCCTGCGTGTTCGGGCTCGACATCATTCCCGGTCCACCTGAACCGGCCGAGCCGCCTGTCCCGGACGTGAGCCCCGCCGGCATCGGAGAGTCGCTACACGCTGCCGCGAGACAGTCAACCGCGAGCACCAGAATCGATAGCGGCAAGCTTCGCATCAGGCTGCGCGTACCACGCGTGCGCGGGGGAGTTCAACGCTCACGAAGAGCGCTGCGTCGCCACCCCGGGCGCTGAAGCGAGCTGCAGCTGTGAGCTGCGCTCAGTTCAGCATCTTGCTCTGCGGCTTCGTCCAGGGCGCTTTACACAGCGTGCAGTCGGGGCCGTAAAAAAACGGCTTCGCGCCTTCATCTCCGAACACCCACAGGCGCAGCCAGGCGATGAACGGCGCGGTTTCGCGACCTCCGAGGACCGGCTCGAGATGGTCGGCGCCGTCGAGCATCCCAAAGAACGTGGGGACGGGTGAACCTTGAAACACCGGCTGTACGAACGTTTCGGGAACGCACACGGTATCGTTCGTGCCGCTGAACAGCAGCAACGGCCCGTGAAGACCGTTGGGTAAACCAGGTGCAGGATGCATCGCGATGGTCGTGATCACTTTCGGGTGCGCGCCGCACGTGACCGCGCC
>DASRXR010000435.1:0-2429 GCA_035687405.1 Polyangiales bacterium
GGCGGCACGCGAACCATGCGGGTCGCGTGGTGCGAATCACGCCGGCGGCGGTGGCTCGCGAGGCGCGAAAGAGCCGGAATCCGCTTTACACCACGCATCGAGACATCCTCGACGAAATCGAGGCAGCGTTTGAGCTGCCGAGTGGCACTCGCGACCTCGCAGCACGCATCGACGAGTTCGAGGCTGCGAACCGAAAGCTGCGAGCGGAGTTGCTGCAGCTGAAGCGCGAGCAGCAAGCTCTTGCGACCGAAAACCTCGCGTTGCTTCATCGGGCGCAGGTCGCCGAAGCTCGGCTCTCGCTCCATCCGCTGAAGTGACACTTCGCGAGTTTCCGAGCCCTTCGAGACAGAGCGCGACGATCGGCGGCTCATCGCTGCTTCTGCGGAAGCGCTTTTAAAGTTAAAGAGGACACTTTCATCCGAACCTAAAATCAAGCTCGATGGCTATCGCTTCTCGCTGGCCCTTGAAGGCAATCGCGCGCCATGGCGAAGCCGCCACGGAAGGAATTGGAGTCGCGCGCTTCCCGAGCTAGTGGAAGCTGCCAGTAGTCTCAGGGCATCGAGCGCGCTGCTCGATGGCGAGCTTGCCGTGTTTCTCCCGAGTGGGTTGAGCAGCTTCCAAGGCCTGCAGAACGCGCTCCACAATCCTGCCGGCTCGCGGCCTCTCGTCTACAGCGCTTTCGACTTGTTACATCTCGACGGGCGCGACCTCAGAAAGACACCGCTCGAGGAACGCAAGGCACGCCTCGCTGATCTTCTCGCAAAGCTCGGCCCCACCCATCCAATCAAGTACATAAACCACATTGTCGGAGACGGGCCGCGCGTCTTCGCGCGCGCAACCGAACTCGGCGTCGAAGGGATCGTTTCGAAGCGCCGGCGGTCCGTGTACCGCGAGGGAAGGACGCGTGATTGGCTGAAGACGAAGTGTTGGCGCTCGTCGGAGTTTGTGGTGTGTGGTTACCGGCTCCATGCCGAGCGTGCGAGCGCCTTGAGCGAACTATTGGTCGGCTACCACGACACATCGGGGCGGTTCCACTTTGCGGGCGCAGTCGGCACGGGTCGGGGCTTTGGTCATTCGTTTCGTGCGCAGCTTCGAAGCGAGCTCGACGCATTCGCTCAGCCGAGCTCCCGCGTGTCAAGCGACAGCAAGGTTCAACGACGCACTCACGCGCTGGGTGAGGCCCGTCGTTGTTGTCGAAATCGCGTACCTCGAGCTCACCAACGGTTTTCAGTTGCGGCATCCGTCGTTTCGAGCGCTGCGCCTGTCGACGCGAGCCGAGAGCGTAGTTCTCACGCTGCAAGACTCGTTTGGCTGGAACATTTGACGCGACACCTGGCCCCGTGAGCCGCGAAGCACCTACAGCACAGTCGGTGCGCTGAAAACCAAGACGAACACGGCGACCGGAGCCGCCACGACGTACGACTACGATTCGCTCGGTAACGTGCGCAGCGTGCAGCTACCCGAGGGCGGAACATCGAGTACGAGATCGATGCGAGAAATCGTCGCGTCGCTAAGAGCGTAAACGGTACGCGAAGCTACGGTCTGTTGTACGCTGGCCAGCTCAATCCCGTCGCGCAGCTCGCGGCCGACAACTCGGTGATCGCGACCTTCGTCTACGCTACGCGTCCGCAGGTGCCCGATTACATGCGCAAGGGTGGTGATGTCTACCGATTCCTGGTGGACCAACTCGGTAGCGTGCGTTTGGTGGTGAACGTCGCCGACGGCAACGTCGCGCAGCGCATGACGTACGACGAGTTTGGCAACGTGGTGAACGATAGCAATCCGGGATTTCAACCTTTCGGCTTCGCCGGAGGCCTGCACGACCCCGACACCGGCCTCACGCGGTTCGGAGCCAGAGATTACGATGCGGTGACGGGCCGGTGGACGGCGAAGGATCAGATCCTGTTTGGTGGTGGTCAGGCGAATCTGTACGTGTACGTGAGCAACGATCCGGTGAATCGGATCGATCCGTCGGGTCTCTACGACTACACGGCAGAGGACACACAACAGCTCTTGGATCAAGCGGTTGAGGAGTATAAGAACCGGAATACGGTGTGTGCCCTCGGTGATGCGCTCGAGAACAACAGCGCAAACGGTAGGGCAACCGGCAAGTACGACTTCCGGTTCAAGAACTCCGACGACACATTTGATGTGCCTGGCATTGGTCAACTAACGCCGGCAGACTTCGGAAATTACTTCGCCGGATACGTCACCTACAGTGCGTTCGACGAAGCTGGTTACGCCGCGACTCGTGCAGGTGGTTCTTTCATGGAGACACTCGAGCACGGCACGTTCGGTGATGATCCTCATGACATCGATCTCATCCAAAGAGGCGCGTACGACGTCGGTCGTGGAAATTAGGTAGAGCATGCCCGTGCCCGCAATCGCGTCTGTTCTTGCCGTGCTTCTCACCTGTGCAGCGTTGTGGC
>DASRXR010000436.1:0-7804 GCA_035687405.1 Polyangiales bacterium
CGCGCGCAGTCCGAACGCGGGCGGCTTGGGGCCGTGTTTGCCGGACAATAGCTGCATCCGGGCCGACTTCGGCGATCACGTGTACTTCATCTGCGAGCGCGGAGAGACGTGGGACGGAGCCCGCGATACTTGTCGCACGCAACGAGGTGGTGATCTGGCCGTTCTCGATAGTCCGGGTGAAGCAGAGTTCTTGCGCGGCTACGTGACGACTCGGCATTGGGTCGGGCACACCGATCAAGGCCGCCGCGGTGTCTGGACGTTCGTGACGAACGGTCTCGCGTTTTGGCGGTCCGGGTTCTGGCTACTTCCGTCGGTGACTGCGCGTTGGGGCTTCGGCGAGCCCAATCCGTTCGGAGACTGTGGCGTCGTCGACACCTCAGGCCTCTTGGCCGCGCTCGTCTGCAGCCAACTTCAACCGTTCGTCTGCGAAGTCAGCCCGACCGAGTAACAATGACAAGGGCTGCGCTAAACCGCAGCGTGCGGGCGCTTTTCACGCGTCCATGCGACCAGGCGCTCTTCCGAGCCCACGTTCAACACGCGCGCCGGGTCGATCCAAGCTCGCTCGGTGTTCTGGACAGCGTTGTCGATGCGCGACAGCTCGTCGACGTGGTGCGCGTCACTCGTGAGCACGAGGTCGACCGACCGCTGTTGCGCGCGACGCAAAGCCTCGACGGACATGTCGAGCCGCGGCAACGAACCGTTCACCTCGAGTGCGGTCCCAGTCGCTTCGGCAGCGCTGAAGATCGCGTCGAGATCCAGATCGATCCCGGGACGACTGCCGATCATGCGCGCAGACAAGTGGCCGATCATGCGCACGCTCGGATCCTGCATCGCGGTCACCACGCGGCGCGTCTGTGCCGCGCGATCGAGATCGAAGTGGTCGTGCACCGACGCGAGGCAAAAGTCGAAGCTGCGGCGAAACTCGGCGTCGTAGTCGAGCTCGCCGTTCGCGCCGATGTTGAGCTCGACGCCGTGTAACAGGGTCAGCTCGGAGCCGAGGCTCTTTTGCAGAGCTCGAATCTGCTCGCGTTGCTCGAGAAACGCAGCGCGCCCCACGCCGGACAGCGTGCCTTCCGCGTGATCGGTGATCGCGAGCACCCGATGACCGCGCGCCATCGCTCTTGCGACGACGGCCTCGAGCGCCGAGCGCCCATCGCCTGACACCGTGGTGTGCACGTGAAAGTCGCCGATCGGCAGCCCGAGCGGCCGCGGGAGCCTGCCGCTCTCGGCGGCGTCGATCTCGCCGCAATCTTCGCGCAACACCGGTGGGATGTACGGCAACCCGAGCGCGGCGTAGATCGCTTCCTCGGTTTCACTCGCGATCACTTTTCCGCCGTCGGTCTCCGCGAGGGCGTACTCGTTCAAGGTCCAGCCGCGCGCGAGTGCGCGTTGGCGCAGCTTGATGTTGTGACCTTTGCTACCGGTGAAGTACAGCATCGCCGCGCCGAGCTGATGTGCAGCGACGACGCGCACGTCGATCTGCGTGCCACGGCGTGTCACCACGCTCGTCTTCGTCTCCCCACGTGCGAGGGTGCGTTCGACCATGCTGAGCGACTGCACCGCGTCCATCACCACAGACGCATTCGAAGCGACGACGACGATGTCGACATCCCCGACAGTTTCGTTGAAACGGCGCAGCGAGCCGCAAAACGAAGCGTGCGAAACGCCGGCCACTTCGAGCAAGCGAGCGCAGATGCGCTTCGCGAGTGGAAGCGCGACGGAGATCGGGGTTCGGCCATCGCCCGTCGCGGGCCCGAGCCTCGCCAAGCTCTGTGCGAGCTTCTCTTCGGACTTCGGACCGAAGCCTTTCAAGCCGCGGAGCTTGTGCTCGGCGAGCGCCTGGCGCAGGTCTTCGATCGATTGGACGCCGAGTTCGGCCCGCAGGCGCTGCACGGCTTTGGGCCCGACACCCGGCAGTTTCATCAACGCGACCACGCTCGCCGGATGCTTTTCGCGCAGTGCATCGAGCTTTGCGACCCGGCCCGACTCCACAAATTCGCGGATTTTCTCAGCGGTGCCTTTGCCGATGCCCTCGATCTTCTGCAGGTCCTTCATCGAGAGCTGCTTGAGATCGCCGCCATAGGCTTCGATCGCGCGGCCGGCGCTCTCGTATGCGCGAGCGCGAAACGCTTGCGGGTCGCCCTCATCGAGAATGGAGAGCTCGCCGAGCTCTTTCAGCATCTCGAGCAGATCTTGTTTGATGTCGGTCACGGCGCGGGTATAGCAGATCGCGGTCAGAGGCCATGAAGACACCGCGACGCTGTGACCGCGATCCAAGGCACAGCGATCAAAAAAACCAATCATCAAGCGGCGAGCGAGCCCGATGATCCCGCTGCTCCCGCTGCTCCCGCTGCTCCCGCTGCTCCCGCCTCAGCGCTCCGATTCGTCGAGTCTGCGCATGCCTTCGAGCAACAAACTCTCCGGGCCGAGCTCGATCTTCCGCTCGGTCGGCTTGAAGTTCGGATCGAGCTCGAAATCCCCGCCGGTGAGCAGAAGCATCTCGTAAAACGCCTCTTCTTTGAGCTCGTCGCCGAAACTCGCGTCGTAGATCTGCCCGTCGCAGAAATGGATCTCGCCGCGTTTGCCTTCCGACGAGATTGCAAGCTTTCCGCTCTTGCGACCGTGAAACAGAATCTGCACGACATCCGGCAGCGACATCTCGGTCAGCGATCCGCTGACACCGCCGTGTTTGCGCTTGCGCCCGGGGCCTTGCAACACGCGATTGATCTTGAGCGCGACGACTTCGGGCGATGCCGGCTTCGTGATGAAGTCGTCTGCGCCGAGCTCGAACCCGCGCTGCACGGTTTCGCTATCGGCTTTGTGACTCAAGAACACGAACGGCAGCTCGTTGCCGCTCGCGCGCACGTGCTGCAGGAGCACGAAGCCATCCTGCGGCTTCAGCTCCACCTCGCTGATCACCACGTCGAACTCGCCCTTGAGCTCGTTCTCGGCATCGGCGACGTTGCGCGCGATCGTCACTTCGAAGCCGTGCTCCGACAGCCGGAGCTCGAGCACGGTCGTCTCTTCCGCGTCCGTGTCCACGATCAACGCACGCCGCCGATCCGCGAGCAACTTCGCGCGCAGATCGTCGCCGAGCACGGTCAGCTTCAGCACGTCGACCAGGTTCGAGTCGAACAACTTGCCCTTGTAGCGAGCGAGCACTTCGTAGGCTTCTTCGGGACTCAGCTTGCGGCGAAACGCGTTGCCGCCGTGGCCCACGAGATCGGCGTATGTCTCGACGATCGCGAGAATGCGCGAACCGAGTGGAATCTCTTTACCGGACAACCGATCGGGAAACCCTTGGCCATCCACGCGTTCGTACAAGTGCCCGAGGATGCTGCCGACCTTGTCCGGCAGCCGCACCGACTCGAACAACCGAACCGGCGTGAGATACGATTTTTTCGCTTGCGAGCGGTGCGCCTCGTACTGCGCGACGTTCAACGCCGTCAGGTGCTGCGCCGAGAACTTGCCGATGTCGTGCAGATACGCCGCGACCACGATCGTGTCCGACTCTTCTTGTTTGAGTCCGAGCCGCTCGCAGACGTTGCGCGTGATGCGCGCGACGCTCGTCGAATGTCCGCGTAGCTCGCCGCGCTCTTGCTCGAGCAACGCCACGAACACGTTGAGCGTCTCGAGGTAGTCGTGCATCGCGACCGTGACCGGCGCGGGCGCGGGATCGGACATCGTCGAGACGTATTGCGCTTGCGGCACCGAGTCGGTCGGCATCGGAAACGCCTGTGCCGCGTGCATCGGCAATGCCGCAGCCATCAGCGTCGCCGTCGCGCCCAGCTGCTGCGCCGTCATCAGGTTGGACGGCGGGGGCGGTGCCATGCTCAAGGGCCCGCCGCCCAGCATTTGATTCGGGTGATTCGGCAGTCGCAGGCCCGAAACGTCTGCTGCTGTCAGCGTGCGCCGCCGCGGATCGCCGCCCGAGTGTTCGTTGCGCTCGACCATCGGCGGCACCGAACCTTCCGGGGACGGCGGAGGTACGGAGCCCGCGTTTTGCGGTTGTTGCATGCGCGGGTAGCGATCGGTTCCGCCGCCGCGATCTCCCGCGTCGCGGACGGCTGCAAACGCGCTCGCTTCGTTCATGAAATGAAGCCGAATCGCCGCTTGGATCGCCGCCGGTCGAGCGACGAGTGCCCGCACTTTGGCCACGCGCGTGGCGAACTGGACGCTCTTCAACACGTCGGGGTCGTCCGGCTCGACGGTCAGAATCGAGAGCTCGCCGATTCGCGGCTCGTATTTCACCGGGAAGATGCAAAGTTTCGCGGCGAGTTTGTGCGTGACGAGCTTCAGCAGCGAGTCGCTGATCGGTGCCGTGGACAGCTTCTTCGTCGAGACGAAATAGGTCTTGTAATAGGAGGCCTGAAACTTCAGAAGCTGGGTCTCATCCAGCACTTCCGCCTCGATCAGACCCTCTTCGATGTACAGGCGGCGGCGCTTTGCATACAGCTCTGCCTGCTCCGCTTCGGCCTGGGAAATCACACCATCCGCGACCAGTGCCCGCAGCAGTTTCTGATTGATCCGGGGCGCGGGCCCGTCGTGTGGATGAATAGATGCCACCACTAAGCTAAACATTGTACCCCAAGGCCAGCTGGGAGAAAGAGGCAACGACGGTGAGCGCACGGATGCGACACACACCGCATAGCTATCCTTTCAAGCACCGACTGTGGGACATCCGCATGTGCTTGGGGTCGGCATGTGTGATGTGTGCGATCGCGAGCTTCTCACTTCATGTACGCGCGGACGCGAAGCCGCTCGAGCAGAGCCCTTGGCTCTATCGCATCGCGCGAACGGCGCACGGCGTTGAGGTCGAGGCGCTGCTCGATTCCGCGGAAGATCACGTCGATACGGCGCTTCGCGCATTCCCGACGAGCTTCCGGATCATTTGTGAACGGACGCAAGAGCTTCGCTTGTCCGTGGACAGTGCAGCGGTGCGTAAGGGTCGCAGCCGAGCGCTGACGTTGTTTTCGCAGCAAGCGGTCGTGCGGCGCGACGCGTTGGATCGGGCGCTCGCCGACTTGGAGCGCGCGCGGCGGCTCGAGCCGAACGATCCCGACATCGCGCAGGCGCGTGTGCGAGCGCTCGTGTTGTGGGAGGAGCCGGCGTCGGTCGAGCGCTGTGAGGTCCGGCAGCGGACGGCGGCGGCCATCGAAGCGTTGCGGGAGTTGCATGCGCTTCGGCCGGAGGAAGTCGGTGCGAGCGGCTTGTTCGAGCTGGGAAGTCTGCTCGCTCGCCAGGGTGACTATGCCGGGGCCGTGGTGGCGTACCGGTCTGCGATCTCGCTTGCGTTCGACGATTCGGAGCGAAGCGCGGCGTACGGGCAGCTCGCGCAAGCGAAGATGTTGGCCGGCGATGCAGCGGCGGCGTTGCCGGACTATCAGCGAGCGTTGGCGACTGCGACACCTGGACGCGCGAGTGCGATCTTGCACTTCGGTATGGCGGTCGCGCTCGATCGGTTGGGGGAGCACGGTGCGGCGCTCGAGCAGGCGGTAGCGGCGGTGGAGGCGGCGGAGCGTTCGTTGGAGGTCTTGGCGCCGGATAACGTGCAGTTCGAGCCGGCGACTGAGCGTTTCGTCTACCAGGCGTTGGCGCACGAGGCGATGGCGCAGCTGATGCCGGAGGCAAAGGCGTTGTCGCTGGAAGCGGCAGCGGAAAGCTACGCGGCGTTCCTAACGAACGTCGACCCAGGCCACCTATACCGAAACGCGGCGGAGGCAGATCTGAGGGCAGTGGTCGCGCAGCTAGGAGCGGCTGGCAGCCCGCCGCGTGAGCGTTGAGGTGGGTGGCCGAGGCCGAGCGGCAATGAAGTTCATGCCTAATCGTCGGGCATGAAGCTCGCGCGGATCACGAAACTCGAGCGAATGAAATGCGCAAACGCTCCGTCGACGGAACTCCTCGTTGTTCGAACGGCCGCGCGTCGCATGTCATGCGAGTTGCGGTTCAGTCATCCAGGAGTTTGGTCTGACTCGGCTTTCTTGCGTGCGCCTGGTTGAGGCCACCGTTGCGCTCGCGTGGTTCGGAAAGTCCGGACCGTGTTGGTTTGTACTCGGGCGTACTTAGTTTCGGCAGTTCGGGGGAATCAGCATGTGTGGGTCGCGCATGCGTGCGCTGCTTTGTTGCTTGAGACCTCGGCTTCGCCGTTGCGGCCTGAGTTCTTGCAGCCGCACGGGCCTGGATGCAGCGTTGGATGTGTTCGCGACTGAAGTCTCGCTCTGCCATGAGAACATTGTGAGCGCGGCAGAACAGCACGATGTTCTTCTCGGTCGGAGGTCCACCGAACCCAAACGCTTGGATGTGATGAAACTCGAGACGACTTCGCGCACAACAACGTTCACCGGTTGGACTCACGAAACGGCATTGGCCGTTGTCGCGAACATATACGCGACGCTTAACCGCGTTGGGAATATGTCGCGAGTTCGGCGTCGAAGGCGAAGTAGCGTCGGGCGAAGTCGCGACGGCGGTTGCGGCTGAGGAACGGCGCGGCCTATCGGTTTGCGCGTAGAGTTGCTTGTTGCGTTGGGAGACGAGCAGCTCGAACGCGCGTTCAAACAGCACATCGATGTCGCCGTTGGGCAACTGATTGCGAAACAGATCTTGGGCTTCTTGCAATAAATCGCGCGCACGTTGGCCCGCAGTGAACTCAATCTTGTAGCGGCCTTCGCTGATCGGTACAGCGGGTTCGCGATTGGAACGGTGTGGGACCGGCGGAGGGAGCGGCGGGCGCTCGCTCGTTCCGGCGCCTAGATCGACGTTCGATCGCGCGAGGCAGGTTTGCGCCACGGTGGTGGGCTGACCCAGTTCATTTGGATTTCCACTCGGACTAGGCGCGGTGTGGGCCGCATCCGCACTCGCGGAACGCGTGGTGGGCAACCGGCGCAGCACATCGGGCACATCAGGTTGCGGACAATATTTGGCGATGAGCAACTGGATTTCTTGCTTAGTTTTGAGGCAAGACAGATTCAACAACTCAGCGTTCTCCGGCGTGAGCACCGGAGCGAGAAGCTTCATTGCGGTCAGGTGCAGGTCGCCGCGGCTGAGCATTTCAAGTGAGTCGGGAAACTTGCGTGCGAAGCGAGCGACATGAAGTCGAAGCCCCGCTTCAGAGTCCGACATATGAAGCACGCGAACGGCGTATTCGAACATGGATTCGTAGCCGAGGTCTCGATGCAGTCCGCGTGCTTCGATCTCGCCCAGATGAGCGAGCAGTTCAGCAGTCACGCGTCGGTCTTCGCGAACGCAGTGTCGCAGGCGAACAACCAGCTCATCGTCAGTCAATCGTTTAACAATCTCGAGTCGTTCCATGAAACTCCCCCAATCGACAAAACATCTATAACACGGCTATTTTCGAGCTCCGACGTTGCGCCGTATGCCGCGAATGCGCGTGACTTGGTTCGCGAGATCAAAAAACCAAAGAACGCGTCAACAAAGGCCATCCCGAGCAAGCAACGGCGACTGCTGCTGAGAGCTGCAGCAGCGCGCGAGAGGGCACCCAAAACCTGTCAAGCGCAATCGCGAAAAATCGACAATCGATCACAACAACGCAACTGACGCGTCAACCGTCCGATGAACAAAGCACAACAAGCGAAACTCGCGCGCAGCCATCAGCGGCACAAGTAAGGAACCAAACAATCGAACACGTTCCAGACCTGAGGTATCTCCGCGAATCTTGGGGCGATTGCCAACGATTTCGATCCTTTAGCGATCGAGGGTTATCAGCGCGCACAGACTCTGATCTTCTTCGTGGTGCCAACCAAACGAGGGAGAAGAACCTGTGCGCTACGTCGAGATACTACAGGGT
>DASRXR010000437.1:0-7218 GCA_035687405.1 Polyangiales bacterium
ACGCGGATCGGCCCGCGACGATCGAGCCGCCGTGTTCGTCGACGATCTGGCGCGCGATCGAGAGCCCGAGGCCCGTCCCTTCGCCGGCGGAGCGAGTGGTGTAGAACGGCTCGAAGATTCGCTCGAGATCCACTTCCGAGACGCCAGACCCCGAATCGGAGACGGTCACGACGTAGCGATCGGCTTCGGTCCGACCGCAAACTTCGACCACACCATTCCCGCCGACCGCACGCAGGGCATTATCGATCACATTCATGAACACGTGATTCATGTCGCCCTGTCGACCGGCTGTGACCACTTTGTCGTCGATTTCGGTTCGCAGGAGCACGTCGCTCGTAACTCGCGATTCCAGCATGCGGATGCACAACCTCAGCCCGGCACCGGGCGAGAACTCGCCACTCACTTCGCGATCGATCCGCGACAGGTCCAACAGATCCAGCGTCATGCGTTCGATGCGTTCCGCGCAGTCGAGCATGATCGTCATCAACTCGGAGGTCGAGGCATCGACATTCGGTTGAAGCCGCGAGCGAATCGCCGGTAGACCTGAAATGAGCGCGCTGAGCGGATTTCGCACGTTGTGCGCGACTGATGCGGCGAGCGAACCGAGTGCAGCTAGGCGCTCCTGCCGTGCGAGTTGGCCGACCAGCCGCCGGAGCCTGACGTGCACGTCGACTCGCGCCATGAGCTCGGTCGCGTGAAACGGCTTGAGCACGTAGTCGTTTGCGCCGGCATCGAAGCCTTGAAGGACGCTACCGACTTCAGTTCGCGCGGTCACGAGCAAGACCGGAATGACCTTCGTCCGTTCGTCGAGTCGCAGCCGGCGACACAACTCGAAACCGTCCATCTCGGGCATCGCCACATCGCTGACGACGACGTCCGGACGCAGGCTGCGCGCGAGCTCGAGGCCCTCCGCACCGTCAGAGGCCGCGCGGACACGATACCGAGCCGAGAGCACGTCGGCGATGAACGCGCGCAACTCTGGATTGTCTTCGACGACGAGCGCGAGCGGAGCCCCCGGCGGCCCGGCGCGGTCTGCGCTGCCAGGCAGATCACGAACCTCTTCCACGATTACCCGCGCAGCTGGCAGCGGCGAGCGCGAAGGCTCAGCCGGTCCGACATCGGCGACCGCCCCACGTGGGAGCTTCAAGGCAAAGGTCGATCCGATGCCGACCTCGGAGGCGAGCTCGACGTCGCCGCCGTGCATTCGCGTGGCTTCACGCACGAGCGCGAGTCCGATGCCGGTGCCACCGATCACGCGCTTCGCGCTATCGCCTTGCGCAAATCGCTCGAAGATCTTGGGTCGGTCGCTCGCCGCAATCCCTGGGCCGTCATCCGCAACCGCGACCGTCACGAAGTTGAGCCCATCGTCGACCGTGACTCGCACCGAGCCTCCCGAAGTCGTGACCCGCAGCGCGTTTGCGATCAGGTTGGTGATCGCGGAATCGATCCACGCCGCGTCGACCACGAGCGGCGCCATCGCGTCCGGCGTAAGCACAGTCAGCCGTACGCCCGCACGATCCGCGGCGGCTTCGAACCCCTCCGCACTCGCCCGTACGAGCGCGGGCAAGTCGACCGGCGTGAGCGCAAGGCGCATCTCGCCCGCATCGATCTTCGCGAGGTCGAGGAGCTGGTTGATCAGCCGCAGCAAGCGAGACGCATTTCGATGCATCGACTCATACACCGTGCGGTTGCCTCCGGGTGGCGTGTGGCCGGCGAGCAGCTCCTCGAGCGGCGCCAAGATCAGCGTCAGCGGCGAACGCAACTCGTGTGAGACATTGTTGAAGAAGTCAGTCTTCGTGCGGTCGAGTTCCTGCAGCTTGCTCAGTGCATTCGACAGCTGCAGTGATGCTTCCTGTAACTGTCGCGTTCGTTGGTCGACCTTCTTTTCGACCTCTGCCTTCGCCTCCATCAACTGGCCGAAGCGATGCTCGTGCGCAACGCTCGACCGACTCAGCGCTTCGTAGGCAGAGTCGAGATCGAGGAGGCGGTCGTCGAGCGCGCGCCGCAACTCGAACGCGCGACCGGTTGCGAACCCACCGAACGCGAGCAGCGGGGCGAAGGTCGCAGCGCCGATCCAAGACCCGGCGAAGCCGACTGATGTACCAAAGCTGAGCGGTGCAGCGATGCCGAGCGCGACGCCCGCGAACAATCCGATCCACGACAGCACGTTACGCCGGTGTTCCTTGCAGATCACTTCGTAGACGCACGCGTCACCGCCGCGGACCAAACACTGGGTGTGCTCAATCTCCGCCGGCGGAAGATCGAAAATGCCCGCGACGGCCGACAGCTGCGCCTGGCGAACCCGACAAAACCACGGCGTGCGCTCAGTCGATGCGCCCTCGCGCGGTCGCACCGTGATTCGAATGTGCTGCGGGCCCACCTCCTCGGTGGTCCAGACCGTAACCTTGTTGAGGCGCGGAATGAGCTTGCCGATCGAGCGGTAGAAGAACGCCGGCGAGCCGAAGGATCGGAACAGCGGGTACAAGATTCCGAGATAACGTTTCGAGATCCCGAGCTTCGCCGCGCGATCTACGACGACTGGATCGCCGCCCGACGCGTCGACCAAGCCCTGCACCATCGCTTCCGCGAACTCGAGTGAGAACCATCCGTTCGGATCTTCGAGCTCGGGACGAGTCACGCCCAAGCAGACGATCAACTGATCGACGCGTTCGCGGCCCAGCTCGAGCTCACCGGCTTCCAACATCGCGCGAAAGCCCGATGCGTGTAGCTCCGGCCGATACGGCTGCATTCCCAGTATTGTTACGGACTCGGACGAGTCGATGCTCGTCGAAAACCGTAGATCGCGTGCGACCGAACGGTTAAGCGACTCGATCCACCTGGCACACGATCAACCAGCTGGCTCTGACAGGTCAGCGAATGGTTGGCTCAGACCGAATCACATGACACATCATCTCGCACCGCGTGCGATGTGCGCGTGCGGCGCAGACACGTGACGGTCGAGTGCGGGGCCCAATCATTGCGTCTCGCGCGTTCGAACGCCTTCGATGATCCGCGCGAGCGTGAACACACGCGGAAACTCTCGCTGCAACGCCGAGAACTCGTGAAGCACGTCTGCCGCGGTCACGCCGCACGTCCGACACACCTGCGAGAAGTCTCGGGGCGCGTGCGCCGATGCACCAGGCTTCGCGATCCAACTGAACGCGGTGACTACACTTCGGATGAACACGTCCGTCGTGAACACGAGCGTCTGCGCGCCGACATCACCACGCATGACGACATCTGCGAGGAGCCGGCGCTGCGTGGCATTCGGGCTGCCTCCATCCGTCGCGACGAACGCGTAGACGCGTTCGGTCGCGCCATCGAGCGTGGTCTGCACGGCCCGTACGTACTCGCGCCACTCCTCGAGTCTCGGTTCCTCGGCCGTGTGGAGCAGCACGAGGTATCTCGTACTGCCGCTCTTACAGGTTCGGAACGCAAGCGTCTGCATGGCGGGCCGTCACGGCCACAATCGCTCGACGAGCCGGCGGTGGCTAGCTCGGCGAGCGTAACAGAGCGTCGATTTTGTAGAAACTACTTACACGCGAGCGGGCAGCGGCTAGCTAGCACTCACTGGATGTTCTTCGACTTCAGAATGGCCCAGTCCATCTTCTCTTTGCACAAGCCGCACTGATCTGGAGCCGCGCCCTTGAACAGGTCGCACGCGGTACCGTCGTCCGCCAAGTAGCAGCGGAACCACGCTGCGTACAACCGCTGCATCGCGAGTGAACCCGGGTCTTTCGTGATGTAGCCGGCGAGTGTCTCGGTCGTGACGTGATCGCCGCCGTTCCAGCTCGCGGCAAACATCGGACCCTGCGCGCGGTCGGGAAGCGCCGGGCACGACGTCGACGCGATGTCTTCGGTGCCGGTCAGACACAACGAAGCGTACTTCGCGGCAGTCGTCGCCGGACCTCCGATGCCCACATTTACACTGACGCTGGGATGTGATGCCCCCGCAACTGCACCGCCGGCACCTTGCGAGTGGCCCGAGGTGCCGACGCGCGTCACGGCGAGCTTCTTGTAGAACATGCTCATCGAATCGTCGTTCTGCTTGAGCATGTAGTCGATGCCGGCTTTGTGGAACGCACCGCTACCGGTATTCGATTCGTGCGACGCGATCACGACCATGCCCCAGCTGGCCGCGTTGCTGTTGAAGAACGCGTACGTATCGGCATCGCCGACGCCGGTTCCGTTGCCCCATGCGACGATCGGATGCAGGCACGCCGCTTCGAGCGGCATCGGATAGAAGATCGTGAACATGCCGCTGTTCTGATTTGCGGAGATCATGCCCAGGTCGATGTTCATGCGACCGACCTTGTACGGACCGGGTTCGCCGTACTTGCCGCTGCCAGGCATCAAGCAGGTCTTGCCGGTCGTATTCCACGGCGTCATGCCGGGCGCGCTCGCAGGCGGCGGCGTCGTGGCAGGAGGCGTAGTCGGCGGCGGCGTACCGGGGGGCGTGGTGGGTGGCGGCGGCGTGGTGGGCGGCGGGGTCGTCATGCCCGGACTCGTCGGCGGAGTTGCGGCCGAACCGGCGCTGCCGCCGTTAGCTGCAGGTGCACCGGACGCACCGGGAGTGGACGTTCGTACGGTGGTCGCGCCACTGCCTGCGAGCGAGCCGACACTCGAGCCTGTCGAGCCGGCAGTCATCGCGACGCCGACGTCGCGCGTACCCGGACCTTTATCTCCGTCGTCGCTGCTACAGGCGGCAACACTCAATGCACTCAACAACACGGCTTGCGCCGCAAACATCGATCGGATCGTCAGCATGGCTCGCTCCCGGACTTTTAGTCGCCGCTGAAACACCACCACATATGCGTGAGCCGAGCCTCAAAGCCAATCTTCCGCGCCAGTGCAAACAGATTTGGCTCATAGCGCTAATCGTTCTGACGGTGCGCGCGACGACTTGAGAGAGCTGCAATTCCACGTGTTTATATTGACACAGCCTAGGCGTGAGACTCCCAAAACAGTCCCAATGAGGGACGTTAGCTACGCACAAAGCGAAGTCGCTGTGAGTTCTCCAACTTTTTCGTGTGCACACGCCGTTAGTAGTCTGCGCCGATGAAACACGACTACGGGTCCCAGTTCGGCAGGTTTGGTTGCTTCGGCCTAGTTCTATCGCTCGCGTGCACGACCGGATGCCAAGAGCTCGTCGAAGCATTGCACCATCACCACCACCACTCACACGGCGAGACGCCGGCCGAAGAAGTGCTCTACGTGAGCGGCAACGGTGGAACGATCAGCTCGTTCGGACTGAACACACGCAGCGGCGCACTCACTGCGCGCGCAACGCTGGCTGCCGGCACTTCGCCTTCGTATCTCGCGTTTTCTCCGGACGAAAAGTTCCTCTACGCGATCGATGAAAACGCTGGCGATGTCAGTAGCGTGATCGCGTATTCGATCGATCCGACCGATGGACACCTCAGTTTGATCAACGTCGCGCCGACCGGCGGCCAAGGCGCGCCCCACCTCGCTGTGCATCCGAGCGGCGATTGGATCGTCGCCACGCACTATGGCAGCGGCGAGATCAGTGTCTTGCCGATTCGCGATGACGGTGGCGTCGCCGAGCCGCGGCTGATCGACAAAGGACCCGACGGAGCGTGCACCAACGCGCACCAAGCGGTGTTCGATCGCACGGGCGACTATCTGTTCGTGCCGTGTTTGGGATCAGACTATCTGATCCAATACAAGTTCGAGGCCGGTCAGCTCAGCTACAACGATCCAGCAAGTGTCACGACGCCGAGCCCGCGCCACCTCGCATTCGATCCGGCCGAGACATTTGCGTACGTGATCTCGGAGTACGACAGCACGCTCACCTGGTTCGCGTATGACGCCGCGACCGGCATACTCTCGAATCCGCAAGTGATCGACAGCTATCAAACTCTGGCAGGCTCGAGCGCACACGTCGTCGTGCATCCGAGCGGCGAGTGGTTGTACGCATCGAATCGAGGGGAAAACAGCTTGGGTCTGTTCTCAATCGACGCGGCCGGTACGCCGAGCCCTGTCGCCTTTCAAACCGACGGCATCGACACCCCGCGGGACTTCAGCATCGACCCGAGCGGGAAGTTCCTGATCCTTGCGAATCAGAACGGCGCGCAAGACGTGTTCGTGTACCGCATCGCACGCGACGACGGGCAGCTCACCCGCATCGGTGCAACGCCGGTCGGTGGCAACCCGACGTTCACCGGTGCGATCGAGCTCCCCTAGCGGTTCACCACCACATGATCGCTGCGATCATGAACGCGTCGGGGTCGGGCGGCAACGCGGACGACGGCCAAGCCGGTGTCACGTTCTTCCCGTAGAAGTAGTGGGTGTACTGCAGCAGGATCTGTTCGTGCGTCACGAACTCGGAACGAAGCACGATCCGCGGTGAGATCGCGCTGAATGCGAGCGTGTTGTCGTTCAGATCCGGCTGCACCCGATCGAAGCGTGCGCTGATGCCGAGAAACCCGAGCGGAGTGTAGGTCGCCTCGGCGCCCCACTTCAGCTTGCTCGTCGCGCCCTTGAACATCGGGTCGTCGCTCGAGATGCGGTTGTACATGCCGAACAGCGAGACCACGATGTCCGGCCCTTGGCCCCAAAACGGTTCCGGGTACAACAAGTACTTCGCGAGGCTCAGCGTGTACTGAAACAACACGGTGTCGATCTCGCCGCTTCCGGTCGCCATCTGACCGAAGAAGTTGTCGCGCAAGTTCCAGCCCGAGATCGAGTGCAGCGTCTCGAGCCCCTCGCCGACGCGAATCGGATCGCGCGATTCGAGGTGCGCGTAGCCGAGATACGCGTCGCCGAACCGACTATCCAGCAGTTTTGCATCGATGCCCAACGTCGTGATGCGGCCGTCTTTTTCACCCATCAACCGCGCGTCCGCAGTCCACGTCGTCAGGTAGTGCGCGCCGATCTGTAGGTTGTCGCCGATCGACAACATCAAGTGCGCGTGGTGCACGAGCTGCGTGCCTTGTTGCGCCGGACCTGCGTACGGCAAGTACGGTGGATTCGGTTCCGGTAGACCGGAAACACGCGGGCTGATCTCGAGCTTCGCACCGATGCCGTGCTCGAGTGTCAGTGTGAAGAGATTTGTCAGGTGATAGAACGCAGTCAGCGTCTCACCCGCGACGTGCGTGCGACCAAACAAGTAAGTCTCGTATTTGCCGGCATCGTACCGGCCAGCCGCACCGTAGCGGTTCTGAAAGACGCCCACGTTCCAAACGAGTCCGCCGTTCG
>DASRXR010000438.1:0-4091 GCA_035687405.1 Polyangiales bacterium
TCGGTTGAAGAACAAGGCCGAGATGCTGCCGGCGCTCGCGCGTGCGAACGAAGTGTTCAAGTTCGCTTCGGTCGTTCCGCTCTCGGCGCAGAGACATGACAACCTGGGTGCGCTCATTTCGGCGTTGCGAGAGCACTTGCCCGAAGGTTTGGCGTACGACGATCAGGAACTGACGGATCGTCCGGAGCGCTACTTTGCGAGCGAGTTGATTCGCGAGGCGGTGCTCGAGCACACGCGGCAGGAAGTTCCGCACGGCGTGGCCGTGATCATCGACACGTTCGAAGACAGCCCTCAGCTCACGCGTATCGGCGCGACCATCGTCGTGAGCAAGGATGGGCACAAAGGCATCGTGATCGGAAAGTCCGGTGAGCGGCTCAAGCAGATCGGCAGCGATGCGCGCCTCGCGATGGAAAAGCTGTTCGAGCGCAAAGTGTTTCTGGAGACGTGGGTGAAAGTCGTGAACGACTGGACCGACGATCCGATCAAGGTTCAGCGCTTACTGCGCGAATCGACGGGAAACGCCTGAGCCATGACTAAACGTCGTCTCGCTCATTCAGGCGGAGTGCAACGTGCACGAGGTGCGTCGACGCAGCGACCGATCGTTGCGATCGTCGGGCGGCCGAACGTCGGCAAAAGTGCGCTGTTCAACCGGCTCGCGGGCGCGAAGGTCGCCATCGTCGAGGATGTGCCCGGCGTCACGCGTGATCGTTTGTACGCGGAAGCGCTCGCGCTCGGGCGGCCGTACGTGTTGATCGACACGGGCGGGTTCGATCCAGGGAGTGAAGATCCGCTCACGCAGAACATCGCGCTGCAGGTGAGGATCGCGCTCGAAGAAGCCGACGTGGTGATTTGCGTGCTCGATGCGACGCAGGCGCCGTTGCCGTCGGATCGCGAGGCGGTTGCGCTGTTGCGGGAAAGCGAGGTCCCTGTCCTGCACGTCGCGAACAAGGCTGACAACAACGCGATCGCGCAGTCGGCGATGGATCTGTACACGCTCGGGCTCGACACTTTGCGGCCGGTGTCGGCGTTACACGGACACGGCATCGGGGATCTCGAGGACGCGCTGGTCGCATTGTTTCCGGACGCGCCGGAAGACAGCGGCACCGAAGAGGAAGTGAAGATCGATCGGATTGCGATCGTGGGGCGGCCGAACGCCGGCAAGAGCTCGCTCGTGAATCGGCTGCTCGGGGAAGAGCGGCAGATCGTCGATGATCGCCCTGGGACCACGGTGGACAGCGTGGACACCGAAGTCCTCTACGATGGCGAGCCGCTGATTCTGATCGATACGGCGGGTATTCGTCGCAAGCGGTCCGTCGAGGAAGGACTCGAAGCGCTCGCGGTGATGCAGGCGCTACGGGCGATCGAGCGCAGCAACGTCGTGGTGTTGATGATCGACGCGCAGCAGGGCGCGACCGAGCAGGATGCGCGGCTCGCGGGCCTCAGCATCGAACGTGGTCGGGCGCTCGTGATCGCGCTGAATAAGACGGATTTGCTCGACGACGACGGGCGCAAGCAGGCGCTGCAGCAGGCGAAAGACACGTTCGCGTTTGCGAGTTGGGCAGCGATTCAGTTCGTGAGCGTGCAGAGTGGGCGCGGCGTCAAGAAGTTGATGCACGCCGTTCGAGAGAGTGCTGCGGCCCACAAAAAGCGCGTCACGACTTCGGAAGTGAATCGCTTCTTCGAAGAAGTGCTCGACCGGCATCCACCACCCACAATGGATAGTCGATCGGTCCGTTTGTATTACGTGACGCAGGTGCAGGCAGGACCGCCGACCTTCGTAATCCAATCGAACTATCCTGACCGTGTTCACTTCTCGTACAGGCGATACGTAGTGAATCAATTGCGCGAACGCTTCGGATTCATGGGAACTCCGCTTCGCGTGATGTATCGTGGTAAAGAGAAACGTAGTTGATTCGTCGCACATGACCCACACAGGTCACGCACGAACGCTTATTTTTTAGTAGTTGAACGCGATTACTAGTTTGCGTTTCAGAAATGAGGCGGAAAGAATGCGCGTCTACTCTTCACGATGGCGCAGTTCGTATCCGCCGAACAGGAGGCGTTTTCATGAGTCCGCAATCACCTGGTGCTGAAGACCCGATCAAGTACACCAAGGAGAGCCTGGCTGGGCTTCGCGACGTGTGGCTCGGCTTCGCGCAAGCGCGTCTTTCCAAGGCGGCTGTTGCGCTCGAGCAACTCGCGGAGAAGTTGCCACCCCCGCTGAAGAAGAAGTTCGGATCGTCGACGACGTCGCCGACCGACACGACAGCAAACGCACCGAGTTGAGAACTTTCGTTTTCGATCGAATGGGGATGCGTTCGCTCGCCAGTCTGCGGTGTTTGTTACTGGTCTGCGGTGTTGTTACTGGCTTGTGCGAGTGAACGCGACGAGATCCTGAGGCCCAGGGGTGGAGCGCTGCGGTGAGTGATTGCCGCGGCGCTTGGGTTTATCAGGTGTTCGCTTCTGCAGTTGTCAGCCGTAACGACGTGAGAGCAGCGAACTCGGGCAGCGTTTTGCGCGCTCGATTCGCGGCCTCACATGTCGCATAGTCCTCCGGTTGATGCGTTCTCGGTCGCTGTTTAGTTTGCGATGGTGGGGCCGCGCCCAGCTGGGTGCGGTTGCTCTAGGCCTCGCCTCGTCTCTGCTCGCGGCAGCGCGCGTTTCGGCCCATGGGCCTGCGCCCTCCGCGCTCGCGATCGTCGATGACGATGCGGATGGGCCCAAAATGATTCGGCTTACGGGGGGTTACGCCCGCCGAGTCGACGCGAGTCACTATCAGTTCTTGTGTCCCGCAGCCTGGGGCGACGACGTGGTGTTGCCCGCCGCAACGATTCCGGGGGGCCCGGTCGTGGTCGCGGGTGGACGGGGGCTGTATCTGGTGGATGCGAACGGCGTGGCGACGCCACATCCGGACCCGCTGGCGGCGAAGCCCGCGACGGATTTCGCGCGGCTCGGCGACAAGCTCTACGTGTTGCGCACGTCGGCCGAGGGCTCTGAAGTACTCGAAGTGACGCCGACGCAACTGCGAATGGTGTTCGCAGATTCAGGCAACTGGACTTCGATCGCCGCGACTGCGAGCGCGATCGCGTTGCAGCGGTTGACTGACACGCACGTCGAGCAAGCGCGCATTACGGCGGATGGCATCGTGTTGGGTCGCGACAGTGCGCCCGCGCCGCTGGAGCCGATCTTGGTCATCGCACGTGCGACGACGCAGGAGTTCTATGCGGTCGTCGCGACTACGACGGGCCGTGAGCTCGGACAGGTTCAAGGCGATCAGTGGAAGCGCATCGAGCTCGCGTCGTCGTCGATCGCGGGTCCAGTGGAGTTGCCGAACGGCGAATCGTTCATCGCGGTCGATACGGATTTGGTGAGGCTGCCCGAGCCGCAAACGTTGCTCGAGGGAATGCCACCGGTGAGTTGTTTGGGCCGGCTCGGAGACATCGCGTACGCGTGCACGCGCGACGGTTTGGCGTCGATGTCGCAAGCGGGGGTAGGGCAGCCGATCTTTCAGCTGGCATCGATGATGCCGCCAGATCTCTCGAAGATCGCGCCGACGTTGGATCCGAGCTTGTGCGAGAGCCAGTGGGAACATTTTCGTTTCGACCTGCTCGCGTTGGGCGTGACGTTGACGGAGCCGCCGCCGGTCACTTCGGATCCAGGGCAGGCGGGCGCTCCCGTAGCCGGTACAACAGCGCCGAACACTGCGGGCGCGGGTGGTGCACCGATTGCAGCGGCTGGCGCCAGCGGAAGCGCGGTCGTGCCAGCGAACCCCGAGCCTGCAGCCGATAGCGGCTGCACTGTGTCGCGAGGGCGTCGCTCGGGCGAGTCCGCGTCGTTCGCGTGGTTTGCGGGTGCGCTCGTCGCGCTCGCGTTCGCGCGCCGCCGGTGTGGTCACCGGCAACGTACCCGGTCGCATTAATCCGCGGCGCAGGCCGAAGCGTGCGAATATGCGCGCGATCTCGAACCGAACGTGTTTGTCTTGATCCATCGCTCGTTCATATTGGTCGTCGCGGTCCTCGCCTGCTCGACTGCGTGCGATCACGACTCGGAGGCTCGCGCCGAAGCGCGAGGTTTGCTCGAGCGGTTGAACA
>DASRXR010000439.1:0-7170 GCA_035687405.1 Polyangiales bacterium
CCAGCGCCGCCTTCACCACTCGAACCACCGACGCCGCTCTCGCCGCCGAATCCGCCGCCACCTTCCTGGCTGGATCCATCTGCAGCCGTAGGCGGCGAACCATTGTTGCTCGCGTCGGGCCGGGTCTGCTGTTCGCCCGCGTCCGAGGTTGCGGCGTCGCGAGACTCGTTATCGTCGTCGCCCCGGCAGCGGGCTTTGCAGCTGCGATCGTCGACGTTGCAGTCACTGAGGCAGAGCTCGCCGGAACAATCTGCCTTGCATTTACGAAGCTTTGCGTTGCATTCGTCGACGCAGCTGGCAACGGCATCGCGTGCCGAAGGTTTCTTCTGACCTTCGGAGGAGCAGGCGAAAGCCAGCACGAGGACGCAAAGGCAAGCAGCGCGAATCATGTTCAACGCTCAATCAAGCAGCGTGCCAGTCACGGCGCGAACTCGAGCGGGCGGAGCGGTCCGTGGAGCCCCCGGCGGGTGCAAGGCGATGCGAACCAAGAGCGACTTTGCCCCAGACGTGGCGGCGTTGCAGCAGGCGCGCGCAGTTAGCCCGTCCCCAATTCCCACCCTCCAGGGCGGCGGCGGGATGCATTCGCGGGCGACGTCTCACGAGGGCGCTACCCGCCGGCCTCCATACCCGTTCGAATCGCTGCAGCTGTTGGCTGCAGGTGCTTCGTTCGCGGGTTCGTGCGCCGCGCACCGCCTGAAGCTGCGAGCCGCAATGTCATGCTCTCGCCCCACACGCACACCGCCACGACGAGGCCACGGGGTGCCCCCGGTTGGCTAGGCTACCCGGTGCCGCTTAGGGCTGCACTCGACCGTTAGTCTCAAGTAGTGAGCACGGCCGGCTGCCACGCGTCGTTTCTTCCTCAAGTTGGGCTGCCACTGACCCGAACCCGCTGAGGGGGGGCGCTTATGAAGCTATCGGCGCGTTTCGTCCTGCTGGTAGGAGCTTTAGTGGCTGCAGTTGCGGCGAGCCGCCACGCCGGCCACACCGCGCTCGCGCATCTGGACACTGCGCTTCAAGAGATGGTGCGCGGCGATGTGGCGCGACTCCTGTCCATCACCCACACGCGCCGTCTTTTTCGTTCGATGGTCGTCCAGGAGCTGGACTACGTCCTCGCGAAGTCCGACGGTGAGCGTGAATCGAGCGCGCGACGCATCTCCGAGATCGCAGCGAAGCTGGATACCGAGCTGAAGAATTACGAGCAGCTCATGCCTGCCGAGGATTCGCGCAGCGCGGCGGAGCTCCGCAGCGCACGGCTGCGCTGGCTCGACGAAGACACACACATCCGGCAGACGGCGCAGGCAGATCCGGACGAGGCGCTGCTCTTGGCGAAAGAGCACGCGCTCGATCGGTCTTCGTGGGAACAGCTCGCTCGTGGGCTCATCGAGGCGAACGAAAAGCGCGTCGAAGAGCGCGCGCGTCTAACCCATCGCGCGTATCTCGAGGCTGAATCGCAGCTGTTCGCGGTCTCTGTGATCGCGGCGGGCCTCGCGGCTGTATTCGGCTCCATAATTCTCATCGGAATCCGGAAGAACGTGCGCGAGCTCGTTGCGCTCAAAGACAACTTGGAAGAACAAGTGAAGGCACGCACGGCTCTACTGGCTGCGCGAGAGCGCGCGCTGACCCTGGTGCTCGACAGCACCGGCGACGGCCTGATCGAGGTCGGCCGCGATACGCGACTCACCGGCGTGTGTTCAGTCGCCGCGGTGCGCTGGTTCGGACCTGCTGCGCCCGGGACGCTCGTCACCGACTATCTACTCGCAGCGGATCCCGCCCAAGCGGCTCAGTTTTCGACCGCGATCAAACAGCTCGTAGATGACGTCGTTCCATGGGAGTTGTGCCGCGAGCACATGCCGCGACGCTTCGTGCGTGGCGGGCTGACGCTCGAGCTCGACTTCAAGCGTGTGATCGAGGCGGGCAGCTTCGGCAAGGTCTTACTGGTCGTACGCGACGTGTCTGACACCAGTCGCTCCGACCGCGCCGTCAAGTCGGACGCCGAACCGCGCGTGATGCTGGCGATGTTGCTCGACGACAAGAATCTCGTGACTCACAACGTGCGCGAGTGCGAGGCGACGTTGGCTGCGCTGAGCGAGTGCGACGACGAGACCGCGATGCGCGGTGAGCTCGCCAACGTCAAGGTCTGCGCTACGAAGTTAGGTATGCGTTCGGTCGTGGCGCAGACCGAGCGGATCTTGAATCGAAGATTCGCCAGTCCGGCGTTGCGCGCGGTCGACATCGCCGATCTCAGCTCGCTCTGGCATGCCCGCATGCGCGACCTGGAACGCTTCGTGATCGATCGCGGCCTGAGCAGCTTTCGCGGAACCGCGAACCAAGATGCTGCGTGTGAGCGCTTGTTCGAACGCTTCGACTGCGAAGAGCTCCTCGGGTTCATCGAGCAGTGGGCGCGGCGGCCGGCCGCAGAACGTCTCGCGCGGCTTCGCGCACATGCCGAACATCATGCAGAGCAGGCGGGTAAGACCATTCACGTCACGATCGAGCACAACAACCTCAGCCTGGCTCACGACTCGCTCGAAAAGTTCTGGCCCACTCTGATCCACGTCGTGCGGAATGTGGTCGAACACGCCGCCGAATCGCCCGAAGCTCGCAGTGCGCTCGGGAAACCGGCGGCGCTCACGCTGACTCTGGCGACCTATCAAACGCCGGAAGGACTGCTGATCGAGCTGCGCGACGACGGGCCCGGCATCGATCGCGACGCGCTCCTGCGCAGCGCACGGCTGCAAAACAGTCACTTGTCGAGCGTGACTGCGCTTCGCGACCTCGTGTTCATGGAGGGAGTGTCATCTCACGCAGACATCGGTGCGACGGCGCGAGGCCATGGCCTGGCCCCGGTGCGGCGCGCCTGTGATGCGGAGGGTGGGACGTTGAACGTGTCCAGCGAACCGCGTTTGGGTACGACGTTCCAGTTTCGCTTTCGCGTGGCGCGCGCGCGGCCTCAGCAGCTCGCGACACGTCTGTTGCGCCGCTCCACGTTGCGTCCAGTCGCGGCTAACAGTTCAGCGGAACGCAGTCAGCCGACCGCAGCCACTCCAGCGCGGGGCGTTCGATGACGGCGGCACTCGGCCAGCTCCCTCAACGCGTCCTGTTCGTGGACGACGAGCCGGGTATCTTGCACGGGCTCGCGCGCATGTTGCACCCGCTCCGTCACGATCTGACGACTGAGTTCGTGACCACCAGTAAGGATGCGCTTCAGCTGCTCTCAGAGCGTCCCTTCGACGTCGTGATCTCCGATCTTCGCATGCCGGGTATGGATGGCGTGGCACTGCTTCGCGAGATCCAGCAGCGCCACCCGCACCTGATCCGGATCATGTTTTCGGGTCAATCCGAGCTCGAAGCCGCACTGCGTGCGGTGACCGTCGCACATCAGTTCATCGCGAAACCGTGCAACGCTGACGAGCTCCGCACGATCATCGGCCGGGCTGTCGGCCTGCGCGAGCTCCTCGCCGATCAGGGGCTGCAGTCGCTCCTGAGCGGCCTCAAAGAGCTGCCTGCGCTGCCACAAGTCTTCATCGATCTGACTGCGCTACTCGGAGATCCGCGATCGGGCCAGCCTGAGATCGCGAAGCTCGTGAAGACCGACGCGGCGCTCTGCGCGAAAGTCCTCAATCTCGTCAACTCTGCGTTTTTCGGACTCGCGCGCAGGACGACCTCGATCGATCTCGCGCTCGGGTATCTCGGCACGGCCACGCTGCGCGCGATCACGCTGGCCACGTGCGTGAGCGGTGCCCTCGCGCCGCGTGCGCGTGCGGTCGGCTACGATCTCGAATCGTTCCAAGCCAAGTCGATGTTCGCGGCGCACATCGCCTCCGCGCTCTTCGACAATCCGAGCGTGGTTCAAGACGCCTTTGCGGCGGCTCTACTCCAAGACATCGGCGAGATCCTTCTGCTTCTCGAACCCTCGGAGGATTTCGTGCTCGCGATGGACTACGCGCGCGAGAACCGAATCACGATCAGCGCTGCGGAGCGCGAGCTCGAGATCGTGCAGCATGCCCACGTCGGTGCCTATTTGCTCGGAACGTGGGGCCTGCCTTACACGATAGTCGAAGCGGTAGCGCACCATCACGAACCCCAGCGCGTTCCACACGAGGCGTTCGAAATAGTCGATGCGGTCTACGCCGCGACCTGTGTCGCGGACCATTACACGACGGGCGACGCGCGGCCGCTCGTCGAGGCGTCGGAGTACTTGGGGCGCTTCGCCGAAACGGACCTATACGCCAAGGCTTGTGCGGCAGCGCAGCGCTGGCTGAGACCAGCAGACTGAACGCCGCCCGAAGACGTTGCTGACTCGGCGTGTACAAACGCTGGGCGGGACCCCCGCGCCTGTATCGAGGTTGACGGGCTCGCGTTCCACAGGCTCAACGCGATCGACATACAGCCTTTACTCAGCCGACATGCATGCAACGCGAAGCTGGCCCTTCTTGAAAGGGCATCAATGAAGACGACTTGTTTCCGACTGTTCATGCTTGTGCTTGGGTTTGGGTTTGGGTTCTCCGCTGCCTGCGGAGACGACGATTCCGACCCGTCGTCCAAGGACGCCGCGGTCTCGACCGATGCTGACGTTGCGAGCGATGCGCAGGCGTCAGGCGACGACGCAGGGTCCGACGACGGGGAAGATCCGAGCTCCACCACCACGGTCCTCGACCTCGACGACGTCAAGACGAACCCGACCGACTATGAGTGGTTCGACTTTCGACCAAACATCAAGAAGCTGATCCTCGCCGGCGCAGCAGAGACCGAACACATCGCCATCCTCTGGTACACGACCACGGATGGAGGCGTCGCGCTGCACTACCACTCGAAGACGGAATCCGTTTACGTGGTCGATGGCTCGCAGACCGATGCAAAAGGCACGTATCCGACGGGTTCGATGTACTTCAATCCGCCCGGAAGCGGCCATCAGGTCACGGACAGCTCTGGGTTCTTTCTACTCGCGTACGCAGCGCCACCGGACTTTGCAAACACGGCGTTGATCGGCGAGTACACGCCGGTTCGCATCGACACCACGTCCGAAGACTTCACGAGCATGTATCCGTTCGAGAAGAAGAAGGACGGCGTCCGAACCTTCGAGACGCCGCTCGATGTCGAAGGTGGCATGAGCGCTGAGTTCATCGAGCTCGGCTCGGCAAAGAAATACGACTACACTGGCAACTACGTGCTCGTGCTCCAAGGCGAGTGTGAGATCGAGGGCTCGGAGTACGGCGAAAACAAAGTCGTGGTCACCAAGACGGTGGACACACAACCGTTCTCTGTCGCTGCACCCAAAGGCAGCTCGTGTTTGGCAGTCGGCGTTTCGTTCTAACAGCCCCGACTTTTCGTGGCGTGCTCGCGACGTTTCACTGTCCGGAATGTCGCGGGCGCGCGCGCACGAGCGCCCGCAGCGGGCTCGTCACCAACTGAAGTGCGACCTGGCCGAGATCGAAGTGGTCACGCCACAGCACGATCTTCCCATCGAGCACTTCGAACGTTCCACAGACCCAAAACTCTAGGTCGATGAATCGCGCCCGCGCACTGTCGGTACGCTCGGTCAACACCGTGCCGGAGCGCTCTGCAATATTGTGAATTTGGATCCCGATCTCACCCGGGATCCGCGCCATGAATCCCAGAACGCGTTCGACGCTCGCCCGTCCGTGGTGCGGCGGAAAGGGCACGTTCTGGTACACGACGTCTTCGCTCATGAGCGCGAGGCCGCGCGGGATGTCTTTGGCCCGCATGGCTTCGAGAAAACTCTCGACGACTTGGATCGGATTCTGACTCGTGCCCGTGATGGTGTCAGCGCGTAGGTCCGGCATGCGGCGGAGTGTACGCCCACGTTCAGTTCGACCTCGTGAAGAACCGAAACGGGTTGGCCGTGCGCATACGCTTCTGGTCGATGCACATCGAGCTCGGCGATTCGCGACACCGTGGTGGTCGACGTCGACGCGATGTGTTGGCCTTTCTCGATAGCCTGACGGACTACGAGTTCCTGGCGACGCCCCGGGTTCGGAGGCCCGTGGAGTCCGGGTGGCTGGAGATGTCACCAGCGTGGCACGTATCACGGTCTCATTTCCAACTCTGACAGTGTTGAGTGACACGGTCCTCTGGGATCAGGCGTGTCAACTGGGAGGCCTTTCTGGTAAGACCGCCCGCTTGGACAAAGGATTTTGATGCTCATCACAGACCCGCGCAGCGCGCCCGCCCCATCTCGTGTCCGATGGGTCACCAAATACCTCAACGACCCGCGCGACGCGGTCTTCATCGACTTGATGTTCCAGTGCTTTCTGTTCAGCGCTGTGGGCGTCTCGCTGTTCTTTGTGAAGGACCTCTCGATCTGGATCTCCGTGGTGTACTGGGCTGCGTGCTTCGGGCTGGTGCTCGATCGATTCACGCTGATGCTGCACTGCACCTCGCATCGGGCGCTGTTCAAGCCCGAATACGCGGTGCTGAATCAGATCATCCCGTGGGTGCTCAGTCCGTTCTTCGGTCAGACGCCGAACACGTACTTCGCGCACCACATGGGCATGCATCATGCCGAGGAAAATCTACAGGACGACCTCAGCACGACGATGTACTTCCGGCGCGACAGCTTCGGGCATTGGTTGCGCTACTGGGCTCGCTTCATGACGGTCGGTTTGTTCGACCTCAGCGCGTACATGTTGCGTCGCAACCGCAAGCGCCTGTTCGCTCGCATCCTCATCGGTGAAGGCACGTATTGGGGCACGTTCGCGTTGCTGTTGTGGTTGAACCCCCACGCTACGTTGACCGTGTTTGCAGTGCCGCTGCTTACGATCCGCACGTTGATGATGATGGGCAACTGGGCTCAGCACGCGTTCATCGCGCAGGGCGGGCCTGACAACGCCTATACGGCCAGCATCACGTGCATCAATAGTCGCTACAATCGGCGCTGCTTCAACGATGGCTATCACATCGGCCATCACCTCAAGGCGCGTGCGCATTGGACGGAATATCCGGTGCAGTTCGAGCGCGAGCTCGACGCGTATGCGGCTGAGGGCGCGATCGTCTTCGAGAACCTCGACTACTTCATGATTTGGCTCTTCCTGATGACGGGACGCTGGTCGGCGTTGGCGAAAGCTTACGTCCCGCTGCCCGGAGCGCCGGTGCGGAGCGAAGAGCAGATCGTGGCGTTGCTGAAAGAGCGCGTGCGCGCGTTTCCAGCAC
>DASRXR010000440.1:0-7637 GCA_035687405.1 Polyangiales bacterium
CGTCGTCGGTCGCACAGGCGTCAGCACCGGTCGCACTTGCCGCACGTGCCGGATCACAGCGCGTCGGCTCGAGTCGCTGCACGATCGCGAACGACCGCTCGCCGTCGCTGAACCCTGCGATGGTGGCGCGCCCGTAACCCATCGGCAGCGACTCCTCGCCGCGGTACACCGACGTTCGCCGGAGCGTGCGCTCGGAGGCCGGTTCGGTGAGCAGGCGAAGGCTGGGCATTCCGCCTTCGTAGCGAGACGGCAAGACGCCGATGATGTCGTCGTTCGCCAAGGCCGGCTCGCATACCGACTGCTCGGTCGCCCACGTGTCTCCGAACAACATGTACAGCTCGCCGCGATGCTCGACGGTGAGACCCATGTCGGTCCCGAAAAATTCGACCCGCCGAGGTTCGGCGTTTTTTCGCGGTCCGACCAGCAGACCCAGCATCTCGGGGGCTGAGACTTGGGGTCGCACCGAGAAATCGGCGAACAGGTCGCGGTTGAACGCATGCGCCGCGCTCGCGTGGGTCGAAAACTCAGCAGGCCGCGACGACGCGACGCTCCGAACCGGACGAGCGGTTTTCGGTGCGGAGCTGGGTCGATCATCGGGTCGATCGCCCCCCTCGGCTGCACCGGAGGAGCTGCAGCCCAGAGCGGCGAGCAACAAAAGCTGTATAGCCGGCGCTCGCTGCCAAGCCTTCATCGGTGCGTTCTCCCGGTGAAAGTCAGCTCGATGTAGTCAAAGGACCGCGCCTCACGCAATCCCAAGACGGTCTCAAACAATCAGGTATCTACCGCACCAAACTGTGTAACACAGTCGATGACACAACTAGCGGAGCACTAGAACACGAGGCTCAGCCGCGACGCTCCTGGCACTTCGACCCGTGCTCCAATCGCAGGTGGTTGCCAGCGGATTGGACGACGTTCGTGCCAGACGAGCCAAATGCGACCCGGGGATTCCAGCGGGTCCGCGAATTCGAATCGAACTCGATTCGGCAAACCGTCAGCGTCGACGCCGACCACCGTCGCACGCATTCCGTCGACTGCGCGCACATCGCCTGCGCCAGGCAGACCGCGCGCCGACGTGAACATGCGCTCGAGCGGTCGCGTGCACCAGGCATCTTCGGTCGCGAGCTCGAGCGTGCGCGCATCCGGACGTGTCGCACTGAGTGTGGAAAAGCCGGCATACAGCTGGTGCAGCGGAACGCGGTCACCGGCGCGCGCGCTCCAAGCAGCATTTGTGAGTAGCTCTACCGGCAGATTGACTGCAATTGCTTGGCTCACTCCGACGGGCACTGCTTGCGCCAGTGCTTGCGCTGCGCCGTCCACCGCCGACACACCACCGAGCGTTGGAATGAAGGCGAGAGGCGCGATGATCAAGTGCGGCAATCGCATTGCAGCCGCGCTGCCACGCACGAGTGCGCTCGCGCGCTCGCTGACTCCGCCGATGAGACACGCGAGCCACCCGAAGCCGCCGAAGCTCGCAGCGAGCAACAGCCGATCTTGTGGCACGGTCGCAAACAGGAGCAGACACGAAAGCAGCATCCCGAGGGCGAAGAATCGCGCCTGCACGAAGTCTTTGAGCGGCACGATCAGCAGCGCGATCAGCGGCAGAAACAACACCAGCGCCAAGAGGCGTGCCAGGCCCTGGGGCAATACGAGCGCGGCGCTTGCGACGTCACCGCCGAGCTGGCTCACGAGCCAAATCGGCAGATCGGCGATCCCCTGCACCAGTAACTCGAGCGGTGCGGAGACTGGATCGCGATACCACACCGAATCGCGCACGCCGCCGCCCAGCGCGATGTAGCCGATCAACCACGTGGCGCCGACCAACAGATGCGGCGCGATCGATCGGAACCTGACGCGCAGCGTTCCCGGCTCGAGCACGCTCGCGTAGGCGACGAGATACGCGAGCGCGGCGAGCCCGAACTCAGCGCACAGGAGTGACAGCGCAAGGCTCACGACGCTCGCCAGCTGGATTCCAACGCCACGTTCGGTGCGGCCACGCACGTGCAAGTAGACCGCCAGCAGTGCGAACAACGTCGCGAGCACGACATGCCGGCTCGCGATCCAACCGACGCTCTGGGCGTGAGATTCGTCGATGCAAAACATCAACGCTGCCAGCGCAGCCAGCTTGACGTCGGACCCAAACAGCGCGCGGTACGCCAGTGTCGCGACACACACCAGCGCCGCGTACAACAGACAGTTCGTCAGGTGCATCAGCCACGCGGAGTCGGGCCACAGACGATATTCGAGCCAGTGCGTCAGTGCCGCGCCAGGCCGTAAGAAGTGAATCGAGAAGCTGTCACTGCTCCACCACGCGAAGACTCCCTGGCGTTTGAGCTCTGCGAGCGCGCTCGTCGATTCGTGCAGCAATTCGATCGGGCTTCTTCCGGAAGCAAACAATCGCAAGTACGTGCGGTCATCGAGCTGAAGCCCGAGCGAGAGTGAAGGCAGCGCGAGCAGGAATGCCAACACCGCGAGCGCGAACGGCGCACGCTGAGAGTGCAGCAATCCGCTACAACGTTCGAACACACGAGCCGCGACTTGCCGCATGCGAGCGTTATAGGTGATCTCACTGTTATGCCCAGCGCTCGTAGCCAAAAGTCGACACGGCCCAGAGCGGGGATTGCAGAAACCGACGAAGCGAATATGAGCCTGGATCGCTCGCATCCTCGTATCCGGCCAGATCGACGACGGCGCCTGGATGGCGCAGCAAAGCATGATCGCGGCGCGCTACGAGAGCGGCGTCTGAGAGCTCAAACGATGAACGTCGACGACGAGCAACAAGAAGACGTGCCCTGCCCGATGTGCGGCGAACACGCGAGCAAGCTCGTGTTGTACGGCCGGGATCGCTTGTTCGCGCGGCCGGGCAAGTATCGAATCGTTTCGTGCTCGACGTGCGACCTGCGCTACCTATCCCCGCGGCCGACGTTCGAGGCTCTCGGCGCGCACTACCCTTCGAGCTACTTCATCTATCGGACTCCTGAGGAGCTCCCGCCTTTCACGCGCCCGATGGCTCGCAAGTTCGCGTTTCTGCGCTGGCGCGACTCACTCACGCGGCTCGAACGCATCACGGGTCGGCTGCAACCGAGCATGAACGTCCTCGACGTCGGCTGCGGCTTGAACGACTACCTCGTCGCGCTGAAAGAGCTGCGGGGCGTGCAAGGCATTGGCGTCGATTTCAAGCCCGAGCTCGCGACGTACGCACGCGACCGGCTTCAGATGACGGTCTACCCGGGCACGCTGGAAGGCGTGGGCTTCGCCGACGGCGAGTTCGACCTCGTCGCGATGAACGAATACCTCGAACACGAGCCGAACCCACGCGCCGTGCTCAGCGAAGCGCGAAGAGTCACGGCGCCCGGCGGCTACCTCACAATCGAAGTGCCGTGCGTCGAAAGTTTGCCCGCGCGCATGTTCGGGTCACGTTGGTCGCAAGTCGACGCGCCGAGGCACCTGATTCACTTCACCGGCGGCACCTTGACCGAGATGTTGCGGCGCACCGGCTGGGAGCTGGTGCACACCGAGACGTTCGGGATTCCGTACGTGATCGGCTTCAGCGTTCTTCAAGCACTAGGCTTCAAACGCCTCGGCCGACTCACGGTGTGGCAGCGCGCGCTCGCAATGCTCGTCTCGCTCCCGTTCATCTTAGTCTTCCCGTTCGTGAACGAGTTTCGCTTCGCGGTCGCGCGCGCCGTGTAATCAGTGGAGGTTGTCGTGCGCGTACGCGATGCCACCATCGACGGCGATCGTGTCACCCACTACGTAGTCGCCCGCCTTCGAAGCTAGGAAGATTGCAGTGCCTGCCATGTCCTCATCCCTGCCGATCCGACGCAGTGGTGTGCGCTTCGCAACCTCGGCTGCTTGATCTCGCGCCGCGCGATTCATCTCGGATGCAAACGGCCCTGGGGCGATCGCCGTCACGACGATGTTGTCGCGCACCAAACGCGCAGCCATGCGGCGCGTCAAGTAGATCAAACCCGCCTTCGACGCGTGATACGAGTAGGTCTCTTGCGGGTTCAACCGAATGCCGTCGATCGACGCGATGTTGATCACCTTCGCGGGCCGCTCGGCACTCGCAGCTTTTGCCAACGCAGCGTGCAGCGCTTGGGTGAGAAAGAACGGCGACTTGAGGTTGAGGTTCATCACCTTGTCCCAGCCGTGTTCTGGAAACTCGTCGAACTGCGCGCCCCACGCCGCACCCGCGTTGTTCACGAGGATGTCGAGCCGCTCTTCCGCTTGCAGATAGTGTTGCGTCAGCGCCTTGCAGCCGTCCACCGTCGAAACGTCTTGCGGGAGCGACACGCAGGTGCCGTACGCGGAGAGCTCGCGGGCAGTCGCATCGCACGCGTCCGCTTTGCGTGACGAGATGTAGACCTTGGCGCCGGCTTCGAGAAAGCCATGCGCGATCATTTTTCCGATGCCGCGCGAGCCACCGGTCACGAGCGCGACGCGCCCTTCGAGAGAAAATAGGCCCTTGAGCATGTCGACTCACTCCTAGGTTCGATGTTCGGCCGCGGAGCTTACGCAGCTCCTTCGCCTGCAGCTACGGCCGCGGAGAACAATCGCGACCGTTGGCGACGAACGTCATCAGCCCGTCGAAGTCTCGCGCGCGAGCTCGGCCCGCGCGTCGTGCGCGGCTGCGACCAACCCAACTCGGCCACTGATCGCGACCGCCTCGCGCAAGTGGACCTCTGCCAGGTCCCGCCGGCCGAGCCCGCGCGCGAGCATCCCCAACAATTGAGACACCGAGCCTTCACACAGGAAGGACACGTTCACCGCGAAGTGCTCCGGATACGGCGCGAGCAATCGGTAGAGGGCTTCCATGTATTCGACCTCGCCGAGGTCGATCGCCACGCGCGCGAGGGCCCCGAGCGTTCCGAGGTAATCGCGGTCGCACGGCAGCGCAGCCAACCGCGACGCCAGTACGAAGTGCAACGCAGCCCGCGCTTCCGCAGTGTGGCCTGACGCGTGCAATCCGCGCAGCTTCATCGCCCACAGGTTAGGCCGATCGTTGTCGGCCGGCGCAAACTCCGCGGCCAAGCTCGGCCGGGTCAGCGACGTTGCTCCAAACAGCAGCGCTTCGTCATACAGGCAAAACAGCTCGGTCCCGCTGATCGCTTGTCTGCGCGCGCGTGCATGCAGCGCGATCAAGATTCGGCTCGCGTGCGCGTTCGCGCCGCTACTCCAGCGCGCGAGCGCCAAGAAGCGCTCGAAGTGCCAGAGCAACTCACTATCCAGATCCCGGCAGCGAGCCGTCCCTCGCTCGAGCGCCGCGTGCATCGCGGTGCAGTCACCCGCTTGCAACGCGCTCAGCGCGGTATGCAGTTCGAGCATGACCGGCGGAATGGAGAGCATCAGAGCATTCTCGCGACAAATCTCGTGTAACTCGCGCAGCACGACGCTCGCGCGCTCGCGATGCGCCGGACCTCCGCGCAAGTACAGCTCACCGACGCGAACGCTGAACCGATCGAGCACCTCGTCCGACGTCGTGGCGACCTCGTACGCGCGCGTGAGGAGCGCGTCGCTGACGGCCACGTCGAACGCTCCGGGTGGGCACGCTGCGAGGCGCGCCAGCATCGCCGCTCGCAACGTGGGCTCGCCGCCTTGGCCATCGAGCAAGCGCAGCGCAGCTTGAAACGCCTGCACGGAGCCAGGCAACGGTGGCAAACCCGGATACGGATCGTGCAACATCGCGGCGCGCGCGAGCGTGCTCGGCTCGTTGTGCTCGCGGGCGAGATGGACCACGCGCGCGATCATCGGCTCGAACGCACGCGTCGACTGCGCGCGCGTGAGCAACGCCTGATCCAACAGCAGCCGAAGCCGAAACTTCGCACACGGCTTCTCGAGCAAGTCGAGCACCTCGAGCGCGTGTTGCAAGCAGCGCGCAGCATCGCCGTACGCGTACACGTTCACCGCTGCGATGCAGGCATTCACGCAGTGGCTGATCGTCTTTCGCAGGTCGCCCATCGGCAGCGCCGATCGCGAGTGATAAGCCAAGTCGGCGGGAGGGATGTCTTCACCCAGCCGCGCGCGTTCTTCGAGTGCGTGGGCGACACGCAGATGACAACTGCGCCGTTCGGCCGGGCTCAGCGCGTCGTACAGCACGGCGCGCAACAACTCGTGACCGAACACGAACTCGACGAGCGAGTCGCGCTTCGCGGCGACGACCTCGCTCGCGACTGCAGCGTCGAGACATTCCATCAACGCTGCGCCGTCGCTGCCCGTGACGGCTTGCAACACCGGCAAGCTGAAGTTTCGGCCGATCACAGCCGCGCTCGACAAGGCTCCGCGCGCAACCTCGTCGAGCCCTGCCACGCGTTGCCGCACGACGTCGAGCGCTGCTTCCGGAACCGAGACGTTTTGCACATCTGCGTGTTCGCTCAAGCGGAACTGCCGCGCGAGCTCGGTCATGAAGAACGGATTGCCTTCGCTGTTCGTGAACACCGCCCGTCGCAGCTCCGTGCTCGCGGAGCCCAAGATCGCTTCGAGGTACGCCCCGACGTGCACTTCGCTCAGGCGCGGCAGCGAGATCCGCGTCGCATTGCGATGGCCGAGCACGCGTGCAAGCGCCTCGGGCAGGCGCCCAGTTCCAGTTTTGTTGCGAAGCGTCGCGACCACGACCAGACGTGTGCGCGGGATCTCGTCGATGAAGTAGCTCAACAACTCGAGCGACGCAGGATCGGCGCGGTGCAAGTTGTCGAGCACGAGTACACATGGAGCTTGCTCGGACGCGATGCTGAGCAGACGCGACATCGCATCGAAGATGCGATGTTTGGAATTGAACCCGCCGCCATTGGCGACAGGACTCGCCGGCGACGACGCGCGTGCGAGCTCGGGCAGCAGACGTGACAGCTCGGGCAACATGCTCGCGAAACGCGACTCGGACATCGCGAGCGGCACCTGCGCGATCAACTCGCGGAGCAAGTTCGCGAACGGCCACAGCGGTGGCGTCTCGCCGACTTCACGGCAGTAACCCCAGGCGACGGGCAGCCCCGTACCTGCCGCTTCCCGACCGAACACCTCGGCCACGCGCGTCTTGCCGATGCCGGCTTCGCCCGTCAGCAGGATCACACTGCCGCTACCGTCACGCGCTTCCGCGAGCGCCGCGCGCAGGTGCCCGAGCACACCATCCCGCCCGACAAACGGTGCAGCCGTCAGCCGCGGAATGGGTCGCGGCGCATTCGTGTTCGGAAGTGCGTCGCGCCGCGTCACCTCTCGCGTGAACCGATAGCCTCTTCCGTGCACGTTCACGACCAGGTCGCGCATGCCCTGCGAATAACCGAGCGCTCGGCGAAGCCGAGTCATCGCGACGGTCACGACATTCTGCGAGACGCGGCGGCCTTCCCAGACGCGTTCGAGAAGCTCTTGCTTCGTCACGATGTGGCCCGCGCTCTCGACCAACACTCCGAGCAAGCGCAGCGTCAGCGCGTTCGCGGATGCGTGCTCGCCGGCGCGCTTCAGCTCGAGCTTGCTGGAGTCGAACTCGAAATCATCGAATGCGTAGATGCCACTCACTTCGAAATTTCTCGCGGTGATGCTGCCGGTGCAGCCAACTCTCGGAGGACTTGCGCGGACCTGACGTTCTGGTAGCAGCGATGTCGGGCGTGCGAAAGGACTCGATTCGACCGGTCGGGATCAGTTGTCCG
>DASRXR010000441.1:0-2113 GCA_035687405.1 Polyangiales bacterium
AGCGGCAGGACCTGAAAGATCTTGCTAGTGGTCGCAGCCGGTGCCCAAACCTCGAGCACGAGCCAGCCGATTCCCGCCGCCATCAGCATCAACGCGGGCGTGCGCAACCGGGTGCGGTTGAGCGGGGCGATCAGCGGACGCAGCAGGAACGACAGCAGCACGCCGGCGAGCACGACCGCTGCAGTCAGTGCGCCCTCCCCGCGTGCGACAGCATCCCAGATTCGCTCGAACATGATTCTCGTCGTGCCCGTTAGGGCCTGTGAGTGTACACCGCAGCGCGGCTACTCAAAAACTGCGTCCTCAACGCGACATGCGCTCCACGTCCAAGCGCGTCTGGAGCGGCCCGAACGTGGCTTCGCGACTGGCACGATAGTGATCGAGCTGGCCCGACAATGCTGCCATGCCCGCGGCAAACACACCGTTCGCGGTTTCGGACGAAGGCATGTACACGTAGCTCGCGCCCGCGGCGTACAACACGTCGACGTCCGCGGCGCGCGATGCGCAAGCAAACAGCGGAACGTTCGGCGCGATTGCGCGGACGGCCTTCACGATGGCCGCGTTCGAAGTGCCGCGCAGTAGCTCGTCCGGAATCGTCGCGATCACGAGCTGGGCGTGCTCGATACCGGCGTGCTGCAGCGTCTCCCGGGAACCCGCGCTGCCGTAGAGCACTTTGACGCCCTGGCGTTTGATGATCGGATGCGTCTGAACGTTGATGTCGACGACGAGCACTTTCGGCAAGATCTCGGGATGCTGGCGGCCGACGTCTTGAATCAGCGCAGCAGCGACGCGGTGAAAACCGAGCACGACGACGGTCGGGTGCGGGTGATCGTCGGCCTCGTCTTTGGTGCGCGCGTGCGGATCGACCAAACCGAGGCTCAATAACCACTTGTCGACCCGAAGCGGCAAAGTGTTCGAAAGCGAGAACAACGCCGGGGTCGCGAGCGCGGTGATCACGAACGCGAAGATGATCACGCTGCCGAGCGCCGGATCGATGTGACCCGCCTTCACGCCGAGGTACGCGATGACGAGACAAAACTCGGAGATCTGCGCGAGCTTGGTCGAGGCGTCGATCGCGTTGTTGCGGTCCAACCCGGCAAAGTAGAAGACCGGCACAAACACGATGAATCGCAGCGCGACCGCGACGACCGCGAGCGCCGCCGACAGCAACAAGACTTGTGCGCCTTGCGGAATCGGAATGCTCAGCCCGAGGGCGACGAAGAACAAGGTGACGAAAAAGTCGCGCAGGTTGCTGACTTTGACTGCGACGTCGTGGTGATACGGAAACGACGCGATCGTCATGCCGGCGATCAGCGCGCCCATCTCGCGAGAGACAGAAATCTGGGTGTGCCAGCCGAGGAGCGCGAGCAAACCACCGAGGTGGCCGCCCGTGAGCGCAACCGCGAAACACCACGCGAGCGCAACGGACACGACGAGTTCCGGCGTGCGCGAGACTGCCTCGAACAGCGGCGGCAACACGAAGCGCGCCGCCAGCGTCGCGAGCGCGACCAACACGAAGATGCCCGCAAACGTCAGCAGAATCGGCGCGAGCTGTGGCGATTCGAAGCTCGGTTGAAGCGCGAGCGCGACGATCGCCCAGATGTCTTGGAAGACCAAGAGCCCGACCGACAAGCGGCCCGAGATCGTGTCCATGACCCGCCGCGCCTGCAGAAACCTGGCGACGAGCAGGGTCGAGGAGAACGCGCTCGCAAGCGCCAAGTAGAGCGCGACGTAGCGACCATCGAGATACGGCTGAAACACCGGCGTGAGCATCGTGAAAATGCCGAGTGCGACCACGACCGTGACGGGCACCTGAAGCGCACCGGTCAGAAGCAGCGTTCGACCGCTCGCCAGAAGCGAGCGCGGGTTCACCTCGAGCCCGATCACGAAGAGCAGCAGCGTGAGGCCGAGGTTCGCGATAGTCTCGATGTCGCTGCTCGAGTGGATCAGGCCCAATCCGACCGGCCCCAGCACGACGCCGGCGACGAGCAGCGCGGCGATATTGGGAATATGCAGGCGCTCGAACAGAGCCGACAAAAAGCCCGCTGCGAGCACGCACAGGCCGAGCTCCTCGACTAACGAGCTGCCACCCACACTGGTGCCGAGCACGAGCGGA
>DASRXR010000442.1:0-13382 GCA_035687405.1 Polyangiales bacterium
CCAGCGCTTCACGGTGCAGGTCAAAGCTGTCGAGCAAGCGCCTACGCCTACCGGTGTCGTCGTTCCCGGCAGCGAAACCCCGGCTGCGGGTGGGCCCGCGCTGCCGGGGCCAGTGTCGGCGCTCTCGCTGCGCGCGCATCCAAACAAGCTTCGGGCGCACACGTGGACCGTGCTTCGGTTTCAAGCGGCGCGGTCGCAGCAACCGATCCACGCGTACGAGGTTCGCGTTTCGACCGAGCCGATTACGGACGAAGCGTCTTTCATTCGCGACGGGCGTCCGGCGAAAAATGCGACCGACGACGTCGAGGGTGCGACCGCGTTGATGTTGCCGGTGACGGTTCCGGAAGGCGGCGTGGTCGAGTCTGCGATCGGCGATCTAGTCGCTGAGACGCACTACTACGTCGGTGTTCGTGCGACCGACGACTCGAATCGTTCGGGGCCGATCAGCGTCGCCGAGATCGATACGCCCGCGCGCACGTTTGCGACGGTGACACCGTGTTTCGTCGCCACTGCGGCGTACGGAACACCGCTCGCGTCCGAGATCTCGACGCTCCGGCGGCTGCGCGACCGCTATCTGCTGCCGCACGCGCCCGGCCAGGCGTTCGTACGCGCGTATTACGAGATCGGTCCGCGGGCGGCAGCGGTCATCGCGCGCCGCCCACAGCTGCGCGCGATCGTCCGTGCGCTGCTCTCGCCGCTCGTAGCTGCTTCGAAGTTGCTGCGCGACTGATTCCCGTCGGTCGACGGAAACGAAAAAGGCCACCCGGTGAGGGCGGCCTTTTTCGCGTGTCGCGAGCGAGCGACTGACTACTTCACGTTCGTCTTGAACTTGCTGGTCGTGATGCTCGGCTTCGCCGCGATCAAGAACTGCTTGTAGCGCGTGTCGCCTTCCATGAAGACCTTCCACCACGACAAGCCGTAGAGGCCGATGATGCCTTCATGGTTCGTCGGGCTGTTCGCCACGTTGTGGCTCGAGCCCGAAACCTCGAACAACATCTTCGGCGTCGTCTCGGGCGTCGCGGCGTAATACGAGTCCGACATGCTCGCGGCGAGCACGTCTGCCGTCGCTTCGAACATCAGCGCCGGTACTTTGTTGTTTGCACCGCCGGTCGGACCCCAGGCTGCAAACGAAGTCGCAGCTTTCAAGGTCGGATTTGCTGCGGCTGCGATCAACGTTCCGCCGCCACCCATCGACCAACCGGCAACGCCGAGGTGATCCTTCGCGACCTTGCCCATGATCGGGCTGCCCATGCGGTCGTTCTCGGCAACACACGTCTCGAGCGAGTCCATCAACGCGTTTGCGCGCGTCGCGGGAGGATCTGAAGTCGTGTTCGTGTCGATCGTCATCGTGATGATGCCGTGTGATGCGAGGAACGGACCCCATTGGCGAATCGACGACTGAAGGGCCGTGAAGCCAGGAACGACCGTCACGCAACCGAACGGCGGCTTCGCATCGCCCGTCGGGTAGTAGACGGTTGCAGCGCCGTAGTCGGGGCCGTTCCGCATACCGCTCGTGTAGCTCATCGTCGCGTACGGACCTTTCGCCGTACCGAGCGCACTTGCCATCGTCGGCGCATCGCCGCGACACGCGAATGCTTCCGGGCCGCAATCGCCCGCGGGCGGAGCACCGGCCGTCCCGCCAGCTCCACCGGCGCCGCCGGCAACCATGCCGGCTGCACCGCCTGCACCTGCGGCTGCGCCGCCTGCACCTGCGGCTGCACCTGCAGCACCGCTACCCGCGGTTGCACCTGCAACGCCCGAACCCGCGGCTCCCGTCCCGGCCGTCACTGCGGTCCCGGCAGCGCCGGTGCCTGCACGCGGCGGTAGGCCCGCACCCGCAGTTCCGAGTCGTCCGGCTGCGCCAGTTCCGGCAAGTCCGGATGTACCCGCGACAGCACCGGCCACACCGCCAATCGTGCCGGCCGTGCCGGTAATCGGCAGGTTGTTGTTGGTATCGGAGCCACATCCGAGGGCGGCCAAAGAGACCCAGAGCAGCCCCCCGACCCGTGTGTTAAGTGCGCGCTTTGTCACAAAAAAATCCTCGTTTGCGAAACATGGCAACCTCTTGGCAGCCACATTGTTGCTAGCGATGACACAAAAGCGCACACACCTCCAGCTCGAACATGAACCTATTGTGCTGTTTACGTCGGCGTTCCGCGCCAACTTCATCCGCTTGAAGAAAGTTGTGAACGTCCCTATTTTGGGATTTACCCCCCTAAGAAGCCGATAAAACGGCCTTTGGCGTCAGGAGCGGGCGCACGTGTCATATCCCTGTTCAGGGCCATGCGTCTTGCACGAGGTTGCGCCAGCTCAGCTGGCTTCGGTCGCCACTTGAGGGACCCGATCGAGGAATGTGCCGCTCGGCTCATCGCCGAAGCAGATGCCGACATCGCGACCGGTCATCACCGTATCGCCGACGGGATCGACGCCACGAATGCCGCCGACGATTTCTTCGAGCGGGATGAGCCGCATCTCGCCGCCGACCTCCGCGACCATTCCGCTGCGTTCGGTCTCTGCGAGGTAGCGCACGGCCGCGCAGCCCATTCGCTGTGCGAGTAGGCGGTCGTACCCGACCGGCGTGCCGCCGCGCTGCAAGTGCCCGAGCACGACCGAGCGCGATTCGCAGCCCGTCGCTTCTTCGATCTGTCGTGCGAGCCGCTCACCGATGCCGCCGAGGACGGCGTGCTCTTTGAACACGTCCTTGCCCATCTTGTAGAGCTCGCCCTGACCGGCTTCCTTCGCGCCTTCAGATACGACGACGATCGCGAAGTCGCTCCCGCGCCGGTAGCGTTCCCGAACCTTCTCGTAGACACACTCGAGCTTGTACGGGATCTCGGGAATCAAGATCACGTCTGCACCACCGGCGATGCCGGCATGAAGTGCGATCCAGCCGGCGTGCCGGCCCATGACTTCGACGACCATCACGCGGCGATGCGCTTGGGCCGTGGAGTGGAGGCGATCGAGCGCCTCGGTCGTAATCTCGACGGCAGTCGCAAATCCGAACGTGACGTTCGTGCCGCGCAAATCGTTGTCGATCGTCTTCGGCACGCCGATCACCCGCGGCAAGCCTCGCGTCATCAACTGCTTCGCGATGCTCATCGAGCCGTCGCCGCCCAGTGCGACGAGGGCATCGATGCCGAGCTCGGCAAAGCGCGCGACGATTTTCCCTGACACGTCGGTGGCGACTTTTTGACCATCGGGGCCCTCGACCGGGAAACGAAAAGGATCGCTTCGATTGGTCGTGCCGAGGATGGTGCCGCCGAGGTGGAGAATGCCGCGAATGGCGTTGCGATCGAGGTTGATCAGCGAGTCCGGCTTGTTGACCAGCAGCCCTTCGTAGCCGCGCCGAATCCCCAGGACATCCCAACCGCGATTGAGCGCACTCAGCGCCACGGAACGAATCACTGCGTTCAGTCCGGGGGCATCACCGCCACCCGTGTTGATTGCGATGCGTCGCATGCACATTCCTTCGTTTCGGAGTGGGGGCATTCGCGGACTCGCCGCGCGCTGCGCCTACAATGCCTCTCGCAGGGCGACAGTGCTGAGGCGGTTGGGTTACGCGCGTGAGTGGGCCGCGTATCCAGTCTATTTCAAAGTCTTCGCGGCGGGCAGCGGCCTCCAAAGGCCCCCTCCGCGTTTTTCGTGTGGTCTCGCAATGGGGGTTCGGGGGCCTCGATCGAAGCAAGTTCTAATCTTGCCGCCTACCACTCGTTTGGAGATTGTGATCCGAGCTCGAGTGTGAATGGCTCGACCGCAGCTGTCAGCGGCGATCATTTCCGGATCTTCGCGCCAGTTCCCAGCTTGGAACCACTGATCCTGCAGCTGACAGCTGCAAGCGCATTGAAAACTTGCGCAAACAAACAAGAGACAAACCGAAAACAAGCTGCGACGACGGCGCTGCCGAGGAACTATGCGCAGATTGCCGTAGACACTGAGTACAGGTCGTCGTGTCGCACTCTCCCTATCAACGTATCTATCGCGTCGTCACACGTATTCCGCATGGGCGGGTCGCGACGTACGGACAAATCGCCGATCTCGCGGGTCTCGCTCGCGGTGCGCGGCAGGTGGGGTACGCACTTGCTGCGCTGCGAGACGACACTGGGCGCGTCCCGTGGCATCGCGTTCTCAACGCGCGCGGCGAGATTACGAAGCGCTACGAACCAGAATTCAAAGCGCTTCAGCGCGAGCTCCTGGCGAGCGAGGGGGTCGTGTTCGACGCGAACGGCCGCGTGTCGCTTCAGAAGTATCAGTGGCGGGGCGTCGAATCATCGCCGCCAGCACAACGCGCGCGCCGTTGATCGACTCACGTGCCCTTGTATGCAACGCGCCAGATGACGTCGCCGACGTCGTCCGCGACGTACAGCGCTCCGTCGCGCCCCACGGTCACAGCGACCGGCCTGCCCCAGACTTCGTCTTCCGACTTCACGAATCCCGTCATGAAGTCTTCGTATTCGCCCGTCGGTTTCGCACCGTTCATCGGCAGTGAGATGAGCTTGTAGCCGGTGCGAGAAGAGCGATTCCACGAACCATGCTCCGCTGCAAACACGCGTCCGCGATACTCTTTCGGAAACTGATCAGCCTCGTAGAACGTCAAGCCGAGCGACGCGCTGTGAGACTGGATGAGCACGTCTGGAATTAGAACGCGATCTTTCAGCTCCGGATGCTTGCCGGCATGACGTGGGTCCTGATTGCCGCCGATGTAATACCAAGGCCAACCGTAAAACCCGTCAGCGTTCACGCGCGTGATGTAGTCGGGTACGAGATCGTCGCCGAGCTCGTCGCGCTCGTTCACCGACGTCCACAAGTCACCCGTCTGCGGCTGAATCGCGAGGCCGACGGGGTTGCGGATGCCGGATGCGTAGACGCGCTCGTTCTTCCCATCCGGGGTGTACTCGAAGATTCGCGCGCGGCGATTTTCGACCTCAGCGTCGTCGACATTCGATTTCGAACCGACCGAGAGGTACAGCTTCGAGCCGTCTTTCGAAAAGACGATGTCGCGCGTCCAGTGACCGCCGCCTTCGAGCATTCCACCGCCTGATACATTGGCGACGATCGTCTCACTCTTGCCGCGGGCCTTCGTGTCCCCCGTGCGATACGGGAAGCGCACGATCGAGCCCGTGTTCGCGATGTAGACGTACTGCGGTGCGTCACCGGGCGGGTAGAACGCAATTCCAAACGGTTGTGAGAGCCCCTTTGCAAAGATCTCGTTGAGCTCCGCTTTTCCATCCCCGTCCGCGTCGCGCAGGATGCGCACGCGATCGGACTTGGACTCCGCTACAAAGAGGTCGCCGTTCGGCGCCGTGCGAATCATGCGAGGCGCAGACAGCTCGGACGCGAACTTCTCGGCGACAAATCCGGTTGGCACTTTCGGCCAGGCGCCTTCGGGCTGTGAGACTTTACTAGGCTGATTGCGGACCGATTCGGTCGCGTACGGTGCCGGAAGGTCGCTCGTCGTGAGTTTTCGACGCACTCCGGGCGCATCCGACTTCCAGTCGCGTTTTGCAGCGTTCCCCGTGAGGACGCTCGGGTCGGAGAGCTTCGCGTTCTCCGCGGGCGTAGCGGATTTGGGCGGCTGGCTCGCAGCTTCAGTGCCGGTCGAAACTGGAGTCGCAGCTTGCTCGGGGGGTGCCATCTCTTTGCGGCTCTCACAGGACAGCGCGAAAAGAGCCAGCACCACACCGAGCGAGAGGCTGCGACCGCAATCGATCACGCGCGACCCCGAGTGTAACGAAGCGCGAGCCCGGCCAAGAAGCTCGCTGCACCGAGTGCGACTGCGCTCCACACGAAAGTCGACCAACCGACGCGCCCAAAGAACCTCGCAGCTGGTGGCGGCGCGACCTGGGGCAACAATTCCTTCTCGACGAGTGTGAGTTGTTCTCGCAGATCTGCCACGGCTGCAGCGATGCCACCCTCATCGGCCATAGACGCAGTTCGGTCCCGATCGAGGTCACTCTCTTTGGAGCGTGCAAAGGTACCTGACGAATCTGACGAGTTGGCCCCGTTTCCTGGCGTGGTTTCGAAGTTGTCCCGCATGGAGTCTCCTTTCAGCGACTGTCCGTGCGGGTTAAGTAAGCACCGATTCCGAAATTCCTAAAACAGTGAGCCTCGTTATGCCGGAATTCGGGGCTTCATCCGCTCTAGACCCACATCCCGTAGCGTGCGAGACATGGCGTGTGAAGTTGAGCGAAGTCGACCTCAATCTGCTCGTCATATTCGATGCGATCGTCAAGGAACGGACCGTCACGGGGGCGGGTCGGAGCGTAGGCCTGAGTCAGCCCGCAGCGAGTGCGGCGCTCCGGCGGTTGCGCGATCTATTTGGCGATCCGTTGATCGAGCGTGTCGGTGCGCGTTCGCGGTTGACGCCGCTCGCGATCGCGCTGACGGAGCCGGTGCAACAAATTCTCGCGTCGATCGAGACGACGTTGAATCATCGACTCGGGTTCGATCCACTGACGAGTCGCCGCATGTTCCGCATCGCAGCTGCAGACGATGTGAGTAGCGTGCTCGTGCAGCCGTTGCTCGAGCGGCTGTCGGAGATCGCGCCCCACGTGAGCTTGCAAGTCTCGCGGCCGGATCCAGATACCGGAGAGCGGCTAGCGACGCGCCAGGTCGAGCTTTCGATCGAGCCGGATGGGCGGTATCGAAATCGGGGTTTCTTGTCGGAGAAGTTGTATCGCGATCCGTGGGTAGTCGCCGTATGGGCCGGTAACCGCACGGTCGGTGCGCGAATCACGCGCGAGCAGTTCATGGAGCTCGGGCACGTGACGGTGTCGATGCGACCTTACGCATTTACGCTCGTCGATCGTGTGGTCGGTGGCATTTCGCAGAAGCTGAACGTGCAAGTCGTCACCGATAGTTTTACGGGGCTCGCGATGTTGCTCCGTGGCACGCAGCGGATCGCAGTCATGCCGGCGAGGCTCGCTGCGAAGCTGAAGCCCGCTGCGGAGATTCGGCTGCTCGCTCCACCGGTTCCGCTCACCGACGTGATGTTGAGCATGTCGTGGCCTTCGCTGTTCATCCGCGACGAGGCGCACGCCTGGTTGCGCGGTGTGATCAGCGACGTGTCGAAGGAGCTGGAGACGGTGGACGTGCTCGCCGAAGCGATGTAGCGCAAGCTTCGACGAACGCTTCTGGGACCGCGGGGTTGCTCGCCCAGTGCGCGTGTACGTACGAGCCGAGGATCGCGGCGGATCCGTAGCCTTCGTGCTGCAGCTGTCCGCTGCGCTTGGTGCGCAGGGTGTAGCGCTGTGGCTCGAGCGTGGTTTCGAAGCTCGAGTAGCGGAACTGGTGGCCGCGAAACTGTGTGCCGGCGGGGCCAAGTGGCGTGGGCTCGCGGGTTTCGATCTCGACGTAGCCGAGCGCTTGGAGTTTGCGCTGCATCGTGGCGGTGCCCGGGATGAGGCCCAACATCGAGTGACGCGCGCCATCCAGGGTGACGATCGCGTCGGCGAGGTACATCAGCCCCCCACATTCGGCGTAGATCGGTTTGCCGGCGCTGGAGTGCTCGTGGAGCGCTCTGCGCATGCTGCTGTTTGCGGCGAGCTTCGCGGCGTGGAGCTCGGGGTACCCGCCGCCGAGGTAGACGCCGTCGCATTCCGGTAGCTGCGAGTCCGAGACCGGCGAAAACGCGATCAGCTCTGCGCCGGCTCGCTCGAGCAAACGCAGGTTTGCGTCGTAGTAGAAGTGGAACGCGGCGTCTTGTGCGATCGCGATCCGGCAGCGCGGTGCGAGCGGCTGCGCGATCGGGGCTGCAGCTGGGAGCGGCGCTGCGCTGCGCGCGATGTCGAGGAGCGCGGCCACGTCGCAGGACTGTTCGACGCGATCGGCCCAGGCTTCGAGCAGCGGTTCAGTGTCGAGCTCGTCGGCGGTGTGAAGGCCCAAGTGGCGTTCAGGAAGCGCGACCCTCGCGTCGGCGAGGAGGCCTCCGAGGACTGGAATGCGTGTGCTCGCGCGGCGAAGGAGATCGAGGTGGCCGGGGCTGCCGATGTGATTGCAGATCAGCGCGCGCAGCGCGACGTCGGGTTCGAACGTCGCGAAGCCGTGCGCGATGGCAGCGACCGAGCGAGCCATACCGCTCGCATCGCAGACGAGTGCGATCGGGGCGTCGAGGATCTGTGCGATCTCGGCGCTCGAGCCGGTCATCTCGGTTGGGCTTGCGCCGTCGTAGAGCCCCATGACGCCTTCGATGAGTGCGACGTCGGCGGTGCTCGCGTTGCGCGTGAAGGTGTCGAGCAATGCGTCGCGGCCCATCAGCCAACTATCGAGGTTGTGGGCAGTGCGGCCGCTTGCGAGGCGGTGATAGGTCGGGTCGAGATAATCGGGCCCGCACTTGAAGAGGGCGACGTTCAGGCCGCGGCGACGCAGTGCGCGACATAGACCGATCGTGAACGTGGTTTTGCCGACGCCGCTCGAGACGCCGCCGATCAGCAGGCGCGGGATGGCGATCGCGGGGGTCGAGCTCACACCGGGAGTGTGACCGGCTCGTAAGCGCACGGGTAGGGGGTCAACTCGCGGCGCGGGACGACGTTGAAGCTGAGCTCGAGAGGTGCGGAAGTAGTGCCGCCGTTGCGGATGAAGCGCGCGATCGCGTTGGTTTGTTCGGGCGCGAGGACGCCGCCGAACCAGTAGGTGTTGCGAGCGTTCTTGACGACGACGACGTTGGAGCGTTCGCACACGCCGAGGCAGCGAGTGCGGATGACGCGTCCACCGCTCTCAGCTGCTGCAGCACGAAGTGCGAGCTCTTGTGCGGCGTGGTCGACATCCGGATGTTTGCGTGTGGTCCCGCAGCAGCAGTCGCGGCAGAGCAGCACGCAAAGCGTGTTGTGGGGTCTGCGGGTGCCGTCGTGTGCCATCTGGGGTTCGGAATCTAGTCGGATGGGTGGGGTCGAGTCGACCGCACTATCTAGTCACGCCCTCGAAATCTTCGCTGATACTCGGTGCTGTAGAGCGCGCTCTCTCGGAAATCTTCCGCACCGAGCACTTTCCCTACCAGGATGATCGCCGTGTGCCGAATCGGGGTTTCCCGCACTCGCTCCGCGATGTTCGAGAGCGTGCCACGCACGATTCGTTCGTCCGGCCAGCTCGCACGAAATACGACTGCAACGGCACACTCCGGGCCGTAGTGCGGTACCAGTCGCGCTACCACGTCGTCGACGACGTGCACTGACAAGTGAATCGCGAGCGTCGCACCGGAGGCTGCAAAATGTTCGAGCGTCTCCCCCGGCGGCATCGCAGACGCACGACCTGATGTTCTCGTGAGTACCACCGTCTGCGCGACCTCGGGCAACGTCAGCTCTTGCTCGAGTGCAGCTGCGGCTGCGGCAAATGCTGGCACGCCGGGCGTGATCGTGAACGGAATGCCGCGACGCCGGAGGCGGCGCAGTTGTTCGCCGAGCGCGCTCCACACCGACAAGTCGCCGGAGTGAAGACGGGCGACGTCTTGGCCGCGCTCGTGCGCTGCGACGAGCTCTTTTTCAATTTCTTCGAGATCGAGTGGCGCTGTATCGAGTACGCGCGCGCCGGGCGGTGCGAGCGCGACGATCTCGCGCGGAACGAGCGAACCGGCGTAGAGGCACACGGGGCAGCGCGCGACGAGATCGCGGCCGCGGACAGTAATGAGATCGGGCGCGCCTGGGCCGGCGCCGATGAAGTGGACGGTCACTGCGGGTCTCCCAATGCGAAGTCGGTTGCAACCGCGAGCGCGCAGCTTGCGCCGCCGGCGATCTGTCGAGGTCCAAGCAGCGTTGGGCGCATGGCGGATGATTCCGCAAGTGCGCAAGCGCCGGCGAGCGCAGCCGTTTCGGCGATCGACGGGATCCCGAAGCGGACTGCGACTTGAGCGGATTGGGTCAGCGCGTGTGCGGCCTGCAGCTGCAGCGCGTCCATGCCCAGCAGAACGAGCGGTTTGCCGAGCTGGCGCGCGATCTCGACGAGCGCGCTCTCCTCGGCTTTGAACTCGGGCGCGTAGAGCGCAGAAACGTCCGACAGCGCACGGCCCGCCGAGGCGAGGGCTGTCTCGAGCGCGCGGACCAGATCCGCGCTCGCGCAACCTTTGCGACAGCCGAGCCCCGCGGCGATCATGGCTTCGTGATCCTCCACTGCACGATCGGCATCGCGGGCCGAAAGCCGTGCATCGAGCCGAGCGGCACCGCAGATTCGATCGCGATGCGCCGCAAGTCGCCGCCGCGAGCTGCGTGTTGCTGGATGAGCAGCGTTTGCGTCTCGAGCGCCACCGCGTTGACCACGAGGCGGCCGCCGATCGGTAGCGCATTCCAACAACTTTGGATCACACCCGGCTCGCTCGCGCCGCCACCGATGAAGATCGCACTCGGCTTCACCAGGCCCCCGAGCGCTTCCGGAGCACTGCCCTCGAACACTTCCAGCCGCGGAGCTCCGAGCGCGCTCGCGTTGCGGTGAATTCTCGCGCAGCGTTCGGCGTTCTCCTCGATCGCGATCGCGCGACACGCGGGATGACTCAGCATCCACTCGATGCCGATCGAGCCTGCACCTGCACCGACGTCCCACAACAATTCGCCGGCGCGCGGGGCGAGCGCGGACAACGTGATCGCCCTCACGTCCTGCTTCGTGAGTTGGCCGTCGTTCTCGAACGCGCTGTCGGGCAAGCTGGCTCGACATGGCAGAATCGTTGCTTCTTCGTCTGCGACGAGCTCGAGTGCGATCAAGTTCAGATCTGCGACGTCGCCCAGTGCAAACTCGCTCGCGGTGCAGTTCCGCGCGCGTTCTTCCGGACCGCCGAGCGCTTCGAGCACGTGCAGCCGAGAGCGGCCAAAGCCGCGCGCTGAGAGCAACTGTGCGAGCTCACGCGGCGTTCTCTGATCCCAGGACAGCGCGATCACGCGCCGTCCTGGCTGCAAGTAGCGAATGATCTCGTGCAAGTCGCGGCCGTGGAGCGAGACCACCTCGGTGTCTTGCAGCGGCCAGCCGAGCCTTGCCGCCGCGAGCGAGATCGAAGACGGCACCGGGTAACACATGAACTCGCCGGGGGTCAGCTGCGGCGCGAGCGTCGCACCGATGCCGTAAAAGAACGGATCGCCGCTCGCCAAGATGCAGGTCGAGCGACCGCGCCGCGCCATGACCTTTGCTACACCTTCGGCCAGTGGCGAGGGCCAGATCAACACGTCTCCAGACACGAACGAGCGCACGAGTGCGAGCTGCCGCTGACTCCCTGCGACGAGCTCCGCACGCTCGATCGCGGCGCGCGCGGCATTCGAGAGCCCATCCGCGCCGTCCGCGCCGATGCCGACGATCGACATCCAGACAGAGCTCGAGTATGGGGCGTGTGCGGTCATGAGACTTCGCGTGTTAGTTCTGGGCGGTACGGCCGAAGGGCGAGTCCTCGCGGAACGCCTTGCAGGTGACGTGCGGTTCGATGCGCTGTTGTCGTTTGCGGGCCGAACCGCGAGCTTGAAGCGGCCCGACCTGCCGCATCGCATTGGAGGCTTCGGCGGTCTGGACGGGCTCGCGGAGTTTTTGATCCGTGAGCGCTTCGCTGCGCTCGTGGACGCGACGCACCCGTTTGCAGATCAGATGTCTTCGAATGCTTGTGCGGCTGCACAGCGGGTGTGCGTGCCGCTGATTCGGCTCGAACGTGCGGCGTGGCGCGCGCTGCCGGGTGATCGCTGGATCGAAGTCGCAAACATGGCCGCCGCTGTGAGCGCGATCGGTGAAACTTCGCGGCGCGTGTTCTTGAGCGTCGGACGAACCGAAGTCGATGCTTTTCGAGTGGCACCGCAGCACGAGTATTTGATTCGCGCAGTCGACACGTTCATGCCCGAGCTGCCGCGCGCGCGTGTGCTCGCGGCCCGCGGTCCGTTTGCGCTCGCAGACGAGACTGAGCTGCTGACGCGCGAGCGGATCGAGGTCGTGGTCAGCAAAAACTCCGGCACCGACGCGACCTACGCCAAGCTCGAAGCGGCACGCGCGCTCGCGCTGCCGGTGATCATGGTGGCGCGACCGCAGCTGCCCGCGGCTCCGCTCGCCCACACGTTGAGCGAGATCGAAGTTTGGCTCGAAGCACTTCATCGCTCTGCTCCCGACCAGCGGCGCGACGAATAAACGAACGGCGTTCCCGAGCTGCGCTCGACCAGCCGCGTTCCGCTCGAGCCGATCAGGATCAAAGTTCGCATGTCGGCGCGGCCTGGATCGGCGTTCGCGAGCGTCGTGACGTGAAGCGATTCGTCTTTGCGGCCCACCGCTGCGGCAAAAGCGACGACGCGATCGCCGCTGACGGCAGCACGCAAGACCGCGAAAGCTTTGTGCACCTGTTCGGGCCTGGCCTTCGAAGCCGGATTGTACAAAGCGATGATGAAGTCGGCTTGGACGGCGAGCGCGAGCCGCTGCTCGATCACCGACCACGGCTTCAGGTTGTCCGATAGGTTGATCGCGCAAAAGTCTGCGCCGAGCGGAGCCCCGAGGCGCGCGGCTGCAGCGAGCATGGCTGTCACGCCGGGCAGTACTGCGACGTCGAGCTCACGCCAGCCCGGCGGACCGTGGTCGATCGCTTCGAACACCGCGGCTGCCATCGCAAACACGCCGGGATCTCCCCCCGATACGACTGCGACTTGCGCTCCACCCGCCGCGAGCTCCAGCGCGTGGCGCGCTCGCGCGAGCTCATCGCCGTTGTCCGACGCGTGAACGTTTTGGTCGGATCTGACTGTCAGACGCGACACGTACGCCTGATAGCCGACGATGTCGCTCGCAGCGGCGAGCTCGCGACTGGCTTCCGGCGTGATCCAGTCTGCCTGGCCCGGACCGAGTCCGAGCACTCGCAGCGTTCCAGTCACGCGAAGGCTCCACCATCCCACTGGCGATACGGCCCGCCGTCGTGACCGGGCACGATGATCAGCGCGAAGTAGAGGGACTTAGTGTCGGTCTTGTTGCGCAGGGGAATTGCGACTTCGCGTTCGGTCGTCCCGTGCTCGAAGTACATCGCTTCGTCCGAACGCCCGAGTCGATCGAGGACGCGCCGCACCTTCGCGTAGTGCCGGCCGAGCTTGATGATCGCCGCTGCGTCGACGAGGCGCAGCTTCGATTCGAGTTCTTCTTCAGGCAACGTGGCTGGAATGATCGAGAACGCGCGATCGGTCGAAACGAGCGGTAAACCGGCCCCAGCCGCACAGCCTGCGAAGCTCGTGATCCCGGGCACCACTTGGCAGCGATGCTGGCTCGCCAATCGATCGTGCAGGTACATGTACGAGCCGTAAAACATCGGATCGCCTTCGCACAGCACTGCGACGTCGGCTCCCGCTTCGAGGCGCGCGTGGATGCGCGCGGCCGATTCGTCGTAGAACGCTCGCATCGCGTGTACGTATTCGGGCGAGCGCGGCGAAATTTCAGTCGTGTACGGGTAACACAGCGCGAGT
>DASRXR010000443.1:0-9159 GCA_035687405.1 Polyangiales bacterium
GAGAGGTTGTCCTGGACGAACTCACGCGAGACGCCCGCTTCGGCGTAACGCTCGCGGTGCCAGGTCTCGAGGAAGTAGCCGCGCGAATCACCGAACACGCGGGGTTCGATCGCGACCACACCTTCCAGAATCGTCGGAGTCACCTTCATGATCGATTTTCCGCAGCCACGTCGTACAGATACTGCCCGTAGGCGGTCTTCTTCAACGGCCCCGCGAGCGATTCGAGCTGGGTGCGGTCGATCCAGCCCAATCGAAAGGCAATTTCCTCGGGACACGAGATCTGAAGCCCTTGCCGCTCTTGGATCGTCTGTACGAAGTTTGCCGCTTGAAGCAGTGCATCCGGCGTGCCGGTGTCGAGCCACGCCGTACCGCGGCTGAGCTTTTCTACGCGCAGGTTCTCGCGCTCGAGATACAGGCGATTCAGATCCGTGATCTCGAGCTCGCCGCGCGGAGACGGTTTCAACTGCTTCGTCATGCTCACGACTTCGTGATCGTAGAAGTAGAGCCCGGTCACCGCGTAGTTCGACTTCGGCTTCGTCGGCTTCTCTTCGAGCCCGATCGGCTTGCCGCGCGCGTCGAACTCGACCACGCCAAATGCCTCGGGCTTCTTCACCCAATAGCCGAACACCGTCGCGCCGCTGGTCTGTTGCGCCGCGCGTTGCAGCGCACCGGAGAGCCCATGCCCGTAAAAGATGTTGTCACCGAGCACGAGCGCGGCACCGCGACCCTCGATGAACTTCTCGCCGATCAGAAACGCTTGCGCGAGCCCATCCGGACTCGGCTGCGTCTCGTACGAAATCTTCATGCCCCAGCGCGTGCCGTCCTGAAGCAGCTCTTCGAACAACGTCCGATCTTTCGGCGTCGTGATGACGAGCACGTCTTTGATGCCGGAGAGCATCAACGTCGACAGCGGGTAGTAGATCATCGGCTTGTCGTAGACCGCCATGAGCTGCTTGCTCACGGCTTGCGTCAGCGGATGGAGCCGAGTTCCCGAGCCTCCGGCCAGAATGATGCCCTTGTCGATCACGCTCACCTCAGCTTGCAGGTTTAGCGACTCACGCGACTAACGCTCGTCGTAGTTCTTCGCGATCCAGTCGCGGTATGCGCCCGAACGCACTTGAGTGACCCAGCTCTCGTTGTCGAGATACCAGCGGACGGTCTTGCGCAAACCAGTCTCGAAGTTTTCCTTCGGCGAGAACCCGATCTCGCGCATCACCTTCGTCGGATCGATCGCGTAGCGAAGGTCGTGACCGGGCCGATCTTCGACGTATTTGATCAAGTCTTGAAGCGGCTTGATCGGAACGCCTTTTTCTTCGGAGACCAAGCGAATGATCGCGTGCACGACATCGAGGTTCTTCTTCTCGTTGCGGCCGCCGATGTTGTAGGTCTCGCCGAGCACGCCCTTTTCCATCACGGCCCAGATCGCTTCGCAGTGATCGTCGACGTAGAGCCAGTCGCGCACGTTCTCGCCGCGTCCGTAGACCGGCAGCGGTTTTCCCTCGAGCGCGTTCAAGATCATCAACGGGATCAGTTTCTCGGGAAACTGATAGGGCCCGTAGTTGTTCGAGCAGTTCGTGAGCTTCGTCGGGAGCTTGTACGTTCGGTGATACGCGCGGACAAGGTGATCACTTGCGGCCTTCGAGGCGGAGTACGGGCTCGAGGGATCGTACGGAGTCTGCTCAGTGAACAGGCCGGTTGCGCCAAGCGACCCGTAGACCTCGTCCGTGCTCACGTGATGAAAGAGCTTTGCCTGGTCCTTCGGGAGCGCCCTGAACTCCTCGAGCAGGTTGAACGTGCCCGTGATGTTGGTCGCGATGAAGGCGCCCGGAGCATGGATGCTCCGGTCAACATGGCTCTCTGCGGCGAAATGCACCACCACAGCCGGCGTTGTCCGCTCGAACAGTTGTCTGACCGCTTCCCGTTCGGTGATATCGACCCGCTCGAGAGCGTAGTTCGGCCGGTCCGCGACGCCCGCCAGGTTCGCCAGGTTCGCGGCGTAGGTCAGGCTGTCGACGTTGATCCAGTGATGTTCGGGGTGCCTTGGCACCATCAGATTCAAGAAGTTTGAACCAATGAAGCCTGCCCCGCCCGTTACGAGGATATTCATAATGTAAAAACCGCTCGACCGCGTTCATGCGGCGGAGCGGTTTTTTAGTCTAGTCGAAGCCAGCGCCTTGGGGTGCGCAAAAGCGACCGCGTGACGGCCGCGTGAATTGCCTACATGTTGCAGGCATGCGGTGAGAAACGCCGCGTTTCGCGGGCGATCAAACCGACTGACGACGCTTGCGATCCGCGATCACGAGCGCGCCACCGATCAACAGTGCGAGCGCCGAGCCCGCGGCACCCGGGTCGAGCTCGGGTACGTTCACGGATGGACCACGACGCTCCCAGCCGACCTGGCCGAAGCGCGTTTGCGCGATCTTGTCCTTGTAGGTGTTGACGCGCTTCACACGCTCCGACAGCGCTTCCGCCTTGCGGGCGCGAGCTTCGAACTCGGCCTGCGTCTTCAGCGGCTCGTCGCTAGCCTGCACCGTGGACACGGTCCCCATCCCCAACACGCTCACAAGCACCAGACCCGACAGAATGCGATTCATAAACACTCCTCTATGCGTCCGGAGCATATGCATTCGATGTGCCAGCGACCCATGTTTCCGGTCGCCACGAAATTGCTCAGCATTTTCGGACACGTTTCAGAACGAGGCTGAGAACCATGTAAGGACAGGTGCGTAAATTCGGCGCGTGTACAATGGATTGCACAAGCTGCGCGTGTCGGTTCACTGCGCCGGAGTCGCAGTTGGTATCACCGAAGACGCAGGCGGATCGCGTATGAACACGCGATAGCCGGTATCCGGGCTCCCGACCTTCGCGTTGAGATCGCGCGTGAGCTCGCGTGCGTTCGCTTCCAGCCAGCTCCGCATACGCTGCGCTGCTACGTCGCTCTCGCCCGACGCGATCACGTACGCCGTCAGCTGCATCGCCGAAGTTGGAAGCGCCTCGGGCGCGGTGTCGAGCTCGCCGAGCGCGATGCCATCGCGATCGAGATAGCCCTGCAAGACATTGTGATCACGGGCGAGGTAACTCGGATAGCCGGGCGCTGCCGCTGACAGATGCGGCGCCAGCACGCTTGCGATCGCGCGATAGGGTGGCGGCTCCTGACGCAGGCGAGGCTGCAGCACCGCGTAGCCGCACAATCCAGCGAAGCTCAGGATGGCGAGCTCGCGGGTGACGAAGCGCGTTCGCATCCAGAGCTCGCCGAGCAAGATGCACAGCGCGGTGCCGGTCGCGTGCGCCACCAGGTACGAGCTGCCGAACGCGCTCGAGACGCCGAGCGCGTAGAGGCCGACGACCGTCACGCTCGCTGCCACCGAGAGCACCATCACCACGCGCACCACGGCCGTGGCTGCGGGCCGCAGCTTGTTCGGCGCGCGCGCGAACGCGGCCAAGCACAGGCCTGCAAATGCGTACAGGAACGGTGTGACCGCGAGCACGTAGCGCGATTCCTTGTAGGCCGGCACGGACAGCGCGACGACGGCCATGAGTGCGCCAAGGATCATCGCGAGTAGGCGGCTCGTACGCGGTTTGGGAGAGCGGAGCAGCTCTCCCAGGCCGAACAGTGCGAGCGGGACGAGGAAGAAGTGATCGCGGTACAGGACCAGCGGGTAGTACAGCACCGGCCGTTCCCGCCGGGCGTACTGCGCGATCGCACTCAGCTTCCCGCCGGTCACGCCCTGACCGCTGAAGATGCCGAGGTAGACGTTGGAGAGCCACGCCGGCAAGTCTTCGCGGGCGAACACAGCCGTGAAGAGCAGGTGCGCGCTCGCCGTGAGCACGAAGCCGACCGCACCGAACGCCACGCTGCGGCGCAAGCCTGCCGAGGTGCCGGTGTTGCGAACCTTGGCGGCTTCGATCACGCAAAACGCGATCAGTGCGAACGCGTACGGCACGATCAGCCACGTCTTCGTGAGGAAGCCGCAGCCGAGTAGCAGGCCTCCGAGGAAACACACCGCACGCTGGCGATACCACGCGCCGCGTACGAACAAGAATAAGCCCGCGGCACAGAACGCAGTCAGGATCGGTTCGAACTCGATTCGCCGGAACGCTTGTAAAAGCGCGGGCGAACAACTCATCAAGATGCCGGTGTACAAAGCGGCGCGCGTATCGACGAGCGCGACGAGCCGCGCGGTCGACACCACGGTCACGAGCAGCGCGACGAACGATAGAAGCGCCATGCCCGAAAAGCCGGGGAGCTTCGGCATGAGCGCGAGCAACGCGGGGTAGAGCGGTACGTTGCCGAGCGCAGGTAGGTCTTCTCGCAGCCAATCGCTGCGCCCGCCCGGGTACACCGACGGGCGCACGAAGAACTCGCGCGAGTGCTGGATGTTGCGCGCCATCGTGACGTTGACGCCTTCGTCGGGCTGCACGAGCTCCGCGCTCGGGACCGTCGTCGCGAACGCGTATACAGCCGCGAGTGCGAAGAGCGCCGCCGTACCCCAGTTGCGCACGCGCGGCGGCATCGAGCTCGCCCGGGGTAACCCGCGAGGTTCTTCGTGCGTTTCTTTGACGCGCTCCGGATCGAACGCGAAGTACTTCGCGCCGACGAAGTTCAACAAAGTCGCGAGCAATATGCCGACTAAATTCGTGATCACGTAGCCGCGGCCGTGATCGATGCCGGCGATCACGATCAAGCTCTGGATCGCGAGCATACGCAGGGCGAGGCCGGCGAGGTTCGTCCCGACGTATGTCACGTACGAGAACAACAATGGTAGCTCGCGTGCGCGCGCGAACGTGAAGCGGCGGTTCAGCACGAAGTTACTCGTGACTGCGACGATGAATCCGAACACGGCGCAGAGGCGCGTATCGAGCGCGAACAGCTCTTTGAGCGTGATCACGGTCGCGAGGTCGACGCACAAGCCGAGCACGCCGACGGCACAGAACCGCACGAGCTCCGCGAGCGACGGATAGCGAAACGAGTAGAGCTTGCTCAGGTGCGACAAGTACTCGGCGAACACGCCGATGCTTTGCTTGCTCACGCCGAGCTCGCGGTCGACGAACACGATCGGCACTTCGGCGATGCGCACCGGAGCCGTCTTCACCACGATCTCGAGCACGATCTTCCAGCCGACCGGATCGAGAACCAGGTTGTCGAGCAGGGTGCGGCGCGCGGCCATGAAGCCGGTCGTCGGGTCCGTCATCGTCGTCACGCCGAGCGAAAGCGTCGCGGCGAGCTTGCTCTTGAACTGGCTGAACAGCGGCCAGTCCTTCGAGCCACCGCCCGGCACGTGGCGGCTGCCGACCACGATGTCGGCTTTGTCCGCTTGAATGATGCGGATCATGTTCGGAAGCGCGCTGACCGGGTGCGAGCCATCCGCGTCCATCACCACGACGACGTCCGCTTGCGACATCGCAAACCCAGTGAGAACCGCGGTGGCGAGGCCGCGCTCGTCGACGCGCTTTTTTACGCGCACCGGCCACTCGGCCGCGAGCTTTTCTGCGACTTCGGCCGTGCCGTCCGGGGAGTTGTCGTCGACGATGACGATCTCGCCATCGATACCCGCTTCGCGCAGCGTTTGAGCGATGCGCGGCACGATCACAGGAAGAGACTCGGCTTCGTTGTACGTGGGAAGAACCACGGACACGGCCAACGGGGACGACCCAGAGGCTTGCATAGGAGGCCGCCGGTGTAGCACAAGCCGGGCGGCGTGCGGCGCTTCAGGGCCGAACGCGGAGGGCTACTTCTTGATCGGCGCGGCCTTGAGCGCGGCTTTGCCTTCCTTCACGTAGACCGTGAAGCGAACGCCTCTCGCCGGATGCTTTTGCAAAACCTGATCGCGCGTCTTGACGAGCGTGTTCTCGAACTTGTCGTAGCTGAGGCCGTCGGAGTTCTCGCCGCACTCGCGCCGGAGCGTGAGGTATTCGGCGTAGACCTCGCGGAAATGTGTGGCTTCGTCGAAGCCGTCGGCGGCGACCGAGCTGCTGCTATCGGCGGCAGCGGCTGCCGGTGCGGGCGCTGGCGCCGGAGCCGGCGTGACTTGGTTCGCTGGCTGCGGGGCCGGAACGGCTGCGAGCTTCGGCAGCGTTTTTGCCGGAGCCGGCGCGACTGGTGCTGGAGCTGCGACTGCGGCCGGCTTCGGTGCTGCGAGTGGCGCTACCGCGGCGGGTTTGACCGCTGCGTTCGGACCGCGGGGAGCTGCTGCTGCGCCTGGCCCATTTGCAACTGCTGCCGGCGCGAGCGGCACAGCCGGCACGACCGGCAATGCAACCGGCGCTTGCGCTGCGACCGCGACGGGCATGACTTGCGGCGGAGGTGCGGGTGCGGCCGCGGGCATCGCTGCCGCAGCTGCAGGCTTCCCCTTCGCCGGTGCGGGCGTGCCCCCAGCGTTGTCGGCAAAGCCAAAATACGGCTCGACGTTGCGGGTCGGGCTCGGCCCGAGGATCTCGTCGAGGTTTGCTTTCTTCTTGTTCGAAGGCGCCATCTCGGCGGCCTTTTCGACCGACTTGTCGATCGAGTGATTGATCGCATCGGCGAGCTTGCGGTACTTGCCGCGCCACTCCGTGACGATCAGTCGATCGCGCTGGCCCTGGCTGACTTCGTCCATCTTGCGCAACAACAAGCCGAATGGCCGATCGCGCTCGAGGTACACGAACAGGAGCCCGAGCAGCGCGAGGATTACGACTCCGCCGCCGAGGAGCGGCAGTGGCAGCGCTTCCACGTCTTGCTTCGAGGCGTTCGCGAACAGGTCGATCGGTGACGCCACCAGCTGCATCGGCCGCGCGATCGTGTAACCCACGTCCGCGAGCGCGGCGCCGCCTACGACGAGCGAGTAGATCGCGCGTCCACCCGACTGCAGCGGCAGCGGTGGTGTGCGTTCGCCTTTGCGCAGGTGCTCGTTTTTCAGTGCGTCTGCCAGCGGGGCAGCGAGCTCGGCCAGCGCCGGCGCACCGGGAGGCGTGAAGCTCGCGAGCGTGCCGGTCCCGTAAAAGAACGCGACTGACGCGCCGCCGAGGCCCTGGGACATCCGCTCCACGAACGCGTTGTCGAACTTGTAGCCGTGCACGATCGCGCCGACGTATTCGCCGCCTTGGAGGACCGGCCGCGCCGCGACGCGGTAGACGCGCCGGTCGTACACGACGATGTCGTCGCGCACGTAGCCGCGCAGCGCCCGCTCGATGAACGGGTAGGTCGCGAGGCTGTGCCCGGGCGGGTTGGCTTCGAGGGAGCCGAGCTGGCCGATGATGCGTCCAGCGGTGTCGACTGCAAACACGATCTCGGGGGCGAGGTCGCCGCCCTTGGCTTCAGGTCCGCCCGCTTCGAGCACGCGCGCGACTTCGGCCCGCAGCGCGTCTTTCGTTTCGCTCGACAGCTTCGCGAGAACCTTCTCGTCGTTCACACCGGCAGCTTGTTTCAGTGCGCTGCCCAGCTTGGGGTCGACCGTGATGAAGCTGATCCGATCGAGCCGCATCCGCGCTTCGATCTTCAGGATCGTCTCGAGCTCGAGCCGGTCCCGGCGCAGCTGATCTTCGATTTGAACCTGCGTGCGCGCGTTGATGATGCCTTGCGACAAAATCGCAGCTCCAGCCGCAGCGCCCGCAGTAACCGCCAGAAATATGTACCAAAAACGTGATAGCAGCATCGGGTTTCCGGTCAGACCACTGAGTGCGCGTCTCGGCTCATCCGCTATTTGCCGGTGAACGTCAGCGGATCGACCTGAAGCGGGCGATCTGCGACTTCGATGTCCTTCGAGATCAGCTCGTCGGCGCCGCGAAACACCTTCAGCGTGTACTTGCCTGCCGGTACGTCGGGGAAAGCGTAGTTGCCATTCGGTTCCAGCTTTGCGACGGCGGACAAGTTCGGCAGCACGTGCAAGTGCGCGTTCGCGTGAACGGCGAGCTTGTCTTGCAGCGGCCAGCTGCCCGGCTTGGTCAGGTGGACTGAGCGCGTCGCGCCGGGGGACGTCGCTTCAGCGGAGAATCCGTCGAGTCCGATCGCAGTGAGCTCGTGGCCGATCTCGTCGTCGTTGCGGATGCGCAACGTCGTGTCCGTGCGCAACACCACCGTCTGCGGCGAAAGCGCGCCGCCGGAGATGTTGATCTCGATCCGGTTGTCGCGGCTCGGAGCTGCAGCGCCGAGCAGGACGACGGCGAGCTCGCGTGGCGGTGTGCGCTCGGGCAGCACTTCTTTCACGCCGTTTTCGAGCTCCCAGTTGAACGTCGGGCGCGCCGACTTGCTTGCCGCTCTCGGCGGCAGCGACGCGATCACGAGCTGGCCTTTGACTTCGGACGCGCGCGCCGAGTCGGCAGGTAAGCTCGAGACGCACAACACAATGAGCAGGCCGCTGCGGGCCCAGAAGACCACGCTCTGCAACCTGGTTCGCAAGCGCATCACCGTCATTGCAGCGTAACGAACCTCGCATCGCGAGGTCAATCGCTGCGCGCGGTTGCTCGCGAGTCATGAAAAGGCTAGTGGTGCCACGTATGACTTCAGCGCCTGAAATACGTATTGCGTACAGTCCGGATGCGGACGATGCGTTCATGTTCTGGGCCATCGTGCAGCAGCGGATCGACACGCGAGGGTTGCAGTTTGTCTGGCAGCGTGCGGACACCGAGGCGCTCAATCGCGGCGCAGAGAGCACAGGCGCGCCTGATGTCAGTGCGGTCTCGATGCATCAGTACGCGTACCTGACCGATCGGTATTTGCTGCTTCCGCACGGTGGAAGTGTCGGCGTCGGTTACGGGCCGGTGGTGGTTGCGCCGAAGCAGTATTCGCCTGAGCAGCTAGCGGGATTGCGCATTGGCGTGCCCGGGATGCGCACGACGGCATACCTCGTCTTGCGTTTGCTCATTCCGAACTTCGAGGCAGTCGTGTTGCCGGTCGCGCCGTTTCGTCGCGTGTTCAACGCGCTCGCGCAGGCTGAGGTCGCGGCGGCGTTGCTGATTCACGAGGGCCGTTTGTTGTACGAGCGTGAGGGTTTGCATCTCGCGCTCGACATTGGCGAGGCGTGGCAGGAGTTGACTGCGTTGCCGTTGCCGCTCGGGGGCAACGTGATTGCGCGTTCGCTCGGGCCGGAGCTCATCGAGCGGGTCTCCGGGGTTTTGCATGAGTCGATTCGATACGCTTTGGAGCATCGGGACGAGGTGCTCGGGGCGCTCGTCAGTGCGGAG
>DASRXR010000444.1:0-6544 GCA_035687405.1 Polyangiales bacterium
ATGCGCGTCGCAGGCAGTGCACGCGAGGGTTGGATCGCGCTCGATCAACAAGCAGCCGAAAACGGCTGCCGGCCCGCGGTGGATGCACTCTTTCAATCCGCCGCACCGATCTACGGCAAAAACGTGCTTGCGATGGTGCTCACCGGCGTAGGCCACGACGGCACGAAGGGAGCGCAACATGTCCGGCGCTTGGGCGGGACGGTGTGGGCGCAAGACGAGCAGACTTCGACGGCGTGGGGCATGCCTTCTTCGGTGATCGAAGCGGGCGCAGCGCAGCGCGTGCTGCCGCTGTCGCAGTTCTCGAAAGCGATCGTCGAAGCAGTATTCGGCGGCAAGACTATGTCGCTCCGACCGCGACGGACTTCCTGATGCTTCTCCCGGGGGATTACGTGTTCGTTCAAGAATTGGTGCGTAAGCACGCATCGATCATCTTGAACGCAGGCCAAGAGTACTTGGTGAAGTCGCGGCTCGAGCCAGTTGCGCGCCAAGCCGGGCTGCCCGATCTCACAGCGCTCGTGTCGCGCTTGCGTCGCGAACCGTATGGCGCGCTGCACGCGACTGTGGTCGAAGCGATGACCACGAACGAGACGAGCTTTTTTCGGGATCGTCATCCGTACGAGACCTTGAAGAAGCACATCCTGCCCGACGTGATCAAACGTCGGCGGCTGGAGCGGACGCTGCACGTGTGGTCCGCTGCGTGCTCGACCGGCCAGGAGCCGTACAGCCTCGCGATGTTGCTCGCAGGAACTAAAGAGTTGGCGGGCTGGAACGTGCGGATTCTCGCGACCGATTTGTCGAAGAATGCGATCGCTCGCGCACAAACCGGCGTGTATTCGATGCTCGAGCTCGGCCGAGGTTTACCGGAGAGGCTGCTCGAGAACCACTTCGAGCGGGACGGGCAGGTCTACAAAGCGAAACCCGCGATCCGCGCGATGATCGATTGGAAGCCTATGAATCTCGCCGAACCGTTGCCACCGCTACCGATGTTCGACGTCGTGTTCCTGCGGAACGTGCTGATTTACTTCTCGCCTGCGACCTGCACGTCGATCCTCAAACGTGTGCTCGTGACGATGAACAAACAGGGTTATCTGATCTTGGGCACGACCGAGAACATGCTCGGGCTCGCAGCGGGATTCGACTCGACGACGCTCGGAAAAACGCGGGTGTATCGGCCGACCCAGGCGCACGACGCCCGCTGACCTTTGTCCACGCCGCGTTCTCACCGATTCACACCGCTCACGCCGTGCGACTAAAAGCCTTCACGGTTCCAGTGCGCCAGGCCGCCAGATCCAGTCGCCGAGGCACCACAGTGCTTTTGGCAGGTCGCGCGTCTCGTGTTCGGGCACGGAGTCTGCGTGCTGTCGGGCACCGCAGTCCGTGCACTTACGCTCCAGGTCCTTGTATCCACTCGGGCGCGGATCGATGAATGATAACGCCCATTTGTGGAAGGCCCTTCCGGAGTACTCGCAGCCCGGGAGAGGGGCTGGTATGGGTGCAGCTCTGAGCTTCATCCGTCTCTACTGCGGCTGTACATAGCACGAGGGAGAGGGCTAGCCAGCTCCGATGCACAGCCGGATTCGGAGCTGACACGGACCGCTTAAAGTACGAATCGGGCGATCACGCAAGTGACTATAGGTCCAGCGTCGAGTGCGAGTCGACCACGCGCGTGACCAAGGTGGGCCAACCAAACTCACTGCAGCGGACAGCTGCAGCCACCTGGGCGAGCGTCGCTAAAGCCTGGGCACGACCGGCCGATCAATGGATCGGATTCGGTGAGAAGTACCGTCTGCGTAGGTATGCGCGAATGGAGTGCTAGGTGGCCCGAATTTTGACAGTTGATGATTCTCGCGCAGTCCGCATGTTGGTTAAGAAGGCCCTCGCCGACATGGCGTTCGATATCGATGAGGCCGAAGACGGGGAGAAAGGTCTCGCTGCGGTGGAGCAAACGCAGCCCGACTTGATTCTCCTCGACGTCACGATGCCGGTGCTCGATGGGCCAGGGATGCTCGAGCGCTTGCGAAGTCGCGGTGTTCCGACACCTGTGATCCTACTGACGGCGGAGTCGGGCACTAGCGTGATCGGCCCAATGCTCAAGCAAGGTGGCATCTGCGAGTACATCGTGAAGCCATTCAAGCCCGAGCAGCTGCGCGCGAAGGTGATCGAAGCACTGCAAAAAAGTGGTGCGGCACCGATGGCCGCTCCGCCGAAACACCAGGCGAGCGAAGGCGGCTTCCAGCAAGTCGGAAAGACCTTCGTCGACGTACTCGTCATCGACGACATGGAAAACGTGTCGAAGCGGCTGCGGACGATGTTGCCGGAGCGGCTCACGTTCAACAGCTGCGCCGATCGCGGCTCCGCGCTGGCGATGTGCCGCGAGCGCGTCTACCGTACGGTCGTTCTCGACACCGACATTCCGGACGTCGACAGTATGGAGCTGTTGCGCGAGCTGCGGATCCTGCAGCCGACGGCGGCGTTCATCGCGCTCGTGATGAAAACGGAAAAGAATCCGCACTCACTCGTGTCGAACGGTGGCTTCGCCGGCTTTTTGAGCAAGCCGTTCGATCCGCGCCAGGTCGAAGAGTTCGTCGCGGCGTACTTCGAGAGTCAGGACCTGCTCGAGGTCGACGGCAACGTGCTGCGCCCGGCCGCACCTCGAGGCGCCGAGTCGGCGGCCGACGGCTACTATCGCCGCTTGCAACAAATGATGACCGATGCGATCCAGGAAGCTGCCGCGGCGTGTCACGATCGAGTGATCCTCGACTTGAGCAACCTCAGCGCGAGCCAGAAGCTGCAGAAGTTCCTCGTGCGCGTGACGAGCCAGTGCACTGAAGTCGGGCTCGAACTACGCATTGTCGCCGGCGCCGAAGTCGCGAAACTGTTGAAACAACTCGTGGAGACCGCAGAGATCCCGGTCGCCGAAACGGTCGAAGCCGCCCGAGCAGCATGAATATGCCCGCACCCGCAAAACAAGGCGCCGCGAACTGGAGTGCACTGCGCGCGAAGCTCAGCGCGATGCTGCTCGACAAGATCAACAGCGGCAAGCTGGTGCTGCCGTCGATGCCGGTGACGGCAACGCGTGTTCTCGAGTGTTTGGAAGCGAACGCGCATCAAGAGCGTGCAGCGAGCTTGCTCGAAGGCGATCCGGTCTTGGCGCTCGAAGTGCTACGGCTCGCAAACAGCGCGAGCTTCGCACCGCGGGCGCGCGTCGAAAGCATCGCACACGCGATCACGCTGCTCGGCGCAGCGCGGCTTCGGTCGCTGCTCGTGACTGCGTCCGCCCGCCAAGTATTCGTCTCGCGCAACCGCACGATCCGCGACATGACCGCTTCACTTTGGACGCACTCGGTCGCGGTCGCCGTGGGCGCGCGCCAAGTCGCTGTGCGTGCAGGGTTTCCCGACAAGGAAGCGCCGTACATGGCCGGCCTGATGCACGACGTGGGCAAACCGGTCGTCGCGATCCACCTGCTCGACCTCGAGCGCTCGGTCTCGCGCTCTCAGCAAGACCAGTGGATCGATCCGAACGAGTGGATGAGCATCGTGCAAGACGTGCATCGTCCGGTCGGCGTCGCGATCGCAAAGGCGTGGAACCTCTCGCCCGAAGTGCTCAAAGCGATCGAAGACTGCGTGGAGTTCGATCCGGTCGAACGCAACTGCGCGTCGAACGCGGTGCGGTTTGCAAATGCGCTCGCAAAGCGCGAGGGCGTGTATCCCGGCAACGTCGACCCCGAACAGGTCGACACCGTGATCATGATCGGGCGTTCGATGCTCGGGCTCGACGACGACGCAGTGAACGCGCTCGCGGCCACGTTGCGCAGCGCGGCCGCTTCCGAATCGACTGGCTGAGCTCCGGGCGGCGTTACTCGCCCGCGTCGTCGTCCGTCGGATCAGGCTCCGCCGGTGTCGACGCGTCCGGCCGATCGGGCGTAGTCGGCGTAGTCGGCGTGGTGGGAGTCGACGTCATTCCAGCATCGCCAGCCCCGCGCGTACAGATTTGCTCGAGACAGCGATAGTTGGTCTGACACTCGCTGTTGCGAATGCAGCCGGGATCGGTGCAGCCATGCGCGAGACTCGCGAGCACACCGACGATCGCGCAGTAGCGCACTGCCGCGCTCACAGAAATAGGTCGACTCCGAGCTGTAGGTTCAACATCACGACTGTCGTGCCGTGAGGCACGTCGTTTCCGACCATGAACGCCGAGATTCCGGCGTTCGCGAGCAAACCGAAGCCGTTTTTCATGGCGAAGCGTAAGCCGAGGTCGGCTTCCGGGCCGAGCATCGTCTTCGGGGCGAAGTAGAACGGTATCGCGGCACCTGGCCGAAGCTCGAACCTACCCATCTTGTGGCGCAGAACGACTCGTGGAACTGCGGCGACTGCACGACCATCCTCGAGCTCCATTCGGAGCGATCCGCCGACGAGTAGCCACGACTCCTGGACGCCGAGCGCCGTCGCATCGACGTAGATCGGCGATCGCTGCGCCGAGGCAAGCCCACCTCGACCGCCCCGCATGACGCCGGTGCCTAAGCCGCCCGAGATATCGAGCCACTCCTCGACCGCCTGAGCCCGCACGGTCGAAGTTCCGGCAACCGCGAGGAGTCCTGCGCAGACGAGCAACGCAGCCATCCGCCGCGGACGGCTGCCACTGAACCTGCCGCTGTGAGCGGCACGACGGAGCGCTGGCTGAATCATCGAGCTCGGTTGACGTTGAGCAAGCTCCGTGCCGCTGCGCGCAGCCGCGATATCACAGCCCTTTCGCCGCCGTCAGCAGCCCGCACCCACCCGCGACCGCCGAACAAAACGTCAAAGCGCTGGCGCACCTACAAAAACTCTCCTCAAGCTGGACGCGCAGCATCCGTTGTAAGGCACACGGACCATGCTTCCCCCTCGACGCTCGAGCTATGCGCCATACGCATCTGCGCCACCGGCCGCTCCGAATCGGAGCCCCGCGCCGGAGCTGAACCTGCGCGGCAGCTCTCAGCTGCGAAGCCGTCTGCTGGGGCAGGAAGAGCAAAGCGTGATGTTGGCGCTCGGGCTCGTGCGAGCGGCAACGCGCACGTTGCTCGCGCTCGAGCCGAAGCTGCTCCGCGCGGGCGAGCTGCTCTCGCGGTTCGAAACGCCGAAAGAAGCCGCAGCGCGCGCGGAGCTCGGAAAGCTCTACGACGAGCTGTCGCGCACGGTTGCGGGCGCGACGTTCGAAGGTCGCCCGATCTTCGAGAGCGCGAGCACGGTGTTCGACGTCGACGATGCACGCCGCAACGGTGAGCCGCTGACGCTTTCGTTGCCCGACCTCGATGCGCTGCTCCACGGCGAACAAGGCCTCGAACACTTCCTCTCTCGCGCGCGCATTCGCATCGAAGTCGAGCGGATGGCGAGCGCGCTCCGCACCGCGATCGCAGATGGAAAGGCGATGCTGCGCGAAGCCGAGCAACAGCTATCAGTGCTGCTCACGCACTTTCACCGACAACGCCGCGACCGACCCGAGCTCGATGGGCCTGACGGCCTCGCGCAAACCGCTGCACGCTTGAGCGAGCGGGTTCAGCGAGCCGGCACCGCTGCGCTTGCGGCGCAAGGAGAGTTGTCGGCGCGCGCTTCGTCCCTGGTTTTGAGCGACCGCCCGCCCCGTTAGTGCGGCACTAGTCAACGAACTCACTCTAAACGGTCAGCGGCCCGTGGTATGCCTTCGGTGGGGGCACTCATGGGGTCCGCTTGCCACTCCTGGCTGTGCAGCGTGTTGTGCGGCGCGTTCGTGGCGCTCACTCTGCTTACAGGCTGCTACTCGTATTCGTATCACCAGCTGCACTCGCTGCCGCCGAACGATCGCATCGCAGTAGATCGACAGACACCCATTTCCGAAACCCAGTGGTCGACGGTGTGGGGAGGCATTCAGAGCGAATGGACGCCGGGACCGACTAGTTGCGATGGGCGCGGCGCGGGCCGAGTCGAGACGCACTTCGTTTGGTACAGCGTTCCGTTGTTAGTCTTGACGTTAGGCTTCGCCGTGCCGGCTGAAACAACGATCTGGTGCATCACCGACGAAGCGCCCAGTGAAGGACCTTGAGAGAGTCGCGGAGCCATCATGAAATCGCCTCTACTCCCGTTCGAGACGGGTCGCCGCTGGAAGAATTGGCATGCCACGTCCGGCGTCGGCGGCCCGGTTCAACGCATCTACATTCCGCGCAATCTCTGGAGCGACGGCAGCCGCGACGAAAAAGTGTTCCTGCCCGGGCTCGCCGGCTTGCAACAAATCGTTCGCGAAGCCGAGCAGAGTCACAAGCGCTTGCGCGCGATCGGCTCGGGGTGGTCACTCTCGAACGTCGCCTACGGCGAAGACTTCCTGATCAACACTTCGCGCCTCACCCATTGGTTCGTCGGCTTTCGCACGCCGACCATGCTCACGCAGCAGTTCCGCGCGAAGTCGCAACGCCTCGTGTTCGCGCAGTGCGGCGTGCTGATCAAGACGTTGAGTGCGTACCTCGAAGCGCGCGGCCTCTCGCTCTCCACCTCGGGCGCGAGTAACGGCCAAACGATCGCTGGAGCGATCTCGACC
>DASRXR010000445.1:0-5590 GCA_035687405.1 Polyangiales bacterium
TCACGCGGCCAGCGATAGATCGCGACGTTGAAGAAGCTGCCCCAGATCGAGCCGAACACGAACGCCGCGCCGAGTACGAACCAGCCGGGCACTTCCGAAACGAGCAAATCCACGGCGCGAGTATAGCGACCCGCGATCCACGGCCCGCAAGTTCTGCGGGCCTGACGCCACAGCACGGTCCTGGCGCACCTTGCGCCCCAACCCGTGCAGCACCACACTGCGCCGCCCGATCATGACCGCCGAGACCCCTCGCAAAGCCTTAGAGAACGCCAAGCGGATCGTGGTGAAGATCGGCTCGCGCGCGATCGTTCAAGGCGACGCGCCGGGCGAAGGCCGCTTCAAGAGCATCGCCTCACAGATCTCGGCGCTCTACGCGAGCGGTCGCACCGTGATTCTGGTTTCGTCCGGAGCGGTTGCGATGGGCTGCCAAAAGCTCGCCCGCACCGGTCGCCCGAAGCAGATTCCGGAGCTCCAAGCGATGGCCGCGCTCGGGCAACCGATGCTCATGCAAGCGTACGCGGATGCGTTTGCAACCCACGGCCGACAAATCGCGCAGATCCTGATCACGCACGCCGAAGTCGCCGACCGCAAACGCTACTTGAACGTGCGTCATGCGCTGGACGCGATGATCGATCTCGGCGCGGTCCCGATCATCAACGAGAACGACACGGTCTCGACCGAAGAGCTTCAGTTCGGTGACAACGATCAACTCGCCGCGATGGTCGCCCCGCTCACGGGCGCTGATGTCCTCGTGTTGCTCACGGATGTCGAAGGCTTGCTCGACGCGAACAAACAACGCATCTCGGTCGTGACTGACTTCGAAGCGATCCAAAGTTTGATCTGGCCGAAGGACAACGCAGTGAGCCTCGGCGGGATGGGCTCGAAGGTGTCGGCCGCGCAACGAGCCTGTCAGGTCGGGGTGCCGGTCGTGATCGCGCCTGCGAAAGATCCGGACGTTCTTCGCAAAGTCGCGACGGGCGAAGATGTCGGAACGCTGTTCCTACCTGCGGGCGCATCGCTCGCGAGCCGCAAGTATTGGATCGCGTACACGCTCAAGATGCGCGGCACGCTCGTCGTCGATGCCGGCGCGCGCCGCGCACTCCTCGAGCAAAATCGCAGCTTATTGCCCGCTGGAATCACCGAAGTGCGTGGAACATTTCGCGCCGGAGAAGCGGTCAGCATCGCGGCGGCCGATGGCCAGGAGCTGGCCCGTGGCCTGACCCGTTATGATGCGCGCGACGTCGAAAAGCTGAGGGGCGCTCGGTCCGAGCACATCGAGGCCCGCCTAGGCTTCTCGAACGGGGATGAAATCGTCCATCGCGACGACTTGGTGGTGCTATAGATCCGCCAGGCGCTCGCCCCTGGGGCAGAACGCTGGAACGTAACGGGAGAGGATCATTGGCGACCAAACGCAAGGTGACGGCTGGCCCCGCGAAACGCGCGCGTACGACGACAGCAAAGAAGCCATTGCGTAAAGGACGCAGCCAAGCCGAGCCTCCCGATCGCGGTCGCGGGCTCGCCGCAGCCATCGCGGAAGTCGCGCTCGAGCACAAAGCGCTGCACGTCGAGATCATCGATGTGCGCGGCAAAGTCGACTACTCCGACTACGTCGTGGTGATGAGCGGTCGCAGTGATCGTCAGGTCAACGCGCTCGGTCGCCACATCGAAGAAGATCTCAAGCGCTTGCACGATGCGCGCTGTCTCGGGATCGAAGGCATGCCGAACGGCACGTGGTTGCTGATGGACTACGGCGACGTGATCGTCCACATCTTCCATGAGGACACGCGCGGCTACTACGATCTCGAAACGCTGTGGATGGACGCAGCACGCGTGGCCGTCGAAAACTGACGTGCCGTCGTGCTTCGGGTGTCGATCATTGCGGTGGGGAAGATCAAACAGGCGGGCTTGCGCGCCGAGCTGGACGACTATCTCGGCCGGATTCGCCGCTACGCGACGTTCGACGAAGTCGAGCTGAAGGACGGCTCCGATGCCGAGCTGCAACCTCGGTTCGAACGCGCGCTCCCGAAGCGCGGTCGAACGATCGCGCTCGAGGTCGAAGGCCGCGCCCTCACGAGCCGCGGCCTAGCCGACGTGGTGCAGCGCGCCGAGCTCGACGCGACGCCGCTGTCATTTTTGATCGGCGGTGCGTACGGTCTTCCGAAGACCGTTTCGAAGGCCGCTGACATGCAACTCTCTCTATCGGCGATGACGCTGCCCCACCGACTCGCCCGAGTCGTGCTGGCTGAGCAGATCTATCGCGCGTTCACGATCCTACGCGGCGAGCCGTATTCGCATTGAGCACCCTACCGATCACTTCGATGCGCGGCTCGATCGGGATCGAGCGTTAGCCACCTCACCGAATCGAATCGGCTGCTGCAACGAGGCCGCCGAAAAACTTTCAAATCTGAAATCGGACAGTTTCAGATCCGAAAGTCACGAATGACGGATCCGTGGACTTCCCGCGAAATTCGCCGTTCTTTCGCAGAGCGTGAGCGAGTTAGCCGCGTCTAGCACTGCGCAGTCTTGCCGCATGACGTCGTGAGGCCGCGCGTACTGCCACATGTGCGGTTATGGAGCTGTTCGCCCTCCAACAGAACACCCAGAGAACTAGGTCACAGAAGGGGTAGCGTTTGCGAAGCTGCAACCTTCCGATTGCGAGCCTGCAATGATTCACCGCATTGTCGGTGAAAAAGCAGGCGAAACTCGCGGCTTTCGGCTTGGCACGCCACTAGCATAAGGAAGAGCTCAGAACGGTGGCTCCCTGGAAGGTGTCCCCCCGCCTTCGAGCCGCTGAACGGCGGTCGATTGTGATTCCTGTCCCCCCTGGAATCCTCGACCGCCGTTTTTTTATGCCCGCGTGAGTATCGATGCTGATTCGATACGCGGCGAAGTGCGGCAGGTCCGCAACTAGGTGGCGCTCGTGACGATGAAAGCCTCATGCAGGGCTCCATCGTCCAAGGCTTTCTCTGGTTGCTCGCACCGCACCGCTGCCCGGGGTGCGATCTCGGCGTTGCGGATGTCGCCGCCGCTGCGTTCTGCCCGGCCTGCGAGCCACTACTCGAGGTTGCACCAGTCGGGCTTTCACCGCCGGCACGAGCTGCAGCCTGTTGGCAGTACCAAGGCCCGTTCGCGGATGCGATTCGGCGTTTCAAATATGGAGGCGCCGGTTGGCTGGCCACGCCGCTCGGGGCGATGCTGGCGACCGCCGCTCGGTCGTACGCGGGCGGGATTCAGGCAGTGGTTCCGATTCCGCTGCATCCCACGAAGCTGCGCTCGCGCGGCTTCAATCCGGCGGCGCTACTCGCGAGGCCGGTCGCGGTCGAGCTAGGTGTACCGCTGCAGATCAACTGGCTCCAGCGCGACCGAGCGACGCGCACCCAGGCCGGGCTAAGTCGCGATGCGAGGCTCGCCAATCTGAAAGGCGCATTTCGCGCGGCTACGGCCGAGCCGACGACAGTGCTGCTGATCGACGACGTGCGAACCACGGGTACGACACTGGCAGAAGCTTCGGCCGCTCTCACCGCGAAAGGCCACGAGGTCAGCACGCTCGCGTTAGCCTGGGCCCCCGATTGAAATCTCGCTCGCGATCGCCGGCGTGCGTCCCCGCAGGCGTCGGCTCCCGGGGAATACTTTTGCCGCGTCCGCCCTTTTTACTCCGCCGAATGCACCGTTTCCTCGCCCTGCTCTGCCTCGCCGCTGTCAGCTGCGCTAGCCAACCTCCGAGCCCGTTCCTCGGAGACGAGCGATTTCTTCGCTTTGGTGTCGATCCGAACCAAGAGGCGAATGCCGTCATCCAAGCTCAACACACGCGCGGCTACACCGTCTCGCGCAAGATCGTCGGCCAGTACTTCAGTGCGCTCGGCTTCATGGAGCCGAACGGCCGCAGCGCTGCAGTACGCATCGTGACGGCGCGCGGGATTGCGGTTGCGCTCGATCCGACGCCGGCGACCCCCCTCGAATCAGAGACGACGTTCGCGCTGATCGCACCACCGCTCGAAGACACCCACGATCCCGATCACGACGGCTTCGACGAAGTCTTCGTCGAGCGCCGCACCGCAGCCAAGAGCTGCATCGAGGTCTACCGCATCCGCGATGTCGGCTTCGTCGACCCGGTGAACCTCGACACCCACCACTTCGGCCAAGACTTCTGCCCGTACGCCGTAGTCGATCTCGACGACGACAGCACGGTCGAACTCCTCGCTGACGTCCCACTGCGCGGCTTCGAACCGCTCGCGCCCCGCGTGCGCGTCGCGCTGTGGCCGCAAGACCATCGCTTCGAAGCGAATGGCCGCTCCGAGGCAGCAAAGGCGTTCATGAAGTCGGAGCGCCTCGATCGCGACCAACTGCTCACCGCCGCGCGCAAGCGACACGACGTGAGCGAGGCCATGCGGCTCGGCATCGAGCTCGCGGCCCTCGTGCAGCTGTGGGGCGGCCGGCCCGACCAGCAGGCCGCTGAAGTCGACATGGCCGTCCAGGGGCTCGCGCTGAAGCCGGGCGAGGCGGCGACGTCGATCGCAGCGCGCAACCGGATCCGGGAGGACTGGAACGTCCCCACGCCGACGACCTCGCCGAGCGGCACTCGAGCTGGTAAAGAAGCGCCCCGCCCATGACTAAGAAGCCGAAAGCGGAAGGCGAGCTTCAGGTTTGCCGCAATCCGAAGGCCGAGCGCAACTTCGACGTCGAGGAACGCCTCGAAGCCGGAATTATGCTCACGGGCTCCGAGGTCAAAAGCCTCCGCAACAAACACGCGGACCTCGAAGGCGCGTATGCCAGCATCGAAAACGGCGAGCTTTGGCTGTTGAACATGCACATCGGGCCGTACAGGCAGGCGGGTCGCTTCGGTCACGAAGAGAAGCGCAAGCGTAAGCTGCTCGCACACAAGCGTGAGATCGAGCGGCTGGCAGGCCGCATCTCGATGCGCGGTTACGCCCTCGTGCCCGCGCGCGTGTACTTCAAGAATGGCCGCGCCAAGGCGGAGCTCGTGCTCGGCAAGGGCCGTAAGACCCACGACGATCGCCAAGCGATCAAGCGAGAGCTCGACTTGAAAGAGGCGCGCGACGCGATGTCCCGCGGCAAGCGCTCGTGAGCGAGTTGCCCGTGCTGATCGAAGGCGCGTTGCCTGGCGCTATCACGAATCTCGCCGGCCTCTTCGCCACGCTCAGCTCAGCGAAAGCGTTCCCGCCCGGACAACCGCTCGCGTTCACGCTCCGCGATTCCGGTCTACAGGTGCAAGCGCGCTCGATCGGAAGTAAGCGCAGCGGCGAGCACTTCGAGCTCCGCGTGCGCCTCATCAACATGCGACGAGAAGCACGCGAAGCACTCGCGCAAGCGTGGGCCTCGGTTCAACCGGCCTGACTGCGCGCGCTCAGTCGAGCGAACTGAGCACGTTCTTCTTCACTGCCTCGTACTCGTTCGGCAAGATCACCGGGTGGTTCGGATATTGGCTCGTCACGCCCTCGATGCGGTTTTCGTGATAGCGAATCTTGAAGTCGGTGAACTTCAGACCGCTCGCAGTCGAGATCACCACGACTCGTTCGTGTTTCTTGATCTCTTCGCGTTGCACGAGCTTCACGAGCGCAGCGAGTGCGAT
>DASRXR010000446.1:0-8867 GCA_035687405.1 Polyangiales bacterium
TCCTACCCCAGGACACTTGTGCGTCGCGGTGGAGCTCGGCCGCGGCTCGATGGGGCACGTCCATTTTGCGGCTGACCGGAATCTCCTCCGCCAGGTCGCCCTGAAGCGGCTCGACAAGGAGTACACGACCAACCCGGTCTACCGGCAGGGGTTCATCGCCGAGGCCCAGATCACCGGGCAGCTCGAGCATCCCAACATCGTTCCGGTTCACGAGCTCGCAATCGATGAGCACGGCGTGCCGTTCTTTACGATGAAGCTCGTGCAGGGAGTGTCGTTTTCGGCCTGGCTCGGGGATCCGATCCACCGCGTCGGGTCGACCGAGCGGCTCGAGCGCGGGCTCGAGGTGCTGCTCAAGGTCTGTGACGCAGTAGCGTACGCCCATCACCGCGGCGTCATCCACCGCGACTTGAAGCCGGACAACATCATGGTCGCCGACTTCGGCCAGGTGTACTTGATGGATTGGGGTGTAGCGCTCCTGCGCGGCCACTCCGTGTCAGTTACGAACGACCGCCGACCACAGCAAAACTCGGGGCCGGTCGGAACACCGGCGTATATGTCGCCGGAGCAAGCGCGCGGCGAACCGGACAAGATGGACGAGCGCACCGACGTGTTCGGGCTTGGAGCCATGCTGTACGAACTCGTCACGGGTAAGTTGCCATACGGGAATCCAGCGCCGGCGCGTGTGATTTTGTTGCGCGCGCACATGGGCGGAGTGGTGCCGGTCGACGTTGCAGCTCCGGGCGGCGGGGTGCCGCGGCGCTTGCACGCGATCATCGAGCGCGCGATCGATCCGGATCCCGACAAGCGGTATCAGACGGTGGTCGATCTGCAGCGTGATTTGCGGGCGTACGTGCGCGGCGGGTTTCACTTGCCGCGCAAGCATTTCTCGCCCGGCGAGATCATCATGCGCGAAGGCGACGTCGGCGATGCGGCGTACATGATCGTGGCAGGCCGCTGTCACGCGTTTCGCAACGTCGGCGTCGAGCGAGAGACCCTCGCCGTGATGGAGGTTGGTGAGGTGTTCGGCGAGATGTCGCTCCTCCTCGATGAGCCGCGTGCGGCGAGCGTCGAAGCGCTCGATTCGGTGACGTGCCTCGTGCTCGATCAGCACACGCTGACCGAGGGTTTAGGCGCAGACGGCTGGACTGGCGCACTCGTCCGCGCGCTCGCGCAGCGGTTTCGGGATCTCGAGCATCAGTTTCGCAACGCAGGTCTGCGGCGCGGCACGATGCCACCGCCGGTCCCCACCATGCCATCGATGCCGAAGCGCGACGGGAAGTAGCGTCTCTGAGCTCGCGTCGCCTCAGGCCTTCGCGGTGCGGTCGCGCGAGCCCATCTGGAGCTTCTCGCCCAGGAACGCGCCGAACAGCGAGATCATCACGCCGAGCATCGCCGTGACGACGTACGCGAGCAGCGACGGCTGAAAGCCATCCGGCGTGGTCATCGCGATGTAGGTCACGGTCGGAATCACTGCGATCAGCGCGCCCACGGCTGGTTCCACGAACGTCTTACCCGGTGACACGAACCCGACGACGATTCCGCCGAAGAACCACACCACGACCGAGATCAGCAGCCCGGGCAGCCCTTGTGGATCGAATGTGGGGATCACGAACGGGAGGATCACGAGGATCACGGTCTGCAGGACCAAGTACACGGCAGTCGCGCGCAGAGCCCAGCGCAACTCGAAGTGATCTTGCTGGTACCGCCGCGCCTGCTCTTCGTCGGAGCTGTAGCTGGCAGTCAGCGCCTCGACCTTCGCACCACACGAACGGCAGCGGTCGGCATCGGGCGGATTCATCCCGCCGCACATCGGACACAGGATTTCAGCTTCCGTGGCCATGTCTGCCTACCTCCAAGCGCGTGTCGGCTCGACTACGACTCGAGCCGGCTGATTGTCGCCCACTCCCACAGCTGGACGCAACCTGGCTGCATCTCGGCGTTGTCCGCAGCGCGGGAAAGGTTGACTTTGGAAGCACAGGATCTCATACGAGCAGCCCAGTTGGACCCGGTCTCGCCGGGTTTCGGCCTGGTTCGCCGGGCTTTTTGGATCGCCCGAGCCCGCGCCGGGCATTGCGCTGAAGGAACACTGCCGTGGCCCGATTCATCGACGAGCTCAAGCGAACACATCTGTGCGGGGACCTGCGTGCGACGCACCTCGATCAGAACGTCGTGCTTTTCGGCTGGGTGCAGAGTCGTCGCGATCATGGTGGCTGCATCTTCATCGATCTGCGCGACCGGACCGGCGTCGTGCAGCTCGTGTTCGACCCATCGGTGGACAAGAGCTGTTTCGAGCTCGGCGACTCCGCGCGGACCGAGTGGGTACTCGGCATCCACGGCAAGGTCCGCAGCCGCGGCGACATGAAAAATCCGCGCCTCGCGACCGGTGACATCGAGATCGTCGTCCACGAAGCGACGATCTTCAACAAGAGTGAGACGCCGCCGTTCCCGATCGAAGACGAGATCGATACGCACGAAGAAAAGCGGCTCGAGCATCGCTACTTGGACCTGCGCCGTCCCAAGCTGCAAAAGGCGCTGATGGCGCGCTCGAAGCTGATGAAGATCACGCGCGAGCACTTCGGCGAGGACGGCTTCGTCGAAGTCGAGACGCCGTACTTGCTGAAGTACACGCCTGGTGGTGCGCGAAACTTCTTGGTGCCGTCGCGATTGAACCCGGGGTCGTTCTATGCGCTCGCGGAGAGCCCGCAGCTGTTCAAGCAGTTGCTGATGGTGGCTGGGTACGACCGCTACTTCCAGATCGTGAAGTGCTTTCGCGACGAGGACATGCGGATCGACCGGCAGCCGGAGTTCACGCAGATCGACGTGGAGATGAGCTTCGTCAACGAGGACGACATCTTCACGAACATCGAAGGCCTGTTGTTCAAGTTGTTCAAGGGGATCCTCGATCTCGACCTGCACTCGAAGTATCCGAGCGGGAAGTTTCCGCGGATGAAGTTTGCGGAGTCGATGACGAAATACGGCAACGACAAGCCGGACGTTCGCTTCGGGTTGGAACACACCGACTTGACCGAGGTCGTCACAGCGCACGACGGTGGTGGGATTCCGTTCTTCGAGCCGATCGCGCGGAAGTTCAAGAACGGCGAGTACCGCAAGGATTTGCCGGACGAGATCGTGAAGGCGCTCGTGATTCCGGCGAGTGCGAACTTCTCGCGGGCGGATGGCGACAAGGCCGAGCAGTTCGTGAAGGGCATGGGCGCGGGCGGTTTGGCGCGCGCGAAGATTGGTGAAGACGGCGCGAGTTGGACGCAGAGCCCGCTCGCAAAGAACATCACCGACGACATGCGGCTCGCGATCAACAAAGCCGTGGGTGCGAAGGCCGGTGACATCGTGTGTTTGCAGTTCGGGAAGACCGAGCGCGTGCACACGATCATGGCGAACTTGCGCGTGTACCTCGGCAAGAAGTTGGGCTTGATCCCGGAGAGTGGCAGCGGTGGCAAGTTCGAGTTGTTGTGGATCACGCATCCGCCCCTGCTCGAGTGGGACGACAACGCGAAGCGCTGGGCTGCCGCGCACCATCCGTTCACGCGGCCGCACGACGAGTGCGTCGACTTGCTCGAGAAAGATCCGGGCAACGTGCTCTGCTACCGTTACGACGTCGTGCTGAATGGGTTCGAGATCGGCGGCGGTTCGATCCGTCTGCACGATCCGAGTGTTCAGGCGCGCGTGTTCAAGGCGATCAACATCAGCGATGCCGAGGCGGAAGAGAAGTTCGGGTTCCTGCTCAAGGCGTTGAAGCTCGGAGCGCCGCCGCACGGTGGCATTGCGCTCGGCATGGATCGGCTCGCGATGTTGTTGACCGAGTCGGAAGCGATTCGCGACGTGATCGCGTTCCCGAAGACGCAGAAGGGCACCGACATGATGACCGGTGCGCCGAGTGCAGTGAATGTCGAGCAGCTCGTCGAGCTCAAGATCGCGACGCTGAAGTAGAGCGCGTTACTGACAGCGGCCCTGAGTGCAGCTTCCTGTGCACTCGGGGTGATCCGCTTCGTTGTGCGGCAAGTACGACGCGAGCGCGTCGATCGCGGTCCCACAGCTCGCGCCCTTCGGTTTGGCAGCGCCGCACACTCCGGTTTGCGTCGGGCTGATGCCGTGACAGGACAGGCCGGTTTTGCATTCGAGCGAGGACCGGCACACCGCGCCGGCGGCGAGCTGGCCCAACCAGAGATCCGTGCATGCCGCGACTGGCGATAAGCTCGGGTACTGCATGAACTCGCAGGTCTCGTAGCGGGATTCCAGCGCGGAGACGCAGCGACCATCGAGCCCTGCCTCGGCTTTGAGGGCGCCGCTCGCCAGCGCGGCGCTGAGCATGCGCGTGCATTCGCCGTCGAGCGTGACGCCGACTGACTCGCCACCGCACTCCGCGCGCCGTTCGCGTGGGAAGCGCTGCATGATGTGACAAATGCGTTCGGCGAGCGGGGACGTGGCGACGCTCGCGTACACCGACCGAATGTCAGACGGCGCGACCGAGGGCTCGGTGTCGCGGTGGGGTTTGTCCGCCGCAGGTGGCGGCAGGTTGTTGGTCGCGGCACGCATCTCGTTCTCGGTCGAGGCGAGATCGGTTGCAACAGCGGCTTCGCCTCCGAGTGAGCGCTCGACGGCCCACGTGGTGCCGAGGACGACGATCGCGACGTTGACGACGGCGGCAAGTTTCATGAATGGCCGGACGTGGCTGTTGTGAAACCAGAGAAGGAGCGGCCAGAGTGCCGCCAGCACGACGAGCTGTCCAGCTTCTACGCCGAGGTTGAAGCAGGCGAGTGCACCGGCCACGCGATCGGGTGGAAGTCCGATCTCTGCGAGTGCGCCAGCAAATCCGAAGCCGTGGACGAGTCCGAATGCGAACGTGATGCGATAGCGTCGAGACGCGTCGCGCGCCCAGAAGTTCTCCAGCCCGACGTATGCGACCGACAGTGCGATCAGTGGTTCGACGAGGCGCGGGCTCACGCTGACGAAGCCGAGCACTGACAGGGCGAGCGTCAGTGAGTGTGCGAGTGTGAACGCGGTGACGGCGGCGAGCACGGAGCGCGTGCGGGTTGCGATGAGTACGACACCGAGCAGGAACACGAGGTGATCGAAGCCTGTGAGGATGTGTTCGACCCCGAGTCGAAAGTATTCGACGAGCGGAGGGGCGTTGGCCTCGAGTTGAACGGCGTGTGCATGTGCGAGCCCGGCGGACGACAACAACGCGAAGCAGGTGATCGTCAGGATTTTAGGCGAGCGGGACATCGAAGCTCCAGTCCTCACGGCTTGCAGAGTAAGCGCCGAATCTCGAAGGGCTCATCGATGGGCCACCGGGGCGTCGGGTTGACCGGTCAAGATGCGATCGAACCCGGGGTTGCGGCGAAGCGCGTCTTGCATGAGCGCGCGGCCTGCCTGACGTTCGGCGTCGTTGCTTGCCGCGGCCGTCTGGATCAGCCCGGCTTGATAGAGTGCGCGTGCGTCGAGAATTCCTGTTGCAACGACCACGTGCGCCAGCCTGTTGGCTTCTTCAACCCGCCCGTTGCGATACAGCGCGAAGGCGAGCACGTCTTTCGAGGTGACGTCTTTGCGTAGCGCGTACTCGGCTGTTGCGAGCGCGAGTGCGGCGGCAGGTTCGCGCTCGTGCGAGGTGTAAAACGCGGCGAGCGTACGCGGATCGTGCTTTCGGCCATCGCGCTCGACTTCCGAGTACAACGCCTGTGCGCGGTTGGGTTCACCGAGCAGCGAGTACGCATCGCCGAGCAAGCCACTCGTCTCGATGGACGGGCGTGCTTTGCGTGCGCCTTCGAGCCAGCTCGTTGCAGCGCGGTAGTCGCCTGCGGCGAGTGCGGTGCGACCGAGTCCTTCGAGAGCTGGTGCGTACTCGGGTAGATTCGTGCGTGCGAGCTCAAAGCCGGCGGCGGCGCCTTTGTAGTCGCCTTCGTGCCAGAACAGCCAGGCGGCTTGAACGATCATCCAAGCGCGCGGTTCGGGATCGCGAGCGCCGGTTCCGCTCGCGATCGCCAGTTCGTAAAGCCGTTTCGCGCCGGAGATGTCGCCTTGCAGCCAGCGAAGGTGTGCGGCGCGACCGTACGCGGGCAAGTTCGGTTTGAGGTCGAGCATGCGTTGTGCGGACGCGATCGCGTCTGCGGTATCGCCGAGCTCCAGTTCAGCGTCGCTCTTGGTGCCCCAGGTCAGAGCGTCGTTCGGATCGCGCTCGAGCATTTGGGCGGCGAGGTCGCGGGCTTGTGTGAATGCGTGGTCGTTCATCAGCACGAGCCCGCGGAGCCGCAAGGCGGCGGGCGCGGCAGGTTGGCGAGTCAGAGCTTCGGCGACGCAAGCTTCAGCATTGCGGTAAAGGTCGGGTGCCGAGCTGACGCGAGCGAGTCGAACGTATTCGGAGCCGCGCCGAACGAAGTCGTCGGCGGTGGGGGTCGGTTCGGTGCTGGAAGGGCCGGTGGCCACGTCGCAGCTGACGGCGGCGGGCGCCAGGCGGGTTGCGGGTTGCTTCGGCTGAGAACACGCACCGGTTACAGCAACGAGGACCAGGAGCAAGGAGCGGAGAGCCATCGGAAGCCTCGGTTGGAGAAGGTGCGGGCATTACGCCGAGCCTTCTGTCACTACGAGCGAGACCTGGGAGAGGTTCGGCAGGATGATGGAAGGCGCTCAAAGCCCAACGGGAATCGAGCCGACAACACCGTCGCCGTAAGGCCTTCGCGGCACGCGTGCGTCGCGGCGATGCGATTCGATCTAAGGCCCACTCGGGGAGAAGCGTCGTATCGATGGCGGTTCGAGCGCAAAGGCCTCTCGGCTTCACGCGACTCGAAGAGCGGTCCGCGCCGAGCGCCGGATGCGCGTTGCTCGAGCGTCGGGCGGCGGCGTGTTCTGTCGCGTTAGTAGGCTTGGTAAGGGGGCGGGTTCGGCGGCGGGGACCGCGCGATTCGTAGATGTCGTTCGCGGTGACTGCCGGCGCCGGTCGGATGCGTTCGGGCCGGTGGAAAGGGCGGTGATCGCCAGTCGCGTCGTCTCACAAGACGCGTCGCAGAGCCGCGGCCGCGGGCGGCCTCAGTTGGGTTTCGGCCCGCGCCATCCATGTGCACGAGACAGCCCGCGCCGCGAGTGAGTCGAGCTCCCGACAGAAACCGGTCGGTTGAGGTTTCACCCGGTCCAGACCGGGTCGGTTTGTCCTCCCGCCTACAGTTCAACTGAGTCCAGACCGGGTCGGTTTGTCCTCTCGCCCACAATTCAACTGAGTCCAGACCCAGTCCATTTGTCCTTTCGCCCACAATTCAACTGGGTCTGGAATGGATCGGTTTGTTCTCTCGCCCACAGGTCAACTCGGTCCAGGACCCAGTCCATTCGTCTTCTCGCCCACAGTTCAACCCGGTCCAGACCGGCTCGTCGATTTGGTCCTCTCGCCCACAGTTCAACTTGGTCCAGGACCGTGTCCATTTGTCCTCTCGCCTACAGTTCAACCGGTCCAGACCGGCTCGATTTGGTCCTCTCGCCTACAGTTCAACTGAGTCCAGACCGATTCGATTTGTCCTCTCGCCCACAGTTCAACTCGGTTCAGACCGGGTCGGTTTGTGCTCCCGCCTACAGTTCAACTCGGCCCAGACCGGATCGGTTTGTTCTCTCGCCTACCGTTCAACTCGGTCTAGACCGGCTCCATTTGTCCCCTCGTCCACAGTTCAACTCGGTCCAGGACCCCAGTCCATTTGTGCCCTCGCGTACAGTTCCACTGAGTCCAGACCGGGTCGGTTTGTTCTCTCGCCTACCGTTCAACCCTGTCCAGACGAGAAGGCCTTGCAACAGCGCGTCGTGATCGTCTGCTCCTTCGACGTCCAGGCACACCGCACCGAGTTCCACTGCGCGCCTCAACGTCTGCGCTGGGCGAGGCCGAGTGAGCGAAGCGCGGCTGCTGGGCTGTCCGCGAGCTCCTCCACATGAACGCGCCCGCAACCGTTCGGTGTGCAACCACGCTGCTGCGCGCAAAGGTCGGCCCATGGCACTTCCCGATCAGGCGTCGCGACGTCCGCATCGCACGCAGACGCTAGCTCGCCCCGTATGAGCCTACGACGGCCATCAGGGGCACCGATTCGCATGAAGTTCTCGGGGGAGACAAAGCCAGCAGGTCACGGCGACTCCAATCACGCGTCGCGACCTCCGCATCTCGCAGAAGCTCAAGCCCGCAGCTGCCGGCCAGCACTCCTTGGTATCCGCTCGGATGAGGCATCGAGAGACGACGGCGTGCGCGCGACATCATCCGAGAGCATCGGCAGCAACCGAAAGCCCACGACCAGCAAGCGCAAGACGCCCGGTCCCGAGCCCACGCGACATCATCCGAGAGCACCGGCAGCCGACCGAAAGCCCACGACCAGCAAGCGCAAGACGCCCGGTCCCGAGCGCGTGCGACATCATCCGAGAGCACCGGCAGCAAACTGAAAGCCCACGATCCCAAGCGCAGACCGCCCTGTCCCGGACCCGTGCGACATCATCCGAGAGGACCGGCAGCGAACCGAAAGCCCACGACCACCAAGCGCAAGCCGCCGTGTACGGAGTGCGTGCGACGTCACCTGAGATGGCCGGCAGCAAACCGAAAGCGCACGATCCCAAGCGCAAGCCGCACGGTCCCGAGCGCGATGTTCCGCCCCGACGCCAGTAGTCGACAGATTTATCCTCTCGACTGCGCCGACAAAAAAGGCCGCGCCCGCAGAAGAGCATTCTGCGAACGCGGCCCGTCGTAAAATCCTCGGAACCAACTACGGCGCTGGCTTCCCGTGACCGTCATCGAAGCCCTGATGCGGCAACGGCAAGAACGGCATATCCGCTAAGAAGTTGGCATCGTTGCTGTTCACGTTGTCGCTCACCGCAATCGCACCACCACTCAAGAG
>DASRXR010000447.1:0-6031 GCA_035687405.1 Polyangiales bacterium
GAGGTAGCCGCCGACGTGATGTGTGACGAGCTCTTTCACGTATTCGGGTGAGCGAACCGCGAGATCGTAGCGAACGCCCGAGCCGATCGTGATCTTCTTGATGCCGGGCAGGGCGCGGGCGCGGCGATACAGCTTGATGAGCGGGCCGTGATCGGTGCCGAGGTTCTCGCAGACATCGGGGAAGACGCAGGATGGAAGGCGGCAGGCGGCTTCGATCGTGCGGCTCTTGCAGGCGAGCCGATACATGTTCGCGGTCGGTCCACCGAGGTCGCTGACTTGACCGGTGAAGCCGGGCGTCTGATCGCGCATGCGTTCGAGCTCGCGGATCACGGAGTCTTCGGAGCGGTTTTGAATGATCCGGCCTTCGTGCTCGGTGATCGAGCAGAACGAGCAGCCGCCGAAGCAGCCGCGCGTGATCGTGACCGAGAACTTGATCATCTCGTACGCAGGGATGTGCGCGCGGCCGTAGCTCGGATGTGGGCGGCGCGTGTACGGAAGCTCGTAGACGCGATCCATCTCTGCGCTCGTGAGTGGGATCGGTGGTGGATTGACCCAGAGGTCGATTTTGTCGTGGCGTTGAACGAGCGCGCGCGCGTTGCCGGGGTTGGCCTCGAGATGGAGCACGCGGCTCGCGTGAGCGTAGAGGACGGGGTCGCGCTTCACGGCTTCGAATGCGGGCAAGCGTAGGACCGTGCGTGCGCGATCGAGCTTGATCACAGGCCGGCGCGTGAGACGTGCCGCCGAGAGCAGTGCGGTCGGAGCGCTTTCGGTTGCGCACGCGCTCGAGCCCGCGCTGTCTTTCGAGCGCTGGTCTTCCATCGCGTACGGATCGGCCGGCGGTGCGATGGGGCCTGGCACGTCGACTTGGGTGGAATCGAGTTCGCTGAAGCCTTCACGCAGTGTGCGCGTGAGAAACGCGGTGCCGCGAATGTCCGTCAACTGGTCGATCTTCTCGCGGCGTGCGAGGCGATGCGCGATCTCGACGATCTGACGTTCGGCATTGCCGTAGACGAGGAGATCGGCTTGCGCGTCGAGCAGAATGGAACGGCGAACCTTGTCGGACCAGTAGTCGTAGTGCGCGATGCGGCGAAGGCTGGCTTCGATTCCGCCGATGACGATTGGAACGTCGGGAAATGCTTCGCGACAGCGTTGCGTGTAGACGATGGTGGCGCGACTCGGGCGCATGTTGGGTTGCGCGTCGGGCGTGTATGCGTCGTCGCTGCGCGGTTTTTTGTCGCTCGTGAACTGATTGACGAGCGAGTCCATGTTGCCGGCGGTGATGCCGAAGAACAGGTTGGGGCGGCCGAGCTCAGTGAACGGGTCGGCGCTGCGCCAGTCGGGTTGAGAGAGGATACCGACGCGGAAGCCGTGCGCTTCGAGAAGCCGGCCGATGAGTGCCATGCCGAAGGACGGGTGATCGATGTACGCGTCGCCGGTGACGACGATGACGTCGCAGCTGTCCCAGCCGAGTTGTTCCATTTCGGCGCGCGTGCGCGGCAAGATTTCAGCGGTGCCGAACCGTGCGGCCCAGTAAGGGCGGTACGAAAACAGGTCTGGGGCGGGCGCGGGCATGCGGGGCCGGAGGTTGTAGTTCATACCCGGCGTGGGGGAAAGGCGACGGCGGATCGGCGGGCTCGGGGCCGATTATTCGGCGCGTGCATTCGGGTCCGAAAATGGCCAGCCTGAGGCCGGTAGTGGACGCAGAGTGGGGTCATCGAGGAAGCAGGCGACCATGACTCACGAAAAACAAGCGTTCGTGTTGGAGAAGATTGAGACCCCGGCAGGCGTGATGCTGGTGGTCTCGGACCAGACCGGGCGGCTGCGAGCGCTGGACTGGGAGGACTACGAGGCTCGGATGTTGCGCCTTTTGCGGCTGCATTACGGCGACGGCGCGGTCGAGCTGGTCGTGGGACGAACGGCGGACAGAGTCCGGGAGCCGCTGCTGGCGTACTTGGCTGGCGAGTTGGGGGCGATCGAGAGGATCGCGGTCGCGACGGGAGGCACTGCGTTTCAGCGCGAGCTTTGGGAAGCGTTGAGGCGGATTCCGGCGGGCCAGACGCTGAGCTACGGCGAGCTAGCGGTTCGGCTAGGTCGGCCACGGGCGGTGCGGGCGGTCGGGCTGGCGAATGGTGCAAATCCGATTGGAGTGGTCGTGCCGTGTCACCGAGTGATCGGCGCGAATCGAAGCTTGACGGGTTACGGCGGCGGGCTTTCGCGAAAGCGATGGTTGCTCGAGCACGAGGGAGTGCGGTTCGAGAAGGATCGCGATGCGGTCGTGCGCGCCGAGCGCGAGGTCGCGTGACGGCCGGGGCTAGAAAAAGGAAGCGCGGCGGCGCGGCGAAACCACGCAAGCGCCGGTTCGGGTCTCCGCCCGAGGGTGTGCAGGTGCTCGATCGCGAGGTTTGCTATCGGGCGCTGCGCACGCGCGATTCGCGTTTCGACGGCGTGTTTTATACGGCGGTGGTGAGTACGGGCATCTTTTGCCGGCCGATTTGTCCGGCGAGAACTCCGAAGCTCGAGAACTGCATCTTCTTGCCGAGTGCGGCGGCGGCGCATCAGATGGGTTTTAGGCCGTGTTTGCGCTGTCGCCCCGAGATAGCGCCAGGTCTCGCCGGTTGGCGTGGGTCGGCCAACACGGTTTCCAGGGCGCTCAGTTTGATTGCGCAGGGTGGGTTGGATGAGGACGGAGTGGAGCCGTTGGCAGCGAGGTTAGGCGTGGGTGCGAGGCATCTGCGAAGGCTGTTCGATCGGTACGTCGGTGCGGCGCCGGTAGCGGTGGCGCAAGCGCATCGGGTGTTGTTTGCGAAGCAGTTGATCACGGACACGCGATTGGGGATGGCGGAGATCGCGTTGGCGGTGGGCTTTCAAAGCCTGCGTCGTTTCAACGATGCGTTCGTGAAGACGTATGGTCGGCCGCCGAGTGCGTTGCGTAGAGCGCCGTCGGCGCAGCGGGCAAATCCAGGTCTAAGTTTGAAGTTGGGGTTTAGTCCGCCCTACGATTTCGCGGCGATCTTGGAGTTTCTGTCGGCCCGGGCGATTCCGGGAGTCGAGGTGGTCGATGCCCAGTGTTATCGGCGAACGTTCGCATTGGGCAAGGCGACTGGCAGAGTGGAAGTAGGTGCGGTGCCAGGCCAGAACTACTTGCTCGCCAAGATCGAAACGAGCGACGTGACGGTGTTGTCAGCGATCGTTGCGAGGCTGCGTCACTTGTTCGATCTAGACGCGGACATTGCAGCGATCGATGCGCACTTGGCGCTAGATCCAAATCTACGAGAGCGAGTGAAAGAGCGGCCAGGTCTGCGAGTGCCCGGTGCTTGGGACAGCTTCGAGTTAGCGGTGAGAGGTGTCTTAGGTCAGCAAATCACGGTGCGGGCAGCAACAACCTTTGCAGGACGGTTAGTCGCGGAGCACGGCGGGCCGTTGGCAAGTGGGAAGGGTGAAGCCCGAGAACCAAGCAGGTTGTTCCCAAGGCCGGAGGTCCTAGCGAAGGCTGACCTCACGAAGATCGGTCTAACGAGGGCGCGGAGTGCAACGCTCAATGCGTTAGCGGAAGCGGTTGCGAAAGACCCCGACTTGTTACGTTCGGCCGAACAGCTGGAAGAAACGATCGAGCGTCTGTGCCGAATCCCAGGCGTAGGCCCATGGACGGCAAACTACATAGCGATGAGGGGGCTGAGGGAACCCGATGCGTTCCCAGCGGCCGACATCGGTGTGTTGCGTGCGTTAGCGGTGGGATCGAAGCGGCCAACGCCGAAAGAAGTAACAGTGGAGGCCGAATCCTGGCGTCCCTGGAGGGCCTACGCGACGTTGAGGTTGTGGACGCAGCCATCAGCGGCAGCCCTGACGGCAGCTGCTGAATGACGGATACCGGACCCATCCGGTTGAGTGCTCAAGTCAGCGCGTGCGTTTACAACAGCTCACGAACAGACTCCGGTCGCAATGCAAAGCACATCTAGTGCACAGCCATCGCCCGCGTCACTTCATCCTCGATATCCCGCAACCGATCCTTGCCGAAGAACATCGCCCCATTCACGAAGAACGTAGGAATCCCAAACGCCCCTCGAGCCACGGCGTCTTGCGTGTTCTTCAACAACGCATCTTTGACCTGCTGATTTTGCGACTGCTCGATCAAATGCGCCGCATCCAACCCTGACTCCGCCAACGCCGCCCGAAGCACCTCGACATCATCGAGCTTCTTCGGCTTCTCCCACATGTGATGCATCGCGGCATTCAAACAAGCCGTCAGGTTCCCCTCCAGCTGCGCCGCCGTAAGCACCCGCATCACCAACAAACTGTTCACGGGAAAATGAGGATTGAACGTGAACGCCATCCCGTGCTTCTTCACGAACCGAGTCAACTCCAGCTGCTCATACGCCAACTTGTTCGGCACATCGGCAAAAGCAACCATCGGACTCTTGTTGTTCGTAGCCTTGAAAATCCCCCCGAGCAGCACCGGGATGTACGTAAACGAAACCCCGGTCCGCCGCTCGATCTCAGGCAACACCTTGTGCGCCAGATACGCGTTGGGACTCCCGACATCGAACATGAATTCAGCCTGCATCACCAAGTCTCCGCATAAGGCCTGAGATCCAACTCGAACGTCCAACCATCGCGCGATTGCGAGTGCAACGCCCAATACGCATTCGCGACCGATGTCGGATTCATCAAAGTATCCGGAGGCAAACTCTTCAGCGCCTCCGCTCCCCCGCGGGCTTTGATCCGCTCCTGAACGAACGCCGTATCCACTCCGGCATCGATCACCAGATGTGCCACGTGAATCCCCTGAGGACCCAACTCACGCGCCATGCTCTGAGCCACCGCCCGCAACCCAGCCTTAGCGCTCGCAAACGCCGCGTAACCCTTCCCACCACGCAAACTCGCAGTAGCCCCCGTAAACAAAATCGTCCCGCGCCCCCGCGGCACCATCACCCGAGCCGCTTCGCGCCCGGTCAAAAACCCGCCGTAACAAGCCATCTCCCAGACCTTGCGAAACACCCGCTCCGTAGTCTCGAGGATCGGAAAGTTCACGTTCGCACCCGGGTTGAAGATGCAAACCTCCACCGGCGCAGCAGCTTCCGCCGCAGCCATGAACGCGGTGATGTCCTCTTCCTTGCGCGCATCCAGCGGCCGCCCGATGCACCGCCCGCCGTCCGCTTCGATCGCAGCGACGAGCGGCTGCAGCTTGTCCGCGTTGCGCCGCCCGGCGACGACTAAATACCCCTCCGCCGCAAACCGCTTCGCAATCGCGGTCCCGATATAGTCGCCCGCACCGACCAGAGCGACGCTTGCGTTTCGAGGAGCCTGAGTCATGACACCCACTCCGAAATCCGAGGGCCAGAACCATGCGCCTCGGTCGGAGCGGAGTCAAAAGGACATCGCTGTCTTACTCACGCATCGGCGCAACCGGCGCGAGCGAAGGCGTGCGCGCGAGATCCGCCGTGTCCTTCTTGTCGTACAGCGTCGGCTTCTCGTAGAGCAGCGGCATGAACAAGAACAGCGGCAGACAACGCGCAAACGCCGACACGAGGAACACGCCTCGATAACTCAAACCCACCTGCGTCAACAGCCACGAGCCGATCACCGCACCCGTCAGCTGCATGATCCCGCCCAAGCTCGCCGCAACCGCCAAGAACTCCACGCGGTACGACGGCTTCGCGCTGTGCAACAGCAGCTGAAACGACGCGAACTCGTAGCAAGCCCAGGCGATCCCGCTGAGGAACTGCGCGAGCCAAAGCGCCGGCATCCAGTTCGTAGCGCCCCAAATCCACGCGACCAACCCGATCATCCCGATCGCGCACACCAACATCCGCTGCAAGCCAAACCGTGCGGCCAAGCGATGAGCGAACGGGAAGATCAACGCGCGCGCAACCAATTGCAGCGCGACCATCCGCGCGAACTGGCCGTAGTCGAGCGAAAGCGTCTTCAACATGTACGGCGCGTAAAACGGGATCGAGATCTGTGCGCCGAGCACGAGCACACCGAGCCCGAACGCCAGCTTGAAGCCGTCGCCACGCACGGCTGCACGGGTCCG
>DASRXR010000448.1:0-2661 GCA_035687405.1 Polyangiales bacterium
CGAAAGAACCTCGCGCTCTACGCCGCGCTGTTCGAGCACCGTCCGAGTGTGCTGGTCGCCGATCGCCACCCCGACTATCTGTCGTCGAAGCTGGCGCTCGAGCGCTCGAGCGCCGAGCGGCTGCCACTCGTATCGGTCCAACATCATCACGCGCACGCTGCAGCGTGTCTCGCCGAAAACGGCTGGCCGCTCGAGGGGCCCCGCGTTCTGGCGGTCGTGCTGGATGGAATCGGACTCGGCGACGATGACTCGGCGTGGGGCGGCGAGTTCCTGCTTGCGGATTACCGGAGCGCGACACGTCTCGGCACGTTCAAGCCAGTCGCGCTGCTCGGCGGCGACCAGGCTGCACGCGAGCCGTGGCGCAATCTTTACGCGCATCTGATGGCAGAGCTCGGTTGGCCACAATTCCAGGCGAACTTCGAGGAGCTGGCGATCTATCGACAGCTTGCGGAAAAACCGCGCGCGCTGTTCGACCGGATGCTCGCGACGAACCTGAACGCCCCGCAGGCTTCGTCGTGCGGGCGGTTGTTCGATGCGGTCGCTGCCGCTGTCGGCGTCCAGTTCGAGCGGCAGGCGTACGAGGGCCAAGCCGGTGCGCTGCTCGAAGCGGCAGTCGACGCAACGGCGCTGAACGACGAGAGCGAAGAGTTGGCCTATCCGTTCTCGATTCCGCGGCTCTCGGGCAGCGGAATGCCTTACGTCGAGCCGGTCGCGATGTGGCGCGCGTTGCTCGGCGACTTGATCTTGAACACATCCCGAGGAGTGATCGCCGCGCGCTTTCATCGCGGCCTCGCGCGCGTCATCACTGCGATGGCGGTGAAGCTCGCCGGAGATGAGCCCGTTCGCCGCTTCGGCACGGTCGCACTTTCGGGTGGATGTTTTCAGAACAAGATCTTATTCGAGGAGACTGCGAGGCGGTTGCGCGTCGCCGGCTTCAGCGTACTCGCGCACGCGGCGGTGCCACCCAACGACGGCGGGCTGTCGCTCGGTCAGGCTGCGATCGCGGCCGCCCAACTGATCGAGCAGCGCTCCACGAAAGTAGGCAGCTGATGTGTCTGGGGATTCCGGGTCAGATCGTACGGATCGACGACGTCGAGCGCAAACTCGGGACCGCAGCCATCAGCGGCGTGCAGCGTTCGGTCAACCTCGCTTGCATCGTCGATGCGGAGCACACGGTCGAGAGCTGCCTCGGCGACTGGGTTTTGATTCACGTCGGGTTTGCGATGAGCCGAATCGATGAGGCTGAAGCTCGCGCGACAATGCAGATCCTGATCGAGCTCGGCGAAGCGCAGAGCGAGCTCGCGGCGATGCGCAGTGAACGACCGGCTGGATTTCCGGCAGAAGGACGGCGCCCGCGAGCCGTCGGAGGCGAGCCATGAACGAGGTCGAGCTGCGAGGCCTCTATCCGTTTTTGCACGGCGCGTCTCGGGCGGGCGCGAAGCTCGATGCGGCGCTTCTGGTGTCGATTGCGGACAAAGCGCGCGAGTCGCGAGAGACGAACCAGCGCTGGTTCGCCGACCAAGCTCCGAAGCTCTTGGCTGCGGCCCGCTCGCTCGCCGAGTGTTATCGCCGCGGGGGCCGCTTGTTTTGCATGGGCAACGGCGGCTCGAGCTGCGACGCGGCGCACGTCACTGTCGAGTTCACGCATCCGGTCACCGCGGGGCGGCCAGCGCTTGCGGCGATCAACTTGACCGCCGACGTCGCGACGCTGTCCGCACTCGCCAACGATCTCGGTTTCGAGCACGTGTTCGTGCGGCAGCTCGTCGCGCAGGCACGCGCGGGCGACGTGCTACTGGGAATTTCGGCGAGTGGGAACTCGGCGAATCTCGTGGCCGCGTTCAGCAAAGCGAAAGAGCTCGGCATGACGACGATCGGCCTGACCGGGAACGACGGCGGAAAAATGCTCGCGGTGGGTGCGCTCGATCACGTTCTGATCGTCTCATCACGCTCGGTCCATCGCATTCAAGAGAGTCACGTCGCCGCTTATCACATCTTGTGGGATCTCGTGCACACGCTGCTCGCGGATGACCGCGGTTCGGTGCGGACGGGAGAACGCCGATGAAGTACGTCGACGAGTATCGCGATCGCGAGAAGGCGGAGACGTTGACACGGGCGATCGCTGCGCTGGTCGACTCGATTCCGCGTGCGGGGGGCCGACCGTTGCAGATCATGGAAGTGTGCGGAGGGCATACCCACTCGATCTTTCGCTACGGGATCGAGGGCGTGTTGCCGAAGCAGCTCGAGCTCGTCCACGGTCCGGGTTGCCCCGTCTGCGTATTGCCGCGCGGGCGTATCGACGACTGCATCGCGATCGCATCGCGCCCGGAAGTGATCCTCGCGAGTTTTGGAGATGCGGTGCGCGTGCCGGGTTCGAGTCTGAGTTTGCTCGGGGCAAAGGCGGACGGTGCCGACGTGCGTATGGTCTACTCGCCGATGGACGCGCTCGCGCTCGCGCGCCAAAACCCCAAGCGTGAGGTCGTGTTCTTCGGGATCGGCTTCGAGACCACGATGCCGTCGACTGCGCTCACGATCTTGGCTGCGGAGGCGGAAGGCATTCGCAACTTCTCGGTGTTTTGCAACCACATCACGATCGCCCCTACGATCAAGGCAATTCTCGACAGCCCGGACTTGCAGCTCGATGGGTTTCTCGGTCCCGGCCAC
>DASRXR010000449.1:0-13913 GCA_035687405.1 Polyangiales bacterium
GTACCGGGCTACATCAACCGCGCCAAAGTAGCTGCCGCCATCCGCGGCCCGAGCTAGCTGGAGTGGGCCTCCAGCCCGGGACACGCGTCTAGTGTTTGACCGCGGGGCTTTGAGGACCGCCCTCCGCTCGTTTCGAGCCGAAATCAGATCCCCACGGGTGGCGCGCTAGCGCATCACGAGCAGCCGCGGGGGTGACTTTCGCAACGCCAGGGCGAGCGCCTTTGCTTGCTCGCGGGTGATCGCGCTCGGCTTGGCCCCGAGCCGCGCTCGAGCGAGCTGCTCCGCGCGCACGCTCGCCTCGACATCTGCCGCGCTCTGGGCTTTTTGCGCGAGCGCCACGCCGCGCTGGATCGCTTCGTCGAGCTCGGCATCGCTCAACCGCGCCGCGCTCTCAGTGAGGAGGGCCGCCAACCGCGGTAACGCTTCAGGCCCCACACGCAGCTGAAGCGCCGCATACGCACCCGTTGGATAGACGTCCGCATCTTGCCAGGCGACCTCGACGCCAGGCGTCAGCGCCAGCAGAGCGTGCATCGCACTCGCGAAAACGGCCGCTCCCAGGCGATGCGGATACATACCGCGGGTATCCCAAGTCGCGAGCATGAGCCGCGTCTCGAGCGACTCGCTCGGAGGCGCCACGTACGTCGCTGCTGCCAACTGGCCCGGATCGGCGGTTTTGGCCAATGCGCCGGGCGGCAGATCGGCGACTCGCCGCGCGACCCGCGCCGAAACTTCTTCGATCGGCACCGCGCCCACGACCGCGACGCTCCAGCGTACGCCGACCTCGGTCGTTCGAAACGCTTCGCTCAGATCGCGCGCCGTGAGATTGCCGACCCGCCCCGGATCACCCCACGCCGCCAACATCCCGGGCGCACGCGGAGTCGCCTGGTTCGCGATTCGCGCGCGCAGCCCGAGTTCCGTATCGCTAGAGTACCGCCCCTGCAATCGCAGCGCAGCCGACGCGAAGTGCGCGGGATCTCGCGAAGGCGTGCGCGCACACCGAAGGGCAAGGTCGAGCGCCGCCTGCCATTGATCGACCGGCGCGCGCATCAATAACCCGTACGACTCCGCGGCGACGCGAGGCTCGAGTGTCGCTCCGAGCTGCGCGAGCTCATCGCGGAGCAGCTCCGGGCCCATGCCGGCGCAGGCAGTCGTCGTCAGCGTCGCGAGCAACGCGCTTCGACCGTGGAGCCCCACCGGATCTTGCTCCGCCCCGAGCGCGACGCGCACCGCGATCGCCACGTACGGGCCACGTGCGAGCTGCACGTCGATCCGCGCTCCGTTCTCCGTGGATAGCGAAGTCGCGTAGGTGTCGCGGGAGCCACTCGTGCGTGGATCGTCGATCGAGAGCGCACGCTGAAAGAGCGACTCCGCCTGCTCGAGCAACTTCGCGTCGAGTTGCTCTTGCGTCTCACGCACTTTCGGCCCTGCGCCTACGCCGCCGATCAGCAGCGCTCCAGCACCAAAGTGCATCGCGGAGGGTGGGTGCACATCGCCAGACTCGGAAATCGTCCCAAAGCCGAGGCCCACGCTGCGCGAAATGCTCGCGAGATCGTCGTCGCCCGCGGTGGGTGCAGCGGGCGGCGGCGGCTCCAAACGCAACCGGACGAGCTCGCGCGTCGCACGCGGTAAAAGCTGCAGCGCATCGCCCGAAATGCGCACGAGCGCCAGCGCCGCACCGCGAACGGCAAATACTCGCCCGTCGACACGCGCATCGAGCAGCCGCTCGGACAGGGCGCGAACTTGGGCGCGAAGCTCCGATTCATCCCGACCGATCAACGCGAAGCTCGTGCTGCCGCGGTTGTCGAGAGAGGCCTGTAACTTCGGTTCATCCGGTAAATCGAGCGTGCGCTGCGGCCGCACCGCCCGCGCTGCCACGAGCTTCGAAAACTCGCGACTCACGAGCTCGCCGAGCAGGTCCGCGTCCACCTCGCCCGCCGCTACGAGCAGCGCGCGATTCGGGCCGTAGTGGTCGCGCAGCAGCGAGTCGACACTTGCGGCCGTGAGCTCCGGGTCGTCTTCCGCGCGACCGAGCGGAAAGAATCCCCACGCGGCAGCACCGAGCAGCGAAGTCGCAGCGAGTTGGTCCACCGGCCGATCGGGATCGGCCGCAAGCGCGCGACGGCGCGTATCTTCGAGGCGAGCTTGCGCCGCAACGATCTGCGCTGCGGTCGGGGCTCGAAACGACAGCGACCGTGCGAGCTCGATCACGCACCGCTCGAGTGCCGCGGGCTCGCAGTTTCGCGAGAGCTCGGTCACATCCGGATAGACCAGCGGCTCTACGGCACTGCCGGCGTGTTCCGCGGCCAACCACGCCGCGACCGTCGCAGCTTGAGGCGGTGACGCGTCGCGCGAGCCGGCGTCGACGTACAAGGACAACCGGACGACGCCGGGAGTCGAACGCGGCAACGTCACGACCCGCGTCCCCGCCTGGACCGTGTGTTCGCGCTCCGGCGGTGGTGGCTTCGGCGTAGTGCTTGGAGGTCCGCCGTGGCAGGCCAGCGCGAAGCAGGGCACGAGCCACGCGAACGACTTCACTCCATTGAACACCACGGGCCGGCGATACTAGCAGGGTGCTTCCGTTACTGGAGCAACACCCTGCTCTGCCGAGTCCACGGATTGGGGCAGCCCGTGGCTCAGTTCGCGATCCGCATCCGCAGCTCGGGGCGATTGATCGCGACGGTCTTTTTCGGCGTCACGAAGCGCTCCGTCCGCTCAGTCTCGTGCAGCCACTCGCAAAGCAGGCGGCGCTGCTTGTGGGCCATCGCGGTGAAGCAGACCGCAGTGCCGTGGAAGAGCGAGTCGAGTCGGTCGTAAATCACTTCTCCGAGCGCCCAAATCGAGTCGGATGACCGAGGCAGCGTGATCTCCAGCTGCACGAACTTCGAGCTGCGATTGATCGGTTGAACCGGCCGCTCCATGTACAGGCCGACGGCGCTGAGGTCGGTGGTGAAACAGCGGAACGGTTCCTCGTTGACGAACTGGTCCACGTAGAAGCCGACGGCGTGGCGCTCGCACCGTCTGCGATTTCTCGGCATGCATTCTCTCCTCGTTGAGGGCGACATGTAGGAGAGAGTAAGAATGTGTACGTGGTTCCAGCAAATAATCGGTGGCGCGGAACTGCGGGCTCGACTAGGCGTCTGAGCTTCGTGATGGACAGACCAAGCCTGCTGGGGCGTTCGAACCGAGTGCGAATTGCGAGTTGGGTCGCGGGGTTGGCGATTGCGACCGCGATCGGTGTGGGTTGCGGAGGGACGACGCCGCAGAAGGGCACGACCGCGCGCCAGACGGTGGAGTTCGAGGAGCTCCGCATCAACGCCCGCGCGAAAGAAGGCGGCGGCTACGACTTCGAGAGCTACGACGCGGGCGACCTGTTCAAGCGCGCCACCGATTCGTTGAACGCGAAGAAGTGTGAGGCCGCAGTCGGCTTGTACGACAAGTTGGTCGCCGAGTTTCCGTCGAGCGAGTACGTGTCGGCGTCGCTCTACAACGCCGGCTTGTGCCAGCAAGCGCTCGGCGACTTTGCGGGTGCAGCCGATCACTACACGCGCGTTCGCAAAGAGCGGCCCGACTCGGAAGACGTGAAAGACGCGAGCTTTTTGCTCGCCGAAGTCCTGGTGCAGCTCGAGCGGTTCACCGAGACGGTGGCACTCGCCGACGAGCTACTGGCCCGGGAGGATCTGAACGCGGACGAACGGCTCGAAGGCATGGCTCGGCGCGCGCAAGGATTGCTCGGGCAAAAGAAGTTGGACGAGGCCGAGCAGTACGCCCAAAGCGCCTTGAGCTATTTCCGAACCCGGCCCAAGGACCAGCCGATTCGAGACGAGTTCTTCGCGGCGGCGAACAACTACGTGCTCGCGGAAACGTTTCGCCTGCGCGAGGAAACAATGGCGTTTCCGGAGGGGCTCGAGCCGCAAAAGCAAGTGCTCGTGAAGCGCGCGGAGTTGGTGCTGCAAGCGCAGCGCGAATACTTCAACACGATCTCGTTTCAGAACTTGGACAACCTGCACTGGGCTGCAGCGTCGGGCTATCGAATCGGGCACATGTACGACGAGCTCTGGCAGTCGATCATGAGTGCGCCGGTTCCCAAGAACCTCAAGGGCGACGGCGAAAAGGTCTATCACGACGAGCTCGCGAAGCTGATCAAGCCGCTGATCCGGCATGCGATTCGCTATTGGGAGCTGACGTTGATGTTCATCGAGCGAACCGGGATGAAGACGCCTTGGGCCGAGAAGACCAAGGCAGATCTCGCGCGCGTGCGTGCGTTGCTGCTCGAACAGCCCGAAGGTCCGGAAGGCTTGCAGCCAGCAGCTGCAGGCGGAGCCGGCTCGCCCGCACTTCCTTCGGCTGCACCGGTGAGCGGCGATGCTCCGCCGCGTGAGCCCGCGCGCCGGGGCAGCAACGCGACGCACAAGTGATGTCATCCGTCTGAGTATTGGACGCATGCTCGCAAACAACGGCTAACAAAGCGGTTTCGCTCGCGTGAGCGTGCCTGGCCGCTACACTGCGCGCTGGCATGCAAGGGACCGGCCGCAGTTTCGTTGGACGTGGACGCGAGCTCGTCGAGCTCGAACACGGACTCGAGCTGACGATCGGCGGACGGGGCCAACTTTTCCTCGTTTCCGGCGAAGCCGGCATCGGCAAGACGCGGCTCTGCGATGAGCTTGCACTCCGCGCGTCCGGCCGCGGCTTGAGTGTTCGCTGGGGTCGCTGCTGGGAAGTCGGCGGCGCTCCCGCGTACTGGCCGTGGATGCAACTGCTCCGCGCGCTGCTTCGCGAACAAGCTGGACTCACGCTGGCTGCCCACACGCGCGATACCCTGGCGCGGCTCCTACCCGAGCTCGGCGCTTCGACGCAGTCCAGTCACGGAGACGGCGCTCAGCCGAATCCCGCCGAGCAACGGTTTCAACTCTTCGATGCCGTCACCTGCACGCTCCGTGAAGCCGCGAGCTCCGTTCCGCTCGTGGTGATCCTGGACGACCTTCACGCCGCCGATCCATCGTCGCTCGCGCTCCTGCTGTTCGTCGCGCGCGAGCTTCGGGAGTTGCGCGTGTGTCTGGTCTGCACCGTTCGGTCTCGTGAACCCTCCGTGTCTGCCGATGCGCGAGAGGCCCTCGCTCGGATCGGGCGGGAGGCCAACACCATCGAGATCGCTCGGTTCACCGCCGACGAAGTTCGCGCGCTGCTTCACTCGCGATCCGGCGGCGTCGACGAGGCTCTCCTCGCGTCCGTCGTGCGCGCGACGGAAGGCTTGCCCCTCTTCGTTGCAGAAGTGGCGCGTGCTCGCTCCAGCTCCGAGGACGCGAGCTGGGTCGTCCCCGAGACGATCCGAGCTGCGCTGCAAGCGCGCGTAGCGTCACTTCCGCAACCCGTGCGCGAAGTCCTGGAAGCCACCGCAGTGCTCGGGCGCGAAACGACGCGCACCACACTCGCGGCACTTCTGGACCGCAACGTCGCGGAGCTTCAACCGCACCTCTCCGCGGCGCTCGCCGCGGGCATCGCGGTGGAGCCCGAACCGGGGCTCGTCTCGTTTTCGCACGCGCTACTGCGCGAGGCGATCTACCGGGAGATCTCGGGCGACCGCCGCTGTCAGCTGCACGCTCGGGCGGCCGAGCTTCTCGATCGGTCTCACGCGGCGGAGACCGGTTGGGGCGAGATCGCCAACCACCTTCTGGCTGCGTTGCCGCTCGTCGGCCCCGAACGCGCTCTCGAGGGCTCACTGCGCGCGGCCGAACGCGCGCTTCGCACGTACGCGTTCGAAGACGGCGCCGCAATCCTGGAACAAGCCCTCTCGGTTCTCGCCGCCGAGGCGATCGCGCCGCGCCTCCACTGCGAAGTTCTGCTGGTACTCGGAGAGGCACAAATCCGCGCGCATCGCGATGGACGCACGACCTGCCTGCGCGCAGCCGAGCTCGCGCGCCAGCTCGCGGAGCCCGAGCTCATCGCCCGCGCGGGTCTCGCACTCGGCGCCGAGATTTGGGCTGGCCGCGTCGATCCAGTCCTCGTCTCACTGCTGGAGGAGAGTCGCAGGAGGCTGCCAGAAGCTCCGACCGCGTTGCGTGCGCGCGTGCTCGCGCGCCTCGCGGGTGCGCTTCAGCCGGCGGTCGAGCCCCATCAACCGGTCGAGCTCGCACGCGAAGCCATCGCAATGGCGCGCGGCCTCGACGACGAAGCGACGCTTCGCATCGTGCTGCACGGTGCCGGGTCGGCACTCGTCGACTTCGCACCGATCGAGGAGCGCTTGAACGTCGACCACCAGACGCTCGTGCTCGCCGAAGCCGCGCGCGACTGGCCACTCGTGTTTCGCGCGCGCTTGCGATTGTTCTTCGATCATCTGCAGCGCGGCTCGTGGACCGCAGCGGAGACTGCGCTGGAAGGCTGCGAAGCCATCGCGGTTCGGCTTCGCCAGCCGAGCTTGCGCTGGAATGTCGTCTTGATGCGCGCGCTGTTCTACGACATTCACGGAGACTTCGAAGCAGCCGAGCAAAAGCGCAGCGAAGCTCGCGCGCTCATGGAACGTGACGAAGACGAGACCCGGCGCGCCCCCTTTGCGATGCACGCGTTCGCGGTCGCGCTCCTGCGCCATCGCCACGAGCGCTTGTCCGAGCTCTTGCCGTTGTCGCTCGCAGCGGCAATGCCACCGGCCGTCGGCCAATCCGTAACCAAGCTCCTCCTCGCGGTGTGTCGGTCGCGTGAGGGCCGGCACGCTGAAGCGGAGCAGCTGTTCACGGGCCTCGAGCTCGACGCGGCAAACTTGAAGAATGACCTCTTTTCGCTCCACCTCGGGAGCGACGTGTGCGTGCTCAGCCGTTTGCCCAAGTACGCAGCGGTCTTCGAAGCTCACTTACGCCCGGTCGACGACCAAATGGTGTCTTGGGGCGTGTTTGGATTCGGGGCGTTCGGTCCGGTCGCGGGGCTTAGAGCCGCCTTGCTCGGCGTGACCGAACGCTACGACGAAGCGTTCACCGCATTCGGGGTCGCCGCCGACCGCTGCAGGCAACTCGGCGCGCGTCCTGCTCTCGCGCGCACGCTGCACGACCATGCCCGCGCCCGTTTGCAGCGCGGAACGGAGGCCGATCGCTCGGCCGCCCGCGGAATGCTCGATGAGGCGGCAAACATCGCGCGCGCGCTCGAGATGTCCGCACTCGAGGGATGGGTGAATGGGTTGCAGTCCCAATTGTCAGATGCAGCTGAGGGCGGCAGGACCGCCAAAGCGGCTGAAAACACGCCAGCCAAGCCCACCGGCGCCTTGGCCGCATTTCGCGCCACGGGCTGTTCACTGGTGCGTGAGGGAGACGTCTGGCTCATCACGCACGGCACGCGATCATTCAGGCTCAAACACACGCGTGGGCTCGCAATGCTCGCGCAACTGGTCGACAATCCGGGCCGCGAAGTTCATGCGCTCTCACTCGGAACTGACACAGACCCCGGAGATCTCGGTGACGCCGGCCCTGCCGTCGACGCGCGCGCTGTTCGCGCGTATCGCGAGCGAATCGAAGCACTTCGCGACCGCGAACGAACTGCGGAGATGCTCGCCGATGCGGACGCCGCCGATCGCGCGCGCAGCGAAATCGACGAACTGGCGCATCACCTGTCAGCGGCGCTCGGACTCGGAGGCAAAGATCGCAAGACGTCTTCCGCGGCCGAACGCGCACGTGTCAATGTGCAGCGCCGCATCAAGGATGCGATCACTCGCATCGCGCGCGAAGATGCAGAGCTCGGTCGTTACCTCAGCCTTTGCATACGCACGGGAACGTTCTCGATATTCCAACCGATCGAATAAAAAACCTCGATCTTTGGCGCGTCTCGTTACCCCCGCGGAATAACTCACCGAATCGCGTGTGCCACCTGCACGCACGCGAGATAAGTTCGCCAGACCCCTGACAATTTTGACCCTCCGCGTGCAGGCCGGAGCACTCTGTTTCAAGCTGGAAATGATGTTCTCGAACGGTGTGGAACGGTCGCTTCGGGGAGGGCTCCTCGCGATCTGTCTGGGTTGGAGCCTACTCGCTGGAGCTTGCTCGAGCGGCGGCGACATCTCCGATCGCACGGTGCTGCCTCCTGGAGCCTTAGGCACTGCAGGCGGTCCGGCGATCTCGTGTCCGGTGGGCCAAGTCGCGTGCGGGAGCGTCTGTGTCGATACGCGCTTCGACGCTCACCACTGCGGACAGTGCCTCCGTGACTGCGTCACCGGAACGTGTGGCAACGGGCAATGCGCGTGTGCCAGTACGATGACGAGCTGTACGACCGGTTGCGTCGACACCGTGAACGACAATCTGAACTGCGGTTCATGCGGCCGCGCGTGTGCGGCGGGCGAGAAGTGCCAACAGGGTCAGTGTTTACCACTCGCGGCCATCTGCACGCCCGCATGCGCCAACGGACAAATCTGTGCGAACGGGTTGTGTAAGTGTCCCGAGCTCACGACATTCTGTGGCGACGCGTGCGTCGACACGAACACGACACCGCAACACTGCGGCATGTGCGGTAAGGCCTGTACTCCCGGTCAACTCTGTCAGGCAGGTGCGTGCGTTTGCCCGCCGGGCCAGATGGCGTGCAACGACCAGTGCGCCGATCTTCAGATCAGCCCGCAGAACTGCGGCGCGTGCGGTAAGGCCTGCGCTGCAAACGAAGCGTGCATGGCCGGCCAGTGTCGTGCGCCGTCTGGCGCGGATGGCTGCATGGGCCCCGCGACAGGCATCGCGATCAGCGAGGTCGCGGCGTATCAGTCGATCAAGATCCCGCTCAGCAAGGGCGTGACTTTGGTCGATCCGGCGCAACGCGTCGGCATCGTGCAGGGTCGTCCGACGCTGTTCCGCGTCGCGGTGACACCGGGCGCAGGGTTTGCGGCGCGCGATCTGTCCGCGCGCGTGACGGTCAAGAACGGGGCGACCGAGGATCAGTACTTCGCGAAGCAGAGCGTGACTAAAGCGTCGACCGACGCCGATACCGCGAGCGCGTTTCAGATCTCGATTCCGCCCGAGAAGATCACCGACATGACGACGTACTCGGTCGAGCTCGTCGAGTGTGGTGGTGCACCGGCAGCGGGTGGCGCGAGCACGGACACGCGCTTTCCGGCAATGGGCGATACGCCGCTGATGGCGAAGAACACGGGCACACTGCGCATCACGCTGATTCCGCTCAGCACCAACTCGCGCATGCCGGATACGACCGAGAAGTCGCTACAGATCTACAAAGACTATCTGCTCGCGATGTATCCGGTCAGCAAGGTCGAGCTCACGGTCGGTAAGCCGCTGAGCGTCGCGTACCCGGTGAACTGGAACTCGGTCATCGAGCAGCTGCGCACGCAGCGCCAAACCGACAAGCCGAACGCCGAAACCTATTACTACGGGTTGCTCAAGCCGACCGAAACGCTTCGCGAGTACTGCATGCGCGGTTGCACTGCGGGCGTGGGTTACGTCGGAAGCGCGACACAAGCGCAGACGCGGGTCGCGCTCGGGCTGGCGTTTGCAGACGAAACGTCGGCATCGACGATGGCGCACGAAGTCGGGCACAACCATGGTCGCCAACACGCGCCGTGTGCACCGGGCAATCAGATCCAAGGCGTCGATACCAAGTACCCGTACGCCGGTGCGAAGTTGGGCACGTGGGGTTACGACTCACGGAAGAAGACGTTTTTCGATCCCGACAAGACGACCGACATCATGGGTTACTGCGATCCCAAGTGGGTCAGTGACTATACCTACAAGGGCCTGTTCGATCGCTCGTCGATGACGAACAAGGCGTCCTTGGTCATCACCGACCCGAGTGCGATTCAGCGGTATCGCGCGATGATCGTCGACACCGATGGTCCGCGCTGGAGCCAGCCCTTCACGGAGCCGGGCGAGCCGTTCGGTACACCTGAGGACGCGGACGTTCTCGATATCGATGGCGACTTGATCGAGCAGGTCACTGTGTATCGCACGCAGATCGGCGACAGCATCGGCGCAACGGTGCTCGTGCCCGAGCCGGGCGATGGTTGGTCCTCGATCAAACTGAACGACGCGCTGCCGCTGTCCTTCTCGGCGCCGATCACGGTGCCGGATCCGCGCTGAAGTCGCGCGGACACGCGCGTTGTGCGATCTCTGCACGCTCGGGGGAACGGCGATGTTTCCCCGTGACTGTGACTGACCCGATTATCCTTGCGAGTTAGGCCGAAGGGCACAAACGTGCTCTTCGGTAGTTCCGCATGGATGATCTCGTTGCAGCACGTTTGCAGATGGCCATTTCATTGGGCTTTCACATCGTCTTCGCCTGTATTGGCATGACGATGCCGTGGCTCATGGCCGCTGCGCAGTGGAAGTTTATTCGAACGCGGCGGCCGGTGTATCTGCAGCTCGCGCGCGCGTGGTCGAAAGGTGTCGCCGTGTTTTTTGCGGTCGGCGCTGTATCTGGAACTGTGTTGTCGTTCGAGCTCGGCCTCTTGTGGCCGAAGTTCATGGAGCACGCGGGGCCGATCATCGGCTTGCCGTTTTCGTGGGAAGGCACGGCGTTTTTCGTCGAAGCGATCGCGATCGGGATCTTCTTGTATGGGTTCGGCCGCGTGCCTGAACGCATTCACTTTGCGTCGGGCATCGTCGTCGGGCTTTCGGGAGTTGCGTCGGGTGTGCTCGTTGTGGCAGCCAACTCGTGGATGAACAGCCCGGCAGGCTTTCGCTGGGTGGATGGGCAGGCAGTCGACGTCGATCCAGTCGCGGCGATGTTCAACCCAGCGTGGCCTTCGCAAGCGTTGCACATGACGCTCGCTGCGTTCGTCAGCACGGCGTTTGGAGTTGCGGGTGTTCACGCGTTTCGTTTGCTGAAAAATCCGAGCTCTGAGATGCATCGAATTGCGCTGCGGGTAGCGCTCGCGATCGGTGCGGTCGCGGCGTTATTGCAACCATTGAGCGGAGATATCAGCGCGCAGCACGTGACGAAGCGCCAGCCGGCGAAGCTCGCGGCGATGGAAGCGCACTACCATACCGAGCGCAATGCATCGTTCATGCTCGGTGGTATTCCCGATGACGACAAGCAGGTCGTGCGCGGCGCGATCGAGATCCCGTATCTGCTTTCGTTGCTCGCGCATCACGACCCGTTTGCGGAGGTGACTGGGCTCGACCGCATTCCGCGCGAAAACTGGCCTCCGACGCTGATCTGTCACATCGCGTTTCAGATCATGATCGCGGCTGGAACTGCGCTCGCGGGGCTCGGCACTGCGTTCTTGGGCATGTTGTGGTTGCGGCCGAAGTGGCTCGAGCACCGCCGGTTTTTGAAGGTGGTCGCGGCAGCGACGCCGCTCGGGTTCATCGCGGTGGAAGCGGGTTGGACGGTGACTGAGGTCGGCCGGCAGCCGTGGATCATCTACGGCGTGCTCAGAACGAAAGATGCGGTTACGCCGATGCCCGGGCTCGTCTGGCCGCTCATGTTCATGCTCGTCGTGTATCTCGTGTTGGGTGTCGTGATCGCGTGGATCATGACGCACTTGATTCGGCTCGCCGAAGACGCGGAAAAGCGTGGCACGAGTGCCGACGAGTTCGCGGACCCAGCGCCGCCATCACCGAAGGCGGCGCATGGTTGAGAGTCTATTGGTCGTGATGCTCGTAGCTGCGGCGCTCTACACGGTGCTCGCCGGTGCGGACTTTGGTGCGGGCATCATGGAGGGTTTGATGGGGCGGAAGGCGCGTGAGCGTGTCGATGTCGCGCTCGCGCCAGTCTGGGAAGCCAATCACGTGTGGTTGGTGTTGATCGTGGTGATCGCGTTCGTGGGATTTCCGCGGTTGTACACGCTCGTGTCGATCCACTTGCATGTGCCGCTGTTGCTCGCGTTGCTCGGCATCGTCGCGCGTGGAAGTGCGTTCACCTTTCGGCATTACGATCCGACGCTCGTGCTCGATCGGTCGTACACGGCGGTGTTTCGCTTTGCCAGTTTACTCACGCCGCTCAGCCTCGGTTTGATCGTCGCCGCGACGGCGACGGATACGATTCCGGGAGATTTGCATGGCAGTTTTTTCCAGCTCTACATTGCGCCGTGGAACACGTTGTTTGGCTGGGCCACGGGCGCGTTCGTGTGCGCGTTGTTTGCGTTCGAAGGTGCGGCGCTGTTAGCGGCCGAGCACGTGCGCGATGACGCTCCGTTGCCGTATTTGCGTTCGGCCCGGATTGCTCATTTCGTTACGATTGGGTTGGGTGCGATCGTGGTGACGATTGCGTTTGTCCAAGATCTGCATTGGGCGCACGCGTTGATCGCTTCGCCGCTCGCGCTCACGGCGATGGTGCTTGCGACGGTCTTGATCTTGGTGGTCGCGTACGCGTTTCATGCGGGGCGGCCGTGGGTGTTGCGGCTTGCGATGGGCGCGCAAGCGTGTTGCGTGCTCGTGGGCTTCTTCGCGGCGCAGTTTCCGGTGCTGTTGCGAACGACTGGTGTGGATTACACGTATCGGGATCTCGCGGCACCGCCGAACACGTTGCGCGGGTTGTTGTGGGCGGTCGGCGTCGGGTTGGTGATCATCGTCCCGCTGCTCGCGTATTTGATCGCGGTGTACAAGCGTGCACCGGTACGAGCGGACGCGTAGCGCGCTGGGGCGAGCGGACGCGCAGCGGCGGTCAGGGTTCGAGGATGAGCTTGCCGACTGTCTTGCGATCGCCGAGCTCGCGCAGTGCTTTGGCGGCGTCGCGGAGTGGGTAGCGAGCGTGGATCACGGGTTTGATTTTGCCGGCCGCGTAGAGCTCGAACAGGCGAACGGTCGCGTCGCGAAGGCCTTGGGGATCGTTCTCGTGATAGGCGCCGACATTCAAGCCGATGACCGAGATGTGTTTGAGCAGGACGCGATTCATCTTGAGGGCGGGGATGTCGCCGGATGAAAATCCGATCACGAGTAAGCGGCCGGCCCAGGCGATGCATTTGAGTGAGCCTTCGAAGACTGTGCCGCCGACGGATTCGTAGATGACGTCTGCGCCGCGGTTGCCGGTGAGCTTGCGGACGGTGTCGACCCAGCCTTCTTCGCGAGTGTCGACGACTTCGTCGGCGCCGTTGGCTTTGCAGAGCTCGAGCTTTTCGGCTCCGGAGGCACCGGCGATGACGCGTGCGCCGAGGGCTTTGCCGATTTGGAGGGCGGCGAGGCCGACGCCGCCGGCAGCTGCATGAACGAGAAGGGTTTCGCCGGGGCCGAGGTGTGCGCGATCGACGAGTGCGAGGTAGGAGGTTTGATAGGCGATGCCGAGAGCGCAGGCGTCGGCTGCGGGCATGGCGGCAGGAACGGGTTGAACACGTCGAGCGTCTGCGACGACGCGGGTAGCGTATGCGCCGAAGCCGAGTTGTGCGGCGACAAGTTGGCCGACGTGCAAGTTGGTGACGTCTGTGCCGAGTGCGTTGATGACGCCGGAGACTTCGCTGCCAGGCGAGAACGGGAGTTCGGGTTTGAGTTGGTATTTGCCGCGGCAGATGAGGATGTCGGCGAAGTTGCAGCCGATGGCTTGAACATCGATTCCAACTTGGCCGGGCCCGGGAGTTGGGTCGGGAAGGTCTTTGAGCTCGAGTGACTCGGGTTCGCCGAGAGCGGCCATCTGCATCGCTTGCATGGTGGGTGCTTAGCCGAATCGTTTGAGTGCTTCCAGAGCGGGGTGGTTTGCAGATGCGTTGGCAAGAGCGAGACCTCGCTCTCGACGGCTGACGGTCCTTTCGGGCCCAACATCGCGCTCGGGGCACGGCGGCTTGCAGATGCGCCGGCCCCAGCGCACGACGGCGGTGGGATTCCGTTCATGTTCCACGCGAGCCCTACGAAGCAGCAGCACAGAAATCGACTCGCGACGTCGTCAGAGCCGCGCAACGAGAGCTGAAGCGTTTGCGTTGAACGTCGGGCGACGTCTTGTTCTGACGCGCTTGTAGGCTTGGTAAGGGGGCGGGATCGGTCGCGGGGCCGAACGATTTGCGGGTGTCGTCG
>DASRXR010000450.1:0-5011 GCA_035687405.1 Polyangiales bacterium
AGCAAGCGCCGGATTACGGCAGCGTGCAGCTGAGCCGAGGCACGCGGCTCGGGTATTTGCCGCAGGACATCACGCTGAAGGACGACAAGCCGCTCCTGCGGTTCGTGCTCGAAAGCGTGCAGGGTCGCGAGGTGCTCGACCAGGAGCTGGCGGAGCTCGAGGCGGCCCTGGTCGAAGCCGAGAAGGACCCTGGCGACGGCGAGCAGCTGATGAGCCTCGCCGAAAAGCTGTCCGACCTGCACGAGCGCCTCGCCCACTACGAGATGCACTACACCGAACACGAGGCGATGCGCGTGCTGTCGGGTCTGGGCTTCGCGAACAGCGATCGCGAGCGGATGCTGAGCGAGTTCTCGGGTGGTTGGAAGATGCGCGCCGTGCTCGCGTCGCTCTTGTTTCAAAAGCCGGATCTGCTGCTGCTCGACGAGCCGACGAACCACTTGGACATGCCGTCGGTGACCTGGCTGTCCGACTTCATGAAAGCGTACGAGCGCGCGTTCATCTTGATCTGCCACGACCGCGAGTTCTTGAACGAACAGATCGAACGCATCGTCAGTTTCGAAGTCGAAGGTGTGCGCTCGTACACCGGCAACTACGAGCGCTACCTGACGCAGCGTGAAGAGGAAGAGATCATCCTCGAGAACAAGGCGAAAAACATCGCCCGCGAGCGCGAGCAGACCGAGCGCTTCATCAATCGGTTTCGAGCGCAGGCCAACAAGGCGCGCGCGGTGCAGAGCCGCGTGAAGGCGCTCGACAAGATGGAAGAGGTCGAGACCTACAAGAAGCGCAAGGTCATGCGGATCAACTTCACTGCGACCGAACGCGCGGTGAGCGAGCCGATCCGGCTCGAGGAGCTCGCGAAGAGTTACGGCGACCGCACGGTCCTGAGCGGCGTGAATCTCAAGGTTCAGCGCGGCGAGCGGATCGGCATCATCGGGAAGAACGGCGCGGGTAAGACGACGCTGCTGCGGATGATCGCGAACGAGATCGAGGCGAGCGATGGCAAGATCATCGTCGGTAGCAACGTCAACATCGGGTACTACGCGCAGCATCACGCCGAGTCATTGCATCGCGACTCCACGATCTTTCAGGAGATCGCGGCGATCGACGGCACCGCTTCGGTGACACGCGTGCGCTCGGTGCTCGGCGCGTTCTTGTTCAGCGACGACGACGTCGAGAAGAAGATCGCGGTGTTGTCCGGTGGTGAGCGGGCGCGGGTGGCGCTCGCGCGGCTCTTGATCAAGCCCGGTAACACGCTGCTGATGGACGAACCGACCAACCACTTGGATCTCGCGAGCAGCGAGGCTCTCGCGGCGTCGCTTCAGGATTACGACGGGACGTTGATCTTCGTCAGCCACAATCGTTCGTTCGTGCGACGGTTGGCGACGCGGATCTGGAACGTCGAAGGTGGAACGGTCGAGACCTATCCGGGAACGCTCGACGAATACATGGACACCTGTCGCTTGCGGCAGCTCGCAAGCGATGGCGGAACCGCGCCCGCGCCGGCGTCGCAACGGAAGGCTGCAGCGCCCGCCCCGGCTCCGAAGCAGCCCGCAGCGGCGGCAGCGGCGAAGCCAGCAGCAGCGGCACCAGTGCCGGTGGACCCGAAGAAGCGGGAAGCCGACAAGCGGTCGAAGAACCGCCAGCAGAAACTCGACCGTGAGATCGCCGATCTAGAGACGAAGATCGGAGAGCTAGAGACAGCGCAGAAGGGTCGGAGCGAGCTCTTGGCGGACCCAGCAGTCTACGCCGACAAAGAGCGAAGCACGAAGCTGCTGGAAGAGTTCCGCGACGCGCAGGGCGAGCTAGAAGGCCTCACGAAGCGCTGGGAAACAACGCAGCAAGAGTTAGAGAACCTATCCAGCAGCTGACGGCGGCAGCGTTCCAAACGCTGACCGAGCCGAGCAACACAGACGCAGTGCAAGCCGGATTTGCGAGGATTTTCCTCTGAGAGCGTGCGCGCCCGCAGGGCCGGACCGAGCAATACTTCCTGTATTGCGCAGGGAGGGACCGAGGACGAAAGCCGCTCTCAGAGGAAAAGCCGAAGCAAATCGCCGTCGGATTTGCGAGGGTTTTCCCCCGAGAGCGTGCGCGCCCGCAGGGCCCGACTGAGCAATACTTCTTGTATTGCGCAGGGAGGGACCGAGGACGAAAGCCGCTCTCGGGGGAAAAGCCGAAGCAAATCGTTCAGATGATGAACGAGAGCTGAATGCGGACGCGGTTGTCCGGACTTGCGAGCGGTGGCGTGAGCATCGGCGCGTTGTCTGGCTGACCCTGATCGCGCCACGAGTGCTCGAACTCCGCTTCGAGCTTCAAACCGTGCTCGTAGAAGTAGTAGCCGAGGCCACCACCAACTTCGCTGCGCTCTTGAATGTTCGTGTCGTCGCCGAGCCCGCGAACCGTCGATGCATTCGCAGCGATGCCGAGCGGCACGTCTTTCGACAACAAGTAGTGCAGCTGCAACGCCAGGCCGATGCCGTCGCGACCGTTGATGTCTTCCGGCAGGTCCGCGAGCTTGCGCACGTGGAACGCGCCGAGCGCCGAGAAGCCGCTCGCCTTGAACAAGAAGTCCGCGGTGAAGTTGTGGAAGTTGTAGTCGACCTTGGGCAGACGACCCATCGACGGCTGCGCCGCACCCGCCGACTGCACGGCGTACGGGCTCGTGATGTCCGACTGCACGAACGCGTACGCGATGCCGAAGCTGAGCTTGGGCGACGTGCGCGCGAAGTCGACCGGTGTGTCTTCGAACTTGCCCATCGGCGCAACCTCGAAGCGCGCGAAGTACAGGTAACCGAAGTCGCCTACACCGATCGTGTTGTTGCCGGCGTTCTTGTCTTCCGCGGCGTAGATACCGAGGTAGTACCGGAACATGCCGACACCACCGAGGTCGGTCGAACGAAGCTCGACGCCCATGTCGCGGTCGAAGTTGAACTCGGCGTCGTCGATCGAGCGGTCGACCGTCTGTAGATCCGAGTCGCCCAAGTAACGCTCGCGGCCGAACGGCACCTTCGCTTGACCGACGTGCAGCGTCAGGTCGCGCAGCTGCTGAAACTCGATGAACAAGTCGAGCAACGGCGCCTGCTGCAGCACTTCAGCCGACGAGGCAACCGCGCCGCCCATCGTAGCCGGCGTCGCACCGCTCACGGCGACCGTGCGGCGGTTGAGCTCCTGGCCAGCAAACGTCAGCTCGGTCTTGTACTTGATGTCCTTCGTGAAGATCGAGCCGCCAAGAGCGACACGCATGCGGCGCACGAAGAAGTAGTTGCGGCTCGGCGCGCCCTCGAGCGTCGGCAGCGCGAACTCGTCGAGGAACTGGCCCTTGAGCTTGAGGTTCAACGACCAGTTGCCGTCGTTCGACTTGATGTCGAGGCCCTTGCCGGGCTTGAAGCTCACTGCACCAGCGAGCGGATCGACTGCCGGCGCTGCCGCTGTCGGCGGCTCGACTGGAACCGAGGTCGTCGCGGGCGTGGGGAAAGATGGCTGGATCGGTTCCAGCTGCGGTGCAGGCGGTGCGATCTCTGACGCTGACGGCGGCGGCGCTTCGGCCGCGGGCGGATTCTCAGCTGCCGGTGCCGGCGTCGTTACAACAGGCGCGGCTGGCGGAGGCTCCGCCGGCTGAGCGTGAAGTTTTGTCACGAAGGCGGCGAGGCAAACTGCTGCCCAACCCAAGTGACGCGCACTTCCACGAAGCGCATTTCCAAGACCACAAGCTCTTCGCATAACCGTTTCTCCCTCAAGGGGTTTACCGGTCGCGTTGATAGTCTAGAGGTGAGGTGTTTTAGAAGGTCTAAGTGTGACAACGCGACGACAAATGCGTCGTCTTGTGTCATCGCGGTGACGACTGGCTTTCGACGCTTCGGTTGCTACATCCGACGGGAAACCCAGCAGCCGTGAGCGACGCTCGCGCTTCCGTCACGGAAACCGAGCCGAGCCCGGGATACCGTGAGTGGCAACGGATTCCTAACCTCGGGTAATCCGAAATCAGGAATCCGGGAAGCGAGGGCGAGCGAGCGCCTCAGTAACGCGGAACGCTGGAATCCACCGACGCCGACCAAGCGTCGATACCACCCACCAGATTGTAGACACGCTTGAAACCCTCGCGAACGAAGCGCTCTGCGGCGGCCTGGCTGCGTCCACCGTGATGACAATGGAAGACGAGCGGCGTGTCTTTGTCGAGACCTGCGACGCGACGCAATGCATCATCGTCGAGAAGCTGTGCGCCTTGAATGCTCGCTAGCTTACGTTCTTCCAAAGTGCGCACGTCGTAGAGCTCGAACTTGTCACCTGCGTCGATCATCTGCTTCAACGCAGCCGGGGTCAGTTGACGCACCTTCGCGGGCTCGTTGGGATTCTCGACCTTGAAGCCGCCCTGATCTTCGCTCGCGCCTTCTTCGAAATCGATCACGACACCGTCAGCGCGCGGAGCGCTCTCGGGATCGACGAGCACGATCAAACCACCGACGTCGACTTTGAAGTCCTCCGCGTCGGGCTCATCGATCGACAACGCGTGCTCGAACTCAGCGCTCACCTCGAGCCGCAAGTTGCCCGCTTCGTCACCCTTCGCTCGTTCGATCGCAAACTTGGCCGAAGGCGACACGGTCAGCTTCGGTGCGGCGGTAGCCGGCGATGCATCGGCAGCCGGCTTGCTCACGCCGAGCAAGCTGTGGAGCTCGCCGGCTTGGAACATCTCCCGAACGATGTCGCAACCACCGACGAACTTACCGTCGATGAACAGCTGCGGAATCGTCGGCCAGTCTGAAAACGCCTTGATGCCGTCGCGGATCTGCGGGTCGGAGAGCACATTTACGGTCGCGTACTGCGGGACCACCTTGTTCAGGATCTGCGTGACGGTCGCGGAGAACCCGCACTGCGGGAAATGCCGCGTGCCCTTCATGAAGAGCACTACGCGATCGCTCGCGATCAGACCTTCGATGCGTTGCTGGATCTCGCTGTCGAGTTGCATGTCTTCCTTGGTTCCGCGTCCGCGTGCGCGCAGCACGCTGGTGGTCTCGAG
>DASRXR010000451.1:0-7776 GCA_035687405.1 Polyangiales bacterium
CGCCGCTGCGTCGTGAGCGGCACGTCCGTATCGGGCGTGTAGTAACCCGCGACCAGCTCGTAACTTGCCCCTTCGAGCACGCGCGCGAACGGCGGTTGCCCGAAGAACCTGAACGTGTCCGAACCCACGCGGCGGCGCACGATGTCGTACTGCTTCATGCCGACCTCGCGCACGATCACGCCTTCACCACCGAGGTCGACGCTCGCGCGCACGCGAAACTCACTCGGTCCGCTCGGCGAAGGAGCCGGGTAGTCCCGAAGCGACACCGCGAGCTCGCGATCGAGCGAGATGTCCATGTCGAGATTGACGTTTTCGTTCTCTTCGCCGGGCGCAGTCACGACGTTGCGTGCGAGCCCCATCACGTACGGCGTGAACTCCATGTTGTCAGTACGCTCGATGCCGCAGAGCGCATACACCGCGAGCCCTGCCGGCCGCGCAAAGATCTTGTACTTGAAGCCGCGTTGACCGACTTCAGCGGTCGTCTCGATCAAACGCGCCATCGTGCCCTGTGGATCAGGCGCGGGGTTCCGCGTATCGGAGCTCGACCGAGTCGTGAACACGTACGCGACGCGAATCTCGGAGGCGCGCGGCTTCGGCACGATGCTCCAATCGTTCACGCCGAACTCGTCGACACCCGGGAAGATCAGCTCGCCGGAGATCAACGCACCGAGCGCACCGCGGCGCGCTGGCCCTTCTCCGCCCGACTGACACGAGAGATCGAACGCCGCAGACAAGATGATCGTCGCGTTCTCCGCATCGAAGCTGACGATCGAACCCTTCTGATAACACTTCGCGCTCGCGTGAACCGTGACTGGGCCCTTCAAGTCGCTACCGGAAAACACGATCGAACCGCGCTCGTCGGTCAGGCCGCGGTAGCGCGTGTTCCGAAGATCGTTACCGACGACCACGAGCGCCTTCGGGATCACGAACCCGAGGTCGTTCATCACCGCGACGTTGAGCGTGCCGCTGATGGGCTCGCCCGACAGACCGCCCATCTCCGCATCGAGCGTCTCGACGTATTCGTAGGCCGAGCGCGCGACGAGCTGCGGATGCACGTCATCTGACCAGCGTGCGATCACGTCCACGCGACCGAGCGCGTGACGCGGTGCCTTGCAACGAATGCGGGCCGGAGCGAGCTGCGTGACATCCGCACACGGCTCGCCACCGAACTCGACGATCACACCCTCGTCGAACGTCGCGCCACCGGCGGTGAGCTCGATGAGCGTGCCACCCGAGATCGAGCCTTCCGACGGCGTCAGTTGCAGAGCGTTGTAGTTGAACGCCGCTTCCAGCTTCACCGTGTCGTCGCCCTGCGTCACCTCGACGTCTGCATTCCCGACGATGCCCGCGGGAACCACGACGCTGATTCGGTTGTGACTGAGCACCACCGTGTCGCCCGGTTGCACGAGCGCACCGCCGATGCGTACGAGCGCGTCGTCACCGAAGCCGCTGCCGCGCAACACGCTCGGCGTGCCGCCGGAGAACGGACCACTCGCCGGCTCGATTCCGGTCAACGTCAGCTTCGTTGCATCGATACCGGTCGTAGGAAAATCGGGCTGCTCGTCTTCGTTCAAGCTGGGCGGGCTGGCATCCGCGCGATCATCGAGATCGGGCGCCATGTAGGGCTTTGACTGACTGCAGCCAACAGCCGCGAAGACCGCGCCCGACCAACCGACGCAGCAGGCTGCAACCCAAAGTACCCGGAATGGCAATCGGCGATCGGGCTTCGTACTATGAGCGCTCACGAGCCACCGCTGTGATCGCAGAGGCAAACAGCGCTCCTGACCACTCGAACCGTCCATTTAGGGCATCGATTAGGGCATCGACGAAAGTCTTCGTAGTTAAGCGCATCCACTATACCGAGGCAAGATGAAGCTCCTGCGCATCGTCGTGAGCGACCTACATCTAGGTACCGGGGTCGAGAAGGGCAAGCGCAACCCATTCGAAGACTTCTACGAGGATGAACGCTTCGCAGAGTTGCTCTCCCACTACGACGACCAAGCTGGCGATCAAAGCGAGATTGAGCTCATTTTGAATGGGGACATCTTCGACCTGTTGAAGGTCAAACTAGACGGCACTTGGCCGACAGAGATCACCGCAGAGATAGCGACGGAGAAACTGCGATTGTGTCTCGAAGGACACCCAAAGTTCGTTCTTTCGCTCAGGCGGTTTCTGTCTCGCGCACATCGACGCCTCGTGTATCTGCCGGGCAACCACGATCTCGACATGCTGTTCGAGGCGCCGCAGGCACTGTTCAGCCGGTACGTCGCGCCCGGTGAGCTGAGCGAACGAGTGCGTTTCATCACGCACACCGATACCTACTACCTGCCGGAAGGGATCCAGATCCGGCACGGCCATCAGCTCGAGCGCATCCACCGCATTCAGTACTCCAAGCCGTTTCGGAAGCGGCGCGACGGGACCGAGGTCCTCGATCTGCCCTACGGCAGCCTGTGGATTCTCGAAGTGATGAACCCGGTCAAAGAGTTCCGAAATAGCGTCGATCGCGTTCTCCCGCTCAAGCTGTACCTGCTGGGGTCCCTGTTCTTCGATCCCGCGTTCGGCATTCGGTTCATGCTGAAGTCACTCCTCCACCTCCTGCGGCGCCGCATCTTCACGTTGCGAGCCTGGCGAAAGCGGCTCGCGAGCATCCCGCTCATCCTTCGCGAAGAGGTATTCGCGATGAGCGGCTTCGACCACGCCGCTGAACGACATCTGCGCAAACTGCGTGGCGTCACCACTCTCATCGTCGGTCACAGCCACACACCGCGGTTTCGCGTCCTGCCGACGCACCAGCTGATGATGAACACCGGTAGCTGGATCAAGATGATCCACCTCGACCTGCAATACCTCGGGCAAGACAGCGGCCTCACCTACGCCCTCATCGAGTACTCGGACGACGGCCGGGCCGAGCCGAAGCTGATGCGCTGGTTCGGCACGAGAAACACATGCGAGGCGATCCCATTCGCGTCGTGAAGCTCGCCTTGCTGCTCACGGCGGCGGCAAGCCTCGCAGCTGCGCGCGGCGCGGAGATCTCAGTCGAACTCGCGCCCGAGCGCACCGTCCGCGCAGGATCGCACACGTCGATCGAAGTGATCGTGCAGCTGCCGGCGGGCAACGACTCCCCGCTCTTGATCACGCCGAGCGTGGAAGGCGAGGCGGTCGAGGTAGTGCGCGGCCGGCTGATCCGACCGGATGCGAAACCGGTGGACGGCGATGCTTCGCGGCTCCGGTTCGAGATCCCGATCCTCGCGAAGAGCGAAGGCACGGCGATTTTGCGAGTGGATGTAATGACTTACGTCTGCGAACGCGCGTGCCGGCGAGTCCTCATGCGGGCGAGTGAAGTCCTGCGAGTCCGCGCGGAGTAGTTGTCATCGGCTGAGTCAAGACGACATCGGCCATGTCAAAACGACCTCGAAGTTGACAGATTGTCGCCGTCTGCCAGACTGTCAACATGGAGGCAGCGCAGGCGCCTGTTTTACCCACGGTCCTCATCGTCGAGGACGAGCGCTCGAATCTCACGTCGCTCGAGCGCATTTTTCAGCGCGAAGGCTTCCGGACGCTCCTCGCCGAGGATGCGAAAGTGGGCCTCGAGTTGTGTCGCAAGCACCGCGTAAACGTCGTGCTCACCGACTTGATGCTTCCCGGCATGAGCGGTCTCGACTTGATCAAAGCGCTGCATACGGTCGCGCCGGATGCCGAAGTCGTGGTCATGACCGCGTACGGCACGGTCGAAACGGCCGTCGAAGCGATGCGCGAAGGTGCGTACGACTTCGTCGAGAAGCCGCTCAAGCGCATGGACATCGTGAAGTCCGTCCGCAAAGCCGCCGAGCGACACGCGCTCCTGGCTGAAAATCGCACGCTGAAAAACGAGCTCTCCGCGCTGCGCAATCGCGAGATCGTCGGCACGGCACCTTCGCTGCGGCGGGCGCTCGAGATCGCGGCGCAAGCTGCACCTTCGACTGCAAACGTGCTCGTGCTCGGCCAGAGCGGCACCGGCAAAGAGCTCCTCGCGCGCTACATCCACCAGCACAGCGGTCGCGAAGGCCCGTTCGTCGCGGTGAACCTCGCAGCCCTACCCGAGACGATCGTCGAGGGTGAGCTCTTCGGTCACGAGAAGGGCGCGTTCACCGGCGCGATTCAAAAGCGCATCGGCAAGATCGGCCAATCTTCGGGTGGCAGCTTGTTTCTCGACGAGATCGGCGAGCTCAGCGCGGCCGTGCAAGTGAAACTCTTGCGCGTGCTCCAAGAAGGCGAATACGAGCCGCTCGGCGGCAAGACGCACAAAGCCGATTTCCGGCTGATCGCGGCGACCAACCGCGATTTGAAGTCCGACGTCGAAGCCGGCCGCTTCCGCGAAGATCTGTTCTATCGCTTGAACGTGATCGCGATCACGTGCCCGACGCTGACCGAGCGCTCGGACGACATTCCACTCTTGGTCGATCACTTTCTCGCGGTCTACTGCCGTAAAAACGGCAAACCCGCGATGACCGTGACCCGAGCCGCGCTCGACCGCCTGACCGCCTACGCATGGCCCGGCAACGTACGCGAGCTCGAAAACGTGATCGAACGCGGGGTCGTGCTCGGGCGCTCGTCGACGATCGATGTAGACAGTCTGCCTGCGCCGATCGCGCAAGCTGAAGCTCGCGGCGGCAGTCTGTCGTTCGCGTTGGGCACGCCGCTCGAGGAGATCGAGCAGCGCGTGATCCGAGCCACCCTCGACCACACCGGCGGCGACAAACGCATCGCCGCGCAACTGCTCGGGATCGCAACTCGCACGATCTACCGAAAGCTCGCAGCCGAAGGCGGCGAGGAAGAAGAACTCGCCTCGGCTACCGGCCCGGCCGGCGCGCCCGCCGCACCGCTTCCGGGGACGAAGTCTCACTGACATTTTGTCATCGCGCAGCGGTCTGAGCGGCGCGGCGTTGTCAGCTTGTCGCAGCGACCTGTGAGCACACACCCGTTTCCGCCCGAAATCACTGCAAAGTTCATGAGTTGCGGCCAGGCACGTCACTTGCTTTGTCTGGCCCCTGGAGGTCTGTTCGGTGCAGCTGGAGCTATCGCCCAAGCGCATGCGCGTGATCATCATCTTGATCACGCTCGGTTGTTGCGCGTTCTTTTTGGCCCAAGGCTCCACGCAGCTAATAGCCGCAACCTGGATGCCGATCCGCGCCTCGTCCACCAAAGCGGTGACACCCAGCAGCGAAGGGCCTGCGAAGGGCGAGCTTCCGCCGGACAAGACCGCGATCCTCGCGCGCAACATGTTCGACCCGACAACCGGCCCGCTCTGGCCGCCGAAGACGGTCATCGATCCGAACGCGCCGCTCGACGGGACGACGACGGTTGCGACCCAACACCTGGCAGACGGGCAGATGCCTCCGCCGTGCGAAGGTCCAGTGCGGCTGGTCGCGGCGATCTACGATCCGCGCGATCCGGACTGGTCGTTCGCGAGCTTGTCGACTGGCGCGGCCTCGCCGCTCTTGTACCGGCCGGGCAACTCGATCGACGGCAAAGAGATCGACTCGGTCTACCCGGAAGCGGTGTTCCTCAAGCAGACCACCGGCGTGTTGTGCTCGCTCACGATGTTCAAGCCGCCCAACCCGCCCGCGCCGCCGCCAGCTGCAGCGAAGCCAGCCGAGCCCGCGAAAGAAGCCGGGGGCGAGGACCTGGACAAAGGCATTCGCCAGCAAAGCGACACGAAGTACCAAGTGCAACGCAGCTTGGTCGACAAGCTGCTGACGAACCAAGCAGAGCTGATGCGCTCTGCGCGCGTAGTTCCACACGAAGAAAACGGGCGTACGGTCGGCGTGAAGTTGTACGGAATCCGGCGCAGCTCGCTGCTCGGAAAACTCGGCATCCAGAACGGCGACATGCTTCGCACCATCAACGGCTTCGACATGTCGGCCCCGGATTCAGCGCTCGAGGCCTACTCGAAGCTGCGGAGCGCGAACAACCTGTCCGTCGCGCTGGTCCGACGCGGGTCCGCCGTCACGATGGAATATCAAATCGCTAACTGACAATGAGTGACGCATGACTCGAGCTTTTGGCACTCGCGTGCACGCACGCAGAACTTTTTCGGCGAGGTCACGAACCGTGAACACGCGCGTTGCTCTTCTGGGTAGCTTGGCGCTCTCCTCGATCACTTTCGTAGTCGGCGTGCGCGAGCACGCGTTCGCACAAGCGGTGCCCGAGCCGGCGCCGCAACCGGCGACACCCACACCGACTCCCACACCGCCCGCGCCGGGAGCCGAACCGACGGATCAGCCTGCACCGGGTGCCAAACCGCGCCCGACCGTTCGCACGCGGCGCGCGACGCCCAATACTCGTGGTGGTCGCACGACGTTCGCGGCGCCGCCTGCAAACCAAGTTCCACCCGCGCCTGGTTCGCCTGCTGGAATGGCGCCGCCCCCTTCCGCGAACGGCGTCGGCGACGACTTCACCGTCGTGCCGGGATCGGGGCCGGGAGCAGAAGCGCCCGAAGGCCCGGCATCCAACATCAAGCCGTTCGAAACCGGCATCGGGTACAACCCCGTGTCGCCGAACACGCGCGTCACGTTCAACCTCGAAGACGCCGACTTGCCCGAGCTGGTGCGACTGATGTCGCAGATCACCGGGCGCAGCTTCATCCTGCCGAGCAAGGCGCGCAGCATCAAAGCCACGGTTTACGCGCCGACGAAAGTCACCGCGGCCGAGGCGTATCAGGCGTTCATGTCGATCCTCGAGCTGAACGGGATGGCTCTCGTTCCGTCCGGTCGCTACTACAAGATCGTCGAGTCGGGCCGCGTCGAAGGTCGCGCCGTACCGCTCTACAACACGGACGAGGCGGTGCCGAACGGCGACCGCTATCTGACGCGCTTGCAGTCGGTGAAGAACATCGCGGCCGAAGACGCGTCAGCGCTGCTCGAGCGCTTCAAGTCCGGTGACGGCAGCCTCACGGCGTACGCGCCGACGAACATGCTGATCATGACGGATACGGGCACGAACATCCGTCGCATGCTCCGCATCCTCGAAGTCGTCGACGTCGCGCGCACCGGTGAACAGATCTGGGTCGAGCCGGTGCACCACGCCACGGCAACCGAGCTCGCGGCGCGCCTCACCGAGCTGTTCGACGTCGGCAAGAAGGCCGACCCGAAGGACGCGAAGAAGCCGGCACCGGGCACGGCGACGATCGGTGGCAGTGAAGCGCGCCTGTCGAAGGTGCTCGCAGACGAGCGCACCAACTCGATCATCATCGTCGGAACCGAGCAGGCCTATCTGCGCATCCTCGAGATGCTCAAGCAACTCGACGGCTCGATGGAGGGCGAAGGCAAGGTCCACGTCCACCACCTGCAGCACAGCTCCGCGGAAGAAGTCGCGACGACGCTCACCAACTTGGTCGGCAAAGGCGGCGACAAGAAGGACACCGGCAGTGTGTTCGAGGGCAAGGTCGCGATCACGTCGCACAAAGCCAGCAACGCACTCGTCGTGACCTCGTCCGCGCACGACTTCCAAGCGCTGCGCACCGTGATCGACATGCTCGACTCCGAGCGCAAGCAGGTGTTCATCGAAGCGGTGATCATGGACCTCACGGTCACCCGCTCGAGCAACCTCGGCCTCGGCTACCACGGCGGCATTCCGAACACGCCGACCGAAAACGCGATCTCCGTCATCGGCTTCAACGCGGCGCGCACGGTCGGTGGTTTGATCGGTGCAGCCGGTAGCGGCGACTTCCTCACCGGCCTCGCCGTCGGCGTGCAAGGCCCCGACATCGCGGAAGCCGGCATCGGCATCTCGATCCCG